>NZ_MSJQ01000293.1 GCF_014596515.1 Streptomyces sp. CBMA156
CTCGGCGGCCCGGGCGCGTTCCTCGCCGTGGCCGAGTGCGGTCTCGGCGGCCGTGGCCCGGGCGACGGCCCCGGCCCGGCCGCGGGCGAGCACGCCCGTGGCCACGGCGGCGACCAGCGCCAGGACGATCAGCGCGATCTGCGTCATCGAAGTCCTCGGGGGTGCTTGCGGATCGGACCGGCCGGGCCGGACGGGACGGACAGGAAGGCCGGGCTGCCGGGCTGCCGGATGGGCAACCCGGGCGGGGTCAGTTCCGGGCGGTGCGCGGGCGCGGGGGGCGGGCGCCGTCCTCGGCCAGCTCCCTGGCCACCAGGGCGACCTGGCCCATGGCCTCCAGGACGCCCGGGGCCGCCGAGCCGTCCAGGTGCCGGTACTCGGCCGCGATGGTGAGCACCAGCCGCTCGGGCAGGCCGAGTTCGGGGTGGCGCCGCTCTGCGATCACCCGCCGGGCGGCGTCCAGCGCGGGTATCCCGGCGGCCTGCAGGGCGTGGGCGCGCTCGCGGACGTACCCGAGGTAGCCGATGTGCTCCCGGACGCCGGCCCGGTCGAGCACCGGGCCGTGGCCCGGTACGAAGATCTCCGCGCCGGTGGCCAGGGCCCGCTCGCAGGCGCCGATGACGTTCTCCAGCGGTCCTGCCCAGTGCGAGGGGTGGTCGCCGGGCTGCTCGGGCGTCGAGGAGAAGATCACGTCGCCGGTGAACACCGCGCGCTGGTGCGGGAGGTGGACCATCAGGTCGCCGCCGGTGTGGGCGGCGGGCAGGCTGGTGATCTGCACCGGGTACCGGCCGACGGTCAGCTCCAGCTCACCGGTGAAGACGGTGTCCGGGCGCACCGCCTCGGCGGTGGACCAGTCGAACACTCCGAAGTGCTCCCGCAGGTAGCCGCCGAGCGGCGAGTCCGGGTCGCTGGTGGTGACCAGCGCGTGCTGCTGCTGGGGGGTGGGCTCCCAGTGGATGTGCTCCAGGGCCTCGCGGGTGGCGATCACCTCGGCGTCCGGCAGCACCCCGGCGCCCCACAGGTGGTCCCCGTTGGCGTGGGTGACGACCACCCGGTCGACCTCGACCCCGGCGGGCAGCAGCCGCCGGCTGGCGGCGAGGAACTCCCCGGCCAGCGAGGGGTCGTACGGTGTGTCGATCCAGAGCGCCGTGGTCTCCGAAGCCAGCAGTCCGCAGTTGGCCAGGCCCCATCCCCGCTTCGGCGGGAGCCACACGTACAGGTCCTCGGCGATCGCGCTCACGTTCGCACGGTTGATCGTCATGTGCGCGATTATGCCCATGATGTGTCAGAGGCGAAGCAAAACTCTTACGGTTCAAGCCACTTCGCGTCTTCAGAAGCCCGGGATATCCCGATTCATCCCGAGTGGTCTGGACCACATCTGGCCGAACCGGCCCGTCCCCCGCAGCGCGGAGGCACCCGCGTTGCCCCCTCGGACCAGCGCCGACCCTCGGCGCGACAGCGCCACGGGGGCCGGCGGGACGCGGCGGGGTGCGGCGGACCCCGCCGGCACCGGCGGAGCGTCAGGCTTCCCGACCCGCGGGCCGCTCCAGCCGCTTGATCCCCTTGCGCTCCCCCGCGCAGCGCTCGTATCCCAGCCAGGCGTTGATCGCCAGCATCGGCCCGTTGGTCGTGTCGTTGCTGGTGTACGCGCGCCGGTAGCCCGCCGCCACGGCGAGCCGCAGCGACTCCAGCTTGGCCGACTTGGTCAGCCCCCGGCCGCGGAACTCCCGGCGGCAGGCGGTGAACGCGGACCAGTAGCGGTCCACCCCGTCGGTCTGCGCCATGCTGAACGCGGCCGGCTCGCCGTCCACCACGGCGACGACGCTCAGCGCCAGGTCCCGGTCCGGGCGGGTCCAGTCGCAGCGCAGCCAGTCCTCGTACTCCACGGCGTCCATCGGCACCTCGCTGCCCGGCTCGTCCAGGACGGCGTCCGCCTCGACCAGGAACACCGGGTGCGGGGCGGCCGCCCAGTCGGCGGCCGGGCGCAGCTCGACGCCGGCCGGCAGTACCGGCGCCGGTGGCAGCGGCAGCGTCAGGTCCCGTCCGGCGAACTGCATGGCGCGCCCGAGCCGGTAGCCACTGGCGGTGGCGAAGGCCAGCGAGGCGGGCTCGTCGTCCACCCAGGTGTGCAGCTCGGTCACCCCGTGCCCGGTCAGGTGCCGCTCGGCCGCGGCCAGCAGCGCGGTGGCCGCCCCGCGCCGCCGGAAAGCGGGCAGCACGCTGCCGTTGGCGTAGCCGACGCCCTCGGTCGTCGTGCCGAGCACCACGCCGCAGCGCACCGCGCCGACCACCCGGCCGTCCAGCTCGGCGACGAAGGTGCGGAAGTGTTCCTCGGGGCTGGGTTGGGCGTTCTGCCAGGCCAGGGCCTCGGCGGAGAGCACCAGGTGCTCGCGCTCGGCCCGGTGGGCCGCCGCCACGGCGCCGGCGTCCTCGGGGCGGAAGTCACGGATCGTCAGGGAGATCGAAGAAGTCATGGATTCCCACGCTAGCCGCGCCCGTCCGCCCGCGCCCCCCGTTTTTCCCGCCGCCGGGGCGCCCCACCTGCGGGGACGGCCGAGGCTCGGGACCAAAGTCCCTGATCACCGGGCCGACAAGCTCAAATAATGCTCTGAGAAGACCGGGTGAGGCTTGGCAGCCACCCTGCCCGGGGACATCCTCAGCAACACGGCCGCGCGGTCCTGGCGACGACGCCCGCACCGGTCGACGGCCCTTCTCACCCGGCCCTCCGAAGGGGGCGAACCGATGACCACCCCTGCCCCTGACCTGCCCGGCTCCGCCACCGCGAGCCCGAGCGCCGCACCCCGGGGAACGGCGCTCCGGGGAAACGCGCCCGCCGGAACCGCGACCCCGAGAACCACGGCCCCGAAAACGGCGTCCACAGGAACCATGCCCCCGGAAACCACGACCCGCCTGGGCGTCGGCCTCGGCTGGCGCAGCGAGATCGACACCGTGGTCGAACGCCAGCCCGGCCTGGACTGGGTCGAGGTGGTCGCCGAGAACATCTGCGCCGACCACCTGCCCGACTCGCTGACCGTCCTGCGCGAACGCGGCGTCACCGTCGTCCCGCACGGCGTCGGCCTCGGCCTCGGCGGCGCGGACCTGCCCGACCCGGGCCGCCTCGCCCGGCTCGCCGACGCCGCCCTGGCGCTCGGCTCCCCGCTGGTCACCGAGCACCTGGCGTTCGTCCGGGCCGGCGGCCTGGAGGCCGGCCACCTGCTGCCCGTCCCCCGTACCCGGGACTCGCTGCGGGTGATCGCCGAGAACGTCCGGATCGCCCGGGAACAGCTGCCGGTACCGCTCGCCCTGGAGAACACGGCCGCCCAGCTCGCCTGGCCGGACGACGAGTTCAGCGAGGGCGAGTTCCTGGCCGAGCTGGTCGAGCGCACCGGCGTCCGGCTGCTGATCGACGTCGCCAACCTGCACACCAACCGGGTCAACCTCGGCCTCGACCCGGCCGCCGAACTCGACCGCCTGCCGCTGGAGGCGCTCGCCTACGTGCACGTCGCGGGCGGCAGGCTGGTCGACGGCGTCTGGCACGACACCCACGCCCACCCCGTCACCGAACCGGTCCTGGAGATACTGGCCGAACTCTGCGCACGGACCACCCCGCCAGGCGTCCTGCTGGAGCGGGACGCCAACTTCCCGCCGCCCAGCGAGCTGGCCGGCGAACTGGACGCCATCCGCCGGGTCCTGGAGGGGAGCACCCGACGATGACCGACCCGACCACGATCCAGAAGGCCACCGACATCGCCGCCGACCGGGACCTCACCGCCGCCCGGCAGCGGCTGGCCCGGCGCCAGGAGGAGCTGCTGGCCGCCCTGGTGGCCGGCGGGCCCGTCCCGCCCGGCTTCGACGAGCGCCAGGTCCGCGCCCAGTCCACCGGCCTGGCCGCCAAGCGGCGGAGCACCACCGCCAAGGTGGCCCCCGACCTGCCCCGTATGCTCGGGGCGCAGTACGGGCCGCTCTTCCTCGGCTACGCCCGCTCCCACCCGCAGACCGGCGGCTACCGCGCCGACGCCCGGGCCTTCGCGCAGTGGGTGCTCACCGACGGCGGCCCGCTCGCCGACGACCACCGCCGAGCCCTGGAGCAGTGGCTCCACCCGGCACCCGTACCACCGCCCGGCCCGCTCGCGCGCCTGCGCCGGGCCCTGCGCCGCCAGGGCGCGTCCGACACGCCCTGACAGCCGGCGGCCGGGGGCCACCAGCCTCTGGCGAACCATCACCACCTCGGGGGGAACCGCCCATGTGGCGCAACAGCTACTTCATCGTCCCGGCCGTCCTGCTGGTGGCCGCCGCCCTGTACGCCTCGCGGACCCGGCAGCACATCGGCCAGGTCCGGTACGCCAAGGGCCTGCCCGGCCGCGGCCTGCCGCTGCTCGACACCGCGTTCCTGTCCGGCGGTCCCGGGCGGGTGTTCGACACCGCCCTGGTCCGGATGCACCTCAGCGAGCAGGCCGTGATCAGCCGCTCCGGCCTGGTCACACTCACCGGCGCCAAGCCGTACGACGCCGTCGACAAGGCGGTCCAGGACGCCGTCGGCCCGACCGGGAGCCGCGAGATCGGCCCGCTGCGCCACGCCGTGATGCGCTCCGCCGCCGTCCAGGAGCTCGGCGACAGGCTCGCCGACCGCGGCCTGCTGCGCCGCCCCGAGCGGCTGCGGCGGGCCCGCACCGCCCGCCGGCTGCTCTGGCTCGCGCTGCTCGTCGTGGTGGCCTCCGCGGTGGCCTCCGTACTGATCGACGACGGCGTCGTCGGCCACTACCGCCCGAACCTCTGGATCCCGGGCATCCTGGTGGCCGGGGGCCTCGTCGCGCTGCTCGCCACCCCGCCGGTCAGGAGCCGGATCACCCCGGCGGGAGCGCGCCAGCTCTCCCTGATGCAGGGCGGGCCGTGGAAGCCCAACTCCGGGGTGTCGCCCAAGCTGGCCGGCGGCGCGCTGCTGGGCGCGCTCGCGCTCGGCGGGCTGGCCGCGGCCGGGCTGGACGACCAGGAGCTGGAGGCCACGATGCTGGCCGCGTCGGCCGAGGAGGAGGCCGTGCGGCACGCGGCCGCCGCGAACGCCGCGTCGTCGTCCTCGTCGTCGTCCTCGTCATCCTCATCGTCGTCCTCGTGCTCCTCCGGCTCCGACGGCGGCAGCGCCTCCTGGTGCGGTTCCTCGGACTCCGGCTCCTCCGGCTGCGGCTCCTCCTCGTCGTCGAGCTGTGGCTCCTCGTCCTCCTCCAGCTGCGGGTCCTCCTCGTCCAGCTGCGGTTCGTCGTCCTCCTCCAGCTGCGGATCGAGCTGCGGTGGCGGCGGCTGCGGCTCCTGACACCGGCCCCGGCGGCCGGCCAGGCGATCGGCGGGGACGAGGTACGCGGCCCGGCCGATCGCCGGGGGACCGGCCGCCGTCGGGCTGCGCGCGGGGTCGCACCGCCCGGCCGAGAAGGCTCCGCCGCACGGCCGCACCCCCACTGACGCCCCGCCGGACGTCACAGTTCGGTATCGCGGACCGGGAATGCGTTCCGCGCGCCCTCGCCGCAGGCATACAACATGCCCATGTGGTTGCTGTTCCTCATACCGGCCTGTGTCGCGGCGGTGCTGTCCTGCCTCCGACTGGTCCGGATGACCGCCACCGCCGACGCCCTCACCGACCCGACCGGCCTGCGGCCCCCCGAAGCCGTCGGCATCGGCCTGTACGAGACCGCCTACCTGGCCGGCGGCCCGGACCGGGTGGTCGAACTCGCCCTCGTCCTGATGGCCGGCCGGGGCCGGCTGCACCTGGCGCACACCGGCTGGACCACCGTGGTCGACCCCAGGGGCCGCAGCCGGCTGGAGCGGGCGGTCATCGCCACCGTCGGCCCCGGGGGCCAGTGCCGCACCGACGAGCTGCGCCGGGCGATGGCCGAGCACCCCACCGTGCTGGAGATCGGCGCCCGGCTCGCGCTGGCGGGCCTGGCCACCCCCGCGATGGTGCAGCGCACCACCGTGGTGGTGGTCCGGCAGGTCCGCCACGCACTGCTGCTGTCGCTGGTCCTGCTGGCCGCCTCGCTGGCCCTGAGCGGCTTCACCGGCGGTGACACCCTCGCCCCGCTCGCCTGGTTCTCGCTGCCGCTGATGCTCACCTCCGGCACCCTGCTGATGGCCCGGGTCGACGTCTACCCGTACACCCGTTGGGCCTCCCCGACCGGCCAGGAGGTGCTGCGCGAGGTCCGCCCGGCCCGCCAGCGCGGCCTCGCCGACGACGAGGAGCGCGAACTGCTCACCGCCGTCGCCATGAACGGCCCCGCCGTCCTCCCCGACGCCCGCCTCCGCGCCGCCCTGCGCCCCCACCGGACCTGAAATCCGGCTGTGCCCACCCCGCGACCAGGGCAGACTCCCCCGATGGACGAACCCTCCCCGGCCGGACCGGCCCTCGGCAGGCACGGCCTCGCGACGCTGGAGGCTTCAAGGACGTCACCCGGGTCGACCTCGGCGACCACTGCACCTCCGTACTGCGCGAGTCCGCCGGAGCACGGCCACGGCACCCCGCCGGAACGCCGGAGGCCGGCTCCCCCGCGGGGGAACCGGCCTCCTGACACCGCGCGGTCGCTCAGACCAGGCCGTTCAGCAGCTCGCTCACCGGCTTGCGGCGGCCGGTGAAGAACGGCACCTCCTCGCGGACGTGCAGCCGGGCCCGGGAGGGGCGCAGGTCGCGCATCAGGTCGACGATCCGGTGCAGCTCGTCCGCCTCGAAGGCGAGCAGCCACTCGTAGTCGCCGAGCGCGAACGAGGCCACCGTGTTGGCCCGCACGTCCGGGTAGCCGCGCGCCATCTGGCCGTGCTCGGCGAGCATCGCGCGCCGCTCGGCGTCCGGCAGCAGGTACCACTCGTAGGAGCGGACGAACGGGTACACGCAGACGTAGTCGCGCGGGCGCTCGTCGGCCAGGAACGCCGGGATGTGCGACTTGTTGAACTCGGCCGGGCGGTGCAGCGCCATGTTCGACCAGACCGGCTGCAGCAGCCGGCCGAGGCCGGTGCGGCGGAAGCGGTTGTACGCCTCCTGGAGGTCGTCCGAGTCGGCGGCGTGCCACCAGACCAGGATGTCGGCGTCCGCGCGCAGACCGGAGACGTCGTACGTGCCGCGCACGGTCACGTCCTTGGCGTCCAGCTGCGCGAACAGCTCGTCCACCTCGGCGGCGAGGGCGGTGCGGTCCTCGGGCAGGGCGCCCTTGAGCTTGAACACCGACCACATGGTGTAGCGGATGACCTGGTTCAGGTCGCGCGCCTTCTTCTTCTCGGGCTGCTGCTCCCGCTCAACGCTCTCAGTCATGCGCCCATTGTCCTCTCCGTGGAACCTTCCCCGGTCTCCGGGGTCAACAGTCTGTCGACGGCCGCCGCGGCGGCGGCGGCCGACCCGATGCACGCCGGAATGCCCACCCCGTCGTACGCGGCGCCGCACAGCGCCAGCGCGCCCACCCGCCCGGCCGCCGCCCGCACCCTGGCCACCCGGTCCAGGTGCCCCACCGGGTACTGCGGCAGACCGGCCGTGAAGCGGGACACGAAGGTGTCGTACGGCCGGGCGGTCAGCCCGATCGCCTCCTCCAGGTCCGCCAGCGACCGCGCCACCAGCTCCTCGTCCGGCAGCCCCAGCGCCTCCTCCTCGCGGTGCCGGCCCAGCGAGGTGCGCAGCAGGAACGCGTCCGGCGCGGAGCGCTCCAGCCACCCCCACTTGTTGGAGGAGAAGGTCGAGGCCTTGATCCGCCGGCCGTCCACCGGCGGCACCAGGAAGCCACTGCCGCTCGGCGGCTCGGCCAGGTCGGCGCGGCGGAAGGCCAGGGTCACCAGGGCCATGCCCGCGTACTCGACGGTGTCCAGCTCGGTGGCGGCCGCCGGGGCGTCCTCGCGCAGCAGCCGGGCCGCGGCGGGGGCCGGGACGGCCAGCACGACGGCGTCCGCGTGCAGCACCTCGCCGCCGGTCACCACCCGCCAGCCGTCGGGGGTGCGGCGCAGTTCGTCCACCGGGGCGTCGGTGCGCAGGTCCACGCCCGCCTCGACGCAGGCCGCGGCGACCGCGCCGGGCAGGGTGCCGAGACCGCCGCGCAGCCCCTGGAACACCGGGGTGCCGGCCGCCTTCGGCCGGGAGGCCAGCTCGTGCACCCCCTCGACCAGCGAGCCGCCGCCGCGCGCGATCGGCAGCAGCTGCGGCACGGCGGCGCGCAGCGAGATCTCGTCGGCGCGGCCGGCGTAGACGCCGCCCAGCAGCGGCTCGACCAGCCGGTCCACGACTTCCCGGCCCAGCCGGTCGGCGACGTAGCGGCCGATCGGGACGTCCTCGCCGATCTCGGCGGACTCCTCGTGCCTGGCCCGCTCCAGCCCCTCCGCGGTCAGCACCCCGGAGGCGGCCAGCGCCTCCAGGTCACCGGGAACGCCCATCACCTGCCCGCCGGGCAGCGGCCGCAGGGCGCCGCGGGTCCAGATCGCGGCCTTCGCGGTGGTCGGCGGTTCCAGTTCCCGTGCCAGCCCGACCGCCCGCGCCAGCTCCACCGCCTCCGGCCGCCGGGCCAGCACCGACTCGGCCCCGAGGTCCACCCCGACCCCGCCGACCTCTCCGCCCCACAGCTTCCCGCCGACCCGCCCGGACGCCTCCAGCAGCGTCACCCGTGCCCGCGCCGGCCCTCCGGCCGCCCCGCTCAGGAAGGCGGCCGCGGCCAGTCCCGCGATCCCACCACCGACGACGACGACCTGTGCATCCGACATGCTCCGCAGTCTCGCAGGTCTTTACACGGATGCCTCAATCCGCTGCACGCCTGCCGCTCGGCACCAGCCCGTCCAGCTCGATCGTGATCGGGAACGGCACCGGGCGTTCGAGCTTGCCTCGGAAGATCCCGGCCGGGACGTAGGAGGAGGTCACCGTCTCCAGCTCGAAGACGTGCACGACCGGGAGGCCTTCCTCCTCCTCCACGATCCAGTAGTGGGGGATGCCTGCCTCGGCGTACTTGCGGACCTTGACCGTACGGTCGCGGTGCGCGGACTCCGGGGAGACGACCTCGACGGCGAGCACCACGTCGGCTACGGCGAACCAGGTACGATCCGCGTCGTACTCCGCCGAGGCGACCACCACGTCCGGCTCCGGTCGGTTCCACCGGTCGAGCTTGACCGTCATCTGGTCCTCGACCATCATCCCGTCCGGCACCAGCGATTCCAGCGCAGCGGTCAGGTTCCGCACGACCCTGCCATGGAACGAACGCTGCGGGGACATCATGAAGACCAGTGCTCCATCGATCAGTTCGGTGTGCCGCGGCGCCTGTGGCAGGTGGTCGAGGTCGTCCGCAAACCAGCCCTCGTCTCTGGGCGCGTACATCCAGTCCGGCAGCTCGCTCATGCCCCTACGGTAGCGAGTTCGGGAGCGCGGCGGCCCCCGCCTATTCTGTGTGCTATGGAACCGATCGTGGTGAGTGCGTGTCTGGCCGGGATCCCCTGCCGGTACGACGGGCGGGCGAAGACCTCCGACGGCGCCGTGCGCCTGGTCGAGGACGGGCGGGCCGTGGTGGTGTGCCCGGAGGGGGCCGGCGGGCTGCCGACGCCGCGGCCGCCGGCGGAGATCGTGGGCGGGGACGGCGCGGACG
>NZ_MSJQ01000294.1 GCF_014596515.1 Streptomyces sp. CBMA156
GCCCCCGGCGCCGCGCCGAGCGCGCCTGCCGGGACGCCCAAGGCCCTGCCGGCCGGCGTCCCGTACGACGTCACGCCGCTGCTCAAGCCCGACCACAAGTACCTCGGCGCCGCCCTGCCCGACGTCCCCGCCACGATGGACGCGCTGCCCGGCTACAGCGCCGCGATCGGCAAGCAGCCCAACGTCCTGGAGTTCTACGCCCACTGGAAGGGCGGCTTCGACACCGCCGGCGCGCGCCGGATCCACGAGGCCGGGGCACTGCCCTTCATGGCCTGGGAACCGCACGACCGCTCGCTCGCCTCGATCGCGGCCGGCGACACCGACGACTACGTGCGCGGCGTCGCCAAGTCCGTCGCCAGGTTCAACCTGCCGATCGCCATCAGCATCGCCCACGAGATGAACGGCGACTGGTACCCGTGGGGCCGTCAGGCCGCCACCCCCGAGGACTTCGTGGCCGCCTGGCGCCACGTCCACGACATCTTCGACCAGGCCGGCGCCACCAACGTGATCTGGGTCTGGAGCCCCAACATCACCGACCCCGCGCCCAACACCCGCCTGGCGCCGTACTACCCCGGCGACACCTACGTCGACTGGGCGGGCATGACCGGCTACTTCACCCGCACCGGACCGAAGACCTTCGAGGCGCTGTACGGGCCGACCATGGCCGAGATCCGCGGCTTCTCCAAGAAGCCCTTCTTCATCAGCGAGACCGCCTCCGAGCAGGGCAAGCGCCAACGCGCGGACGTCGACCAGCTGTTCACCGGCCTGGAGGCGCACGACGACGTCGTCGGCTTCGTCTGGTTCAACATCGTCAAGCGGGCGGACTGGCGGGTCGAGGCCGTCCCGGACACCCTCGCCGCGTTCAAGCAGCGCGTGTCCGACCCCCGTTACGGCTTCGACATCCGGAACCCCAGATGAGCACTGAGTCCGAGTTCCCCCCCGTCCCGCACGGCCGCGCGGCCCGCCGCCGGGCCGCCGAGCCCGAACCCGCCGAGCCGGGACCCGCCGAGCCGGGACCGGACACCGCCGAGCCCGGACCGGACGCCGCCGAGGCCCGCACGGCCGTGGCGGTGGACAACCCCGACAACATAGAACTGGCCCCGTACACCATCCCGCAGGTCCCCGCGATCAGCTGGGACCCGGGCCCCAGCCCGCGCCGCCGCTGGATCGCCCGCGGCCTGCTGGGCGCCGTCCTCACCGTGCAGGCCGCGCTCTCGCTGCGCCTGCTGGCCGCCGCCCACCCCGACGAGGCCGCCACCATGGTCTCCGGCCGCCAGCAGCTGGCCCACCTGCTGCACGGCACCCCGGTCACCACCGACCTGGTCGACCGGGTGCACGGCTCGCCCTGGCTCTACCCGCCGCTGGCCGGCGCCGCCGCGAACGCCAGCGGCATCTGGGGCACCCGGCTGCTCAGCCTCGGCTTCGCGCTGCTCACCACCGTCCTGCTGTACTCGCTGACCCGGCGGCTGTTCAACGAGCGGGTCGCCATCTGCGCCATCGCCGTCTACGCCGTCCTCCAGTCCACCGTCGTGGTCGGCTTCTACGCCGCGCCCGAGTCGCTCGCCGTCCTGCTGGTCGCCGTCGCGGCCTGGACCACCGTGTTCACCGCCCGACGGCATCCGGCCCTGGCCCTGCTCGCCGCCCCACCCACGGCGCTGGCCTGCGCCGTCGCCTACTCCGCGGCCTTCGCCGTCCCCGCCCTGGTCGCCCTCGCGTTCGCCTGCGCCCGGCCGTACCAGCGGCCGGGGCCCGCCGCCCTGCGCGCGCTGCTGACGGGCGCCGGCACCCTCCTGCTGCTGCTCCCGTACGGCACCCTCGGCAGGGTCGCGGGGTGGTCGCCCTCGCGCGGCAACGCCCCCGGCTCAGCCGGCTCGATCCTGCTCGGCACGCTCCAGTGGGCCGGCCTGTTCACCGTCCTCGCGGTGGCCGGCACCATCGCCTACGCGCGCCACGAGCAGATCAACGAGCACGACGCGCCGGAGAAGGACGCCGTCCCCACCACCCGGGGCCTGCGCGCCCTGCTCGGGGCCGTCCTGACCGTCACCGCCCTGCTGGTCCCCGCCGCCCACCTGTGGACCGGCACCTCCGGCGCGCTGTTCCGCCACCTCGGCTACGGCATGCTGCTCGCCGCCCCGCTCGCCGGGGTCGGCCTGACCCGGCTGGTCGGCGCCCACTTCCGCCACCCCCAGCTGGGCATCCTGGTCTGGGTCGCGCTGCTCGCCCTCGGCTTGGAGCAGTCCGCCCTGCGCTACCAGAACGGGCCCGACTCCGGCCGGCTGCTGGCCGTCCTGCGGGTCCACGCGGAGCCCCAGGGCCGCTACCTCACCGAGGTCGACGGACTCGCCGAGTACTACCTGGGCGGCGTCTCCCGACCCGAGCAGTGGGTCTCCGCGCGGGCGGGCACGGACTACCGCGACGTCGCCGGGGTGCAGCACCACGGCGACGCCGGCAGCGTGGCCGCGATCCGGGACGGCTGGTTCACCATGGTCGTCCTCGACAGCACCGCGCCGAAGGCCACCGACCGGGCCCTGAGCGACGCCCTGACCGCCGCCGGACACTACCGGCTGGTCGCCCAGTTCACCTCGCCGACCGGTGATTCGAGCACGTACAAGGTCTATCTGAAGCACTGACGGGCCACCCCGCTCAGCCACACCCGCGACACGACAGCCACAACATATGGTGCCACCGCAGTCCGGCGGCACAACATGTATGCTCGCTTCTGCTGTCGATGCAGGGGAACCCGGTGCGAATCCGGGACTGCCCCGCAGCGGTGAGCGGGCGGCTCCAGCAGCCGTGCCCGCGAGTCCGATTACCTGCCGGACAGTGTGCGCCACGGCCCTCCCGCAGAGGCCGCGCGAGCACGAGCAGTACCCCTCCGGGCCTCGCGGGCGGGCCGGGGAGTAACCGTCGCGCGACGCCGTGTGCGTTCGTGCCGTGCTCCCCTGCCCCCATCGGCCCGGTGGCCCCCCGATCACAGCCGCCGATCGCCGCCAGGAGAGAGCGCCTTGACCACCGCAGCCTCAGCCACCCTGCCCGCCCAGGGCACCGGTACCGTTTTCACCGACCCGACGGTCTCCGACCCCGGCGGCGCCCTGCTGCGGCTGCTCACCGACCGCAGCGTCGACCTCACCGAGGTGGACCCCGGCCATGTCGCCGCCGCCGCGCTGCGCGGCCGCCACGCCGGCTCGGACTTCGCCGAGCTGCGCGGGCTGGCCGTGGACGCCGCCGCGTCGATGATCGCCGAGGACCCCCAGTACTCGAAGCTGGCCGCCCGGCTGCTCGCGCTGGAGATCGTCGACGAGGCGAACAGCCAGGGCTCGGTGTCCTTCTCCGCCTCGATCACCGTCGGCCACGACGAGGGCCTGATCGGCGACACCACCGCCGACTTCGTCGCCAAGCACGCCGCCGCGCTGGACGCGCTGATCGACGCCGGGGGCGACGACCGCTTCGAGTACTTCGGCCTGCGCACCGTGCAGTCCCGCTACCTGCTTCGCCACCCGATCACCCGCAAGGTGATCGAGACCCCGCAGCACTTCCTGCTCCGCGTCGCGTGCGGCCTGGCGGTCGGCGACAGCGAGCAGTCGGTGCGCGAGGTGGCCGAGCTGTACGGCCTGATGAGCCGCCTGGAGTACCTGACCTCCTCGCCGACGCTCTTCAACTCCGGCACCCGGCACCCGCAGATGTCGAGCTGCTACCTGCTCGACTCGCCGCTGGACAACCTGGATTCGATCTACAACCGCTACGCGCAGATCGCCCGGCTGTCCAAGCACGCCGGCGGCATCGGCCTGTCCTACTCGCGCATCCGCTCGCGCGGCAGCCTGATCCGCGGCACCAACGGCAAGTCCAACGGCATCGTGCCGTTCCTGCGCACCCTCGACTCCTCGGTCGCCGCCGTCAACCAGGGCGGCCGCCGCAAGGGCGCGGCCTGCGTCTACCTGGAGACCTGGCACGCCGACATCGAGGAGTTCCTGGAGCTCCGCGACAACACCGGCGAAGAGGCCCGCCGGACCCACAACCTCAACCTGGCGCACTGGATCCCGGACGAGTTCATGCGCCGGGTCAACGCCAACCAGGACTGGTCGCTGTTCTCCCCGGCCGACGTGCCGGAGCTGGTCGACCTGTGGGGCGCCGACTTCGACGAGGCGTACCTCAAGGCCGAGCAGGCCGGCAAGGCCGTCCGCACCATCCCGGCGCAGACCCTGTACGCCCGCATGATGCGCACCCTGGCGCAGACCGGCAACGGCTGGATGACCTTCAAGGACGCCTCCAACCGCGCCGCCAACCAGACCGCGCTGCCGGGCCGCACCGTGCACTCCTCCAACCTGTGCACGGAGATCCTGGAGGTCACGGACGACTCCGAGACCGCCGTCTGCAACCTGGGCTCGGTCAACCTGGGCGCCCACGTGGCCGCCGGGGCCTCCGCCGGCGACCTCGCCGGCGCGATGGACTGGGAGCGGCTGGACGCCACCGTGCGCACCGCCGTCACCTTCCTCGACCGCGTGGTGGACATCAACTTCTACCCGACCACCGAGGCCGGCACCTCCAACTCCCGCTGGCGGCCGGTCGGCCTCGGCGTGATGGGCCTCCAGGACGTCTTCTTCAAGCTGCGGATCGGCTTCGACTCGGCCGAGGCGAAGGCCCTTTCGACGCTGATCGCCGAGCGCATCATGCTCACCGCGTACGAGCGCTCCGCCGACCTGGCCGAGCAGCTCGGCCGCCACGAGGCGTACGGCGAGACCCGCGCGGCCCGCGGCGAGCTGCACATCGACCACTTCCCGACGGCCGCCCCGCAGTGGGCCGACCGCTGGACCGCGCTGCGCGCCCGGATCGCCGAGACCGGCCTGCGCAACTCGCTGCTGCTCGCGATCGCGCCGACCGCGACCATCGCGTCCATCGCCGGCGTGTACGAGTGCATCGAGCCGCAGGTGTCCAACCTGTTCAAGCGCGAGACGCTGTCCGGCGAGTTCCTCCAGGTCAACCCGTACCTGGTGCGCGAGCTCAAGGACCTCGGCGTCTGGGACCAGCAGACCCGCGACGCGCTGCGCGACGCCAACGGCTCGGTGCAGGAGCTGAACTGGCTGCCCGCCGAGGTGCGCTCGCTGTACCGCACGGCCTGGGAGCTGCCGCAGCGCGCGCTGATCGACCTGGCCGCGGCCCGCATGCCGTACCTGGACCAGAGCCAGTCCCTGAACCTGTTCATGGCGGCGCCGACCATCGGCAAGCTCAGCTCGATGTACGCCTACGCGTGGAAGGTCGGTCTGAAGACCACCTACTACCTGCGTTCGCGCCCGGCCACCCGCATCGCCCAGGCCGCGTCCGGCACCGCTCGTGCCGCCGCGCCCGCGCCGGTGCCCGTGAACAGCCCGACCCTCACCCCTGAGCAGGAAGCCGCCATCGCCTGCTCCCTGGAGAACCCCGAGTCCTGCGAGGCCTGCCAGTAATGTCCGACGACCGCCAGAAGATGCTGCTCGACCCCGGCTTCGAGCTGACCCTGCGCCCGATGCGCTACCCGTCGTTCTACGACCGGTACCGGGACGCCATCAAGAACACCTGGACCGTCGAGGAGGTGGACCTGCACTCCGACGTTGCCGACCTGGCGAAGCTCAGCGAGGGCGAGCGCCACCTCATCGGGCGACTGGTCGCGTTCTTCGCGACGGGTGACTCGATCGTCTCCAACAACGTGGTGCTGAGCCTCTACAAGCACATCAACTCCCCGGAGGCGCGGCTGTACCTGTCGCGTCAGCTGTTCGAGGAGGCCGTGCACGTCCAGTTCTACCTGACGCTGCTCGACACCTACCTGCCCGACCCGGAGGACCGCAACGCGGCCTTCGCGGCGGTGGAGAACATCCCCTCCATCCGCCAGAAGGCGCAGTTCTGCTTCAAGTACATGAACGCGGTCGACCACATCGACTCGTTGCAGACGAAGGAAGATCGCCGGGCGTTCCTGCTCAACCTGATCTGCTTCGCGGCGTGCGTCGAGGGCCTGTTCTTCTACGGCGCGTTCGCGTACGTGTACTGGTTCCGGTCGCGCGGTCTGCTGCACGGTCTTGCGACCGGCACCAACTGGGTGTTCCGCGACGAGTCCATGCACATGGACTTCGCCATGTCGGTGGTCGACACCGTGCGCGAGGAGGAGCCCGACCTCTTCGACGACGAGATGGCGAAGCAGGTGACGGAGATGCTGGAGGAGGCCGTCGAGGCCGAGCTCCAGTTCGCCCAGGACCTGTGCGGCGACGGTCTGGCCGGCATGAACACCGACTCGATGCGCGAGTACCTGGAGGCCGTGGCCGACCAGCGCCTGGCGCGGCTGGGCCTGCCGATCCGGTACGGCTCGACCAACCCGTTCGGCTTCATGGAGCTCCAGAACGTGCAGGAGCTGACCAACTTCTTCGAGCGTCGCGTGTCGGCGTACCAGGTGGCCGTCGAGGGCTCGGTAGCCTTCGACGACGACTTCTAGGCCGCAGATACGACGGAGGTGCCCCGCACGGCCACAGCCCGTGCGGGGCACCTCTGTTGTTTCAGTCAGTCGGAAAGTCGCCGGACTTGACCCCGGAGAGGAAGGCGTCCCAGGCATCCGCGGTGAACGCCAGGGCCGGCCCGCCTGAGTCCTTCGAGTCCCGGACCACCATTCCGCCCAGGATCAGCCGACCGGCCTCCACACAGTCGTTCGCCTGAGCGCTGTAGCTGCTCTTGAACCAGTCCCGAACAGCAATCTCCGGTACGGTCATCGCGCTCACACCCCTGTCTGGTCTTGTGCTCACGTCTCCGCTGCAATTGCCGAGATCATATCCAGCGACTTCACCGGGTTCAGCGCCGATGACCGGAGGTACTCGAAGACCAGCCCGTAGCCGTCCAGCTCCGCCTGGTTCTCCATGTAATGGCTACTCGTCAGCGTCTCCAGGAAGACCGCTCCGGGGTTCGGGGAGTCCGTGAACCCGAACATCACAAAGGCTCCGCACGCGCCAGCAGTCGCACCGACCTCCATCGGCACCACCTGCAAGGTCACGTTGGGCATTTGAGCGGCTGTGGCCAGGTGTGCCAGCTGCGCTCGTTGGACCTTTCTCCCTCCGACGGGGCACCTGAGCGCCGGCTCCCAGATGATCGCCCAGAATCTGGCCGGGTCGGCTTTGGAGAGGACCTCCTTCCGTTCCATCCGAATCTTGACCAGCTGATCGATGCGCTCCGGGCGAACGGCAGCCGGATTGGCCTCCAACACCGCGCGTGCGTAGTGCTCGGTCTGCAACAAGCCCGGCACCACCATGGATTGCCAGGTTCGGATGTACCGGGCGTCCCCTTCAAGCCCGAGGAAGTCGGCGTAGGCCGGCGGGATCGTGTCCCCGTAGTCGTGCCACCACCCGCGCTTCTTGCTGTCCCGGGCCAGCACCTCAAGAGCGTCACGCTCCTTGCCTGTCAGCCCGTACAGATCCAGCAGGATCCCGAGGTCCAGCCGGCGAACACCCGACACCCCGGTCTCTATGCGGCTGATCTTGGCGCGGGAGCAAGCAAGGGCCTGCGCCGCATCCTCCGTCCCCTTGCTCGCAGCTTCGCGCAGACGGCGAAGCTCCGAGCCGAGTCGGCGGGCGCGGACGGTCGGCTTCGGTTCATCAGCCATGCACAAGTCCTCTCACCTTACGAGCCACAGTGTGCCGCGTGACGGTTCGTCAATCCAGCGTAGCGAATTCTGCATCGTTGCATTTGTTTCGCTTGCAGATAGCACCGGCGCAGGTGCATGCTACCTGGAGTAGTGAGTCAACCCACACGGAGTGACCGATGCGGGGCTCACCGCCGGGCATCCCCATGCCCTCTTCAGCCGCTTTCACCTGCACACCCCATAGGTGGCCCTGCCATGCCTGAAGACCTCTCCCCCTCCCCCGCCCCCATCGAGCGGAGCTGCTGGCTCCCCCGACACCGCTCCTCCCCCCGCGCCGCCCGCTGGGCGCTCCACAAGTTCCTCCTCCCCCACCCCTCCGGCGAACTCCTCGTCTTCACCGGCGAGTTGCTGGTCAGTGAGCTGGTCACCAACGCCGTCCGGCACTGCCGCGCCCCGCACAACCTCCTCATCCTCGTCCGCTTCCAGCTCGCCCCGGACGACACGCTCCGCATCGAGGTGCACGACGCCGACAGCCAGGAGCCCTCCTACCGCCCCGCCTCCACCACCGCCGAGAGCGGCCGAGGCCTGCTGCTCGTCAAGGAGTTGGCCACCCAGTGGGGCTGCTGCCCGCGCGAAGGCGGCGTCGGGAAGTTCGTCTGGTGCCACATCTCCCCCGAGGCGGACGCCGCGTGAGCTTCGTCCGGGCCGGAATCGCCGGCATCATGCGCCCCACCGACTTCCCCAGCCTCGACCACGCCCTCCCCGTTCTCTGGGAGCGCGTCCGCGACCTCCCCATCCGCGAGGCCCACCGGGACTTCATCCGGCTCTGCATCGGCCCCGGCGGCGGCGAGGGCGTCACCAACTGCCTCTCCCGCAACGACAGCTGGAGCGTGACCCTCTACGTCGGCGACATGACCGACTGGACCAGCCACCTGATCACCATCACCACCACCCTCGCCCGCTGAACTCCCCCGCTCCCGCCCGGCGTTCACGCCGGGCGGGAGCGACCAACCCCACCCAGGGCGAGTCGGATTCCGGCGAGTCTATGCAGGAACGCGAATAGCAGTGCGTCCACGCTTGTGTCCTGTCGGCCACTGTCCGTAGCTTGTCGTGCACCATCTACAGAGGGGGCGTAGTGGAACTGACCATGATCGCGGGCGGCCCGTGCAGCACGTCCGACGACGGGAACGGGAACGGGTGCGGCAACGGCGACTGTCCCACGATCTACATGACAGACCGGGGCACGATCGCCGTTCAAGGGTACGACGTTGACCATGCCACACCAGTTGGCGAGTCCGTCGTGGAGATCCCGGAGGACGTATTGAGGGGGGCGTTCCGTGCTCTTGGATGGTGAGGAGTGGCAGAGCTACTTCAGGACCTTCCAGCAGTCGGCCTTCCGGCTCGAAGTCCACCAGGTCTACACAATGCCCACCGAGGCCGAGAGCGTCCAGGCCTTCCTGGCCGGCATGGCCAGACCCGATGACTTCAACGCCGAGTGGCACAGGACGATCAGCGGCCACCGGGTCGGCGGCAGAACCATGACCCGCGCCAAGGTCATCACAATGCCACTCACGGACTACAGCCGGTACCTCTTCGACTGGTGCATTCCCGGCAACGTCGCCGCCGGCGAGGACTATCGGATTGTCGACCTTTCCGGCCGCTCGCTCGACCTTCCGAAACAAGATTTCTGGATGTTTGATGACGAGGTCGTCGTCCATCTGAACTATCGAGTCGACGGAACGCAGGTCAACCGTGAGTTGATCTCGAACCCGAACCTTTCCGCATACCGCAGGTGGCGCGACCTCGCCCTCGCGGAATCAGTCAGCTTCACAGAGTGGAACAGTGCTCGAACCTGAACATCAAGGACGGCAGAGAAAAAACCTTGCGGAGGCCCTGAGGGGCCTCCGCAAGGCCTCTGGCTTGTCCGGGGAACGCTTGGCCAAGCGCTGCAATATGAGCCAGTCCAAGATCAGCAGGATAGAGACCGGGAAGACTCTCCCCACGGTAGTCGACGTTGAACTGATCCTCTCAGCCTTCGAAGGCCTTCCCCCCGAGGTGACGAGAGAACTCCTTGACCTCGCTCGGGCAGCGAATGTCGAATACGTCGCCTGGCGCACATATGCCCGACTCGGGCTCTATCACAAACAGGCGGAACTGAAGGCCCTCGAAGGTTCTTCACGCCTGATGCGCCACTTCCTTCCGGCAATTCCGACAGGACTCCTGCATGTGCGCGAGTACGCCATGGCAACACTGACACCGACCGTTGGAAGCAGCCCGGCAAGCGATGTGGCCAGGGTGGTTCAGGCTCGCATCGAGCGGCAGTCCGTCCTGGACGACCCTAAGCGCCACTTCATATTCTTGATGACCGAGCAGGCCATCAGATGGCAGCGAGCGAGCCGGCCGGTCATGGCGGCCCAGATGCTGCACATGGCGGCCATTGCAGAGAAGCCCAATGTGGAGATTTCGATCATCCCGCAGGGAATTCCTGTTCGCGGCACGCCCATGAACATCTTTGTCATCTATGACGATCGCTTGGTCACCATCGAGTTGTTCTCCGGCGAAGTGGTCCTGCGCAACCCCCAGGACGTCGATCACCATATAGCACTTTTCGACATGTTTCTCGGTCATGCCTTGACGGGCGAGGCCTCTTCCGATTTTCTCCGACAGTGCGCGGAGGAGTTTATGCGGGATCTCGACTGAACCTGGATCGCAGCCCCCGGAAGCCGTAGCTTAATTCTCGATCGACAGATCCGAGAGCCACGGGAGCGCTTCATGTCCACTGCGGATTCCGTACCGCCGATCAACTTCAATCGCCGCCGTACGCACGCGGAACTCATGGCACGGATCGACAACAACCCGGTGCGGAAGGACCTGACCACCGGGCGCCTGGTCGAGGTGGTCGGCGCCCAGGACGGCCGGGCGCTGGTCCGCCCCCTCTTCTCGCCTGACGCCGAGCCGCGTCAGGTGCCGGCCGACCAGCTCACCACCCGCATCAGCCTGTGGCGCTGACGGGCCGATCTCCCCTCATCCTTCCGCCCGGCCCCGGGCGGGACACCAACACCGGAAGGTGAAGGCGATGACCGATCACAACCTGTACGAACTCGACCTCTCCCGGGTCGAGTTCAGCCGCGCGTGCGGCGGCAACCAGGGCGGGGGTGACGACGGCTCCGAGACCTGCGTGACCCTCGGCGCCGTGCCGCAGGCCGCGGGCGTGTTCGCCCTCGGCGACAGCAAGTGCCCCGAGCGCGAGCCGCTGCTGTTCACGGCCGCCGAACTGAGCAGTGCCGGGATCGACCCGGCGCGGTTCGGCCTCTCGGTCTGACGACCGTCCACCCTGGCCGCCCTCAGTCTCGTGCGGGTGGCCAGGGCGCCAACGCCCCCGAGGAGCAGCGACGTTGCACTTCCACGGCTACGAATGGGCCGGGGACGGCCGGCTCCTGGCGAAGGAATCCGAGCGCCGACCGGTCGACGGTTCGGGGTTCCGCCTCTCCGAACTCCCCCCGATGATGACGGGCTGGTGGCTGCTGCGGCCGGCCACCCGGATCCGGGGCACCTGGACAACACCGGCCGACGCGGCCGAGTGGCTCGCGGAACGCTACGGAGAGCACGCCCCCGACGGCGATCCCTGGCTGCCGCTCGCAGTCCGACGCCGGCACGCGACCGCCCAACTGGCCGCCGGCGCCGACGTGGTGTGGTCCCGCTGGGTCTCCGACAGCCGGTGGTCCGGCCACTACGTGATCGTCTGCCCCAGCCCCGCCTGGCCGCTCCTCCCCTGCCCGGTCGGCTGACGCCGCACCGCCGCCCCTCCGAGCTACCCCGCCAGCGCCGCCAGCCACGGATGACCGGGGTGCACCCGCCGCAGCCACCCGCCGAGCGCGTCCCGCCGCGCCCGGCTCAGCAGTGGCAGCACCCCGTCGAAGTCCGCCTGGTCCTTGGGCCGCGCCGCCTTCGCCTTGAACAGCAGCACCAACTCCGGTACCAGGTACGGAATCCCGTCGGCCGTCCACTCGGTGACCGTGTCGTACGGCAGCCGCAGCCCCTCGTCCCGGCGGCAGATCCAGGTCCCGCCGTCGTGCGGCTCACGGAAGACGTCGAACAGGAACCGGCCGTCGGCCGGGTCCCGCAGCCAGGTCTGGTGCGTGGCCGCCAGCGCCTCGGCTCCCGCCGCCGGCCAGACCCGTCCCGAGCCCACCGCGTCGAACACGTACGCGGGGAAGCGGTCCCGGACCTCCGGGAATCCCGCCGCCGGCACCGCGATCTCCAGATCCCCGTGCGGCCGCGACTGCCCGCCGCGGAAAAGGTCCAGCGCCCAGCCCGCCGCGACGCACCACGGTGTGCCGACCCCGTCCAACCGCTCCGCGACCTGTTCCGGCCGCCACGCGTCCGCCCACCGGGCATCCAGTTCGTCCGCGTCGAGCACAACGCCGCCGGGCGGCAGGGAGTCGGTCATCGTGACAACCTACTGCCGGTCCGGTCCTCATTCCGCCGCCGCACCCGGCGCTCACACCGGGGCGGGGCGACCGGACGCAACCGTCCTGCGACTCACGCTCAGGCACCGCGCCCCGCGGTGAGCGTGGCGTCGGCCGCGGCGAGGATCCGGCCGAAGGTGTGGGCGATGACGGGCTTCGCCACCGCCCGGGTGAGGGCCGCGCCGAAGGGCAGGCGGACCTGGAAGGTGGTCGTCCACACGACCTCCGTCCCGCCGGGGACCTCGGTGAAGGTCATCCGGCCGAGTTCGTGCCGGGACGGCGGCACGCTGCGCTCGACCGTGTAGTCGAAGCCGTACGGCCGGTCGTACGTGGTGACCCGCTCGCGGAACCAGCCGATCGCCCAGGTGTGCAGCCGCACCGCCCCCACCCCGTACGGGGCATCGGCGCCCGGCCGGGCCAGCCGGGCCCGGAGGATGAGCGGGGAGCGGGTGTAGTTGGTGGTGGTGGCGCACCAGTCGAACACGTCCTCGATCGGTGCGGCGATGACGCGTCGAACGGTCAGGGTCTCCATGGTCGTTCCCCTCTCTCGGCCGGCAGCGGCGCGGACGTCGGCGACCGCACCCGACAGATGACCGGGCAGCCACCGGAAAACGTGACATGGGCGCGTCCCCGCCCGGCGCGCAGACGCCGGACGGGGGCACCGGACGGGGACACCGGACCGGGACACCGCACCGGGACGCCGGAAGGGGACAGGCCCCGCCCTCACCCCTCCGCGACGGCCTCCAGCGGGCCGAGGGCTGCCGCACGGCGGGCGGGCAGCGCGGCAGCCGCCGCGCCGATCGCCAGGGAGCCCAGGCAGACGAGGGCCAGCGTCCCCCAGGGCAGCGCCAGTGCGTACCCGTCCATCGCCCCGCCGGCCAGGGCGCCGACCGCCCAGGCGCCGAACAGGCCGCCCGCCAGGCCCAGCAGCGTGCCGAACGCGGCCACCATGACGGCCTCCAGCCGGATCATCCGACGGATGCCGGCGCGGTCCATGCCGATGGCGCGCAGCATCCCGATCTCCCGCGTCCGTTCGGAGACCGACACGGCCAGCGTGTTCACGATCCCCAGCGCGGCGATCACCGCGCCGATGCCGAGCAGCCCGTACATCAGCGTGAGCAGGTCGCCCATCGTCCCGGCCGCCTCGCGCACCAGCTGCGCCCGGTCCTGCACCTTCAGCAGCGGGTTGTCGCCGACCGCCGTGCGCAGCCCGTCCGCCGTCACGCCGTCGCCCCGCACCAGGATCCGCTGGACGGAGCCGGGCTTGTAGCCGTTGCGCTGCACCTCGTCCCGGAGGCCGACGGCGTCCCGCGCGGTGGGGTTGTCCCGGTAGACGCCCGCCACGGTGTACGTCGCGGACTCCTCGCTCCGGCCCAGCCGGACGTCGAGCCGGCCGCCCGTGCCCACCCCGGTCTCCCGGGCGACGGTGCTGGAGACGGCGATCCGGCCCGGGCCGAGGTCCCGCACCGAGCCGCTCGCGAAGTCGAGCCTCATCACCTGCTCGACGCCGGCCGGGTCGACTCCGGCGATCTCGCGCACGCGTCCCCCGATGACGGCAGTCGAGTCCGCGACCGCGCTCGTCCCCCGCACCCCGGGCACACCGGCCACCCGCCCGGCCGCCGCCGGGTCGATGCCCGTCATGGTGTCGCCGGTGCTGATCACGTAGTCGGCGCCGAGCCCGTCCGCCGCCTGCCGGTCCAGGGCCTGTCCGGTCGAGTTGCCGATGGTGGCGAGCCCGCTGACCAGCGCGGTGCTGATCAGCAGCGTGGCCGCGGTCGCCGCCGTGCGCCGGGGGTCGCGCAGGGCGTTGCGCCGCGCCAGCTCACCGGCCGGGCCGAACCGGCCGGCCGGCCGGCCCGTCAGCCGGATCACCGGCGGGGCCAGCACCGGCGCCAGCACCAGCAGCGCGACGACCAGGAGCCCGCAGCCGAGCATCGCGCTGCGCAGGTTCTCCTCCGAGGCGTCCTCCGCCGAACCCGCGAGCGAGACCAGCTGGCCGATGCCGAGCAGCAGCAGGACGGCTCCGACCACCGGACGCACCCGTGAACCACCCGCCGGCCGCACCGCCGCACGCAGCGCCTCGACCGGCGCGATCCGCGCCGCCCGCCGCGAGGGCAGCCAGGCGGCGAGCACGGTCACGCCGACCCCGACGAACAGCGCCGCCGCCACCGGCCGGGCCCCGATCACCAGCGGCCCCTGCGGCAGCCGGCCGCCGTCGCCGCTCAGCAGCTCGGGCAGGACGGTCGCGATGCCGAGCCCGAGCCCGAACCCCACCACCGACGACACCAGCCCGACCAGCACGGCCTCGGCCAGCAGCGAGCGCACCACCTGGCGCCGCGTCGCCCCGACCGCCCGCAGCAGCGCGATCTCCCGGGTGCGCCCGGAGACCAGCATGGTGAAGGTGTTGACCACCAGGAACGACCCGATGAACAGCGACACCCCCGCGAACACCATCGGCATCTTCTGGTAGCCCCGGGTCAACGTCCCGACGTAGACGGCCTGTTGGGCGGCCTGAGCCTGTCCGGTGGTGACCTCGGCCCGATCGGCCGGGATGGCGGCCTCGATGCGCTCGGCCAGCTCGTGCTGGCCGGTGCCCGGCGCTGCGGTGACGTCGATGGCGGTGTACTGCCCCGGCGCCGCGAACAGCCGCTGGGCGGTGGCCCGGTCGAACAGGGTGAGCGTGCCGCCGGCCGTGACCCGGGTGTCGCCGGTGGTCACGATCCCGACCAGGCGCGCCGTCAGCGCCGGCCCGTCCGTGGCCAACGTGACCGTGTCACCCAGGTGGTAGCGGCCCGCGGCCGCCGTGCCCCGGTCGACGGCGATCTCCTCGGCGCCGGCCGGCGCCCGTCCCTCCACCAGCGGGTGGCGGCCCGGTTCGTACGCGGCCGCCCGGTTGGCGCCCCGCTTCACCCGCAGTGGCGTGCCGTCCGCCGCGTTCAGGGTGGCGGCCCCGTCCGCCGTCGGCCGTACCGCCGCGACGCCGGGCACGTCCGCGATCCGGCGGGCGAGCGCGTCGGTCAGCACGGAAGGGGCGGACGAGGCGGCAGGGACGGCAGGATCCTTGCCCGTCACCGTAACCGCGACATCGGCGAAGTCCCGTGACGCGGCGGCCCGTTGGGCGGCCGCGGTGGAGTCCGCGAAGACGAGCGTGCCGGAGACGAACGCGACCCCGAGGCAGACCGCGAGGACGGTCATCAGCAGCCGGGCCTTGTGCGCGAGGACGTTGCGCAGGGCTGTGGTCAGCATGAGCAGCTTTCGGAAGTAGAAGGGGGGCGGGCTCAGCCGGCGAAGGACTTCATGACGTCCAGCACCCGGTCCGGCGTCGGGTGCGCCATCTCGTCGACCAGCCGTCCGTCGGCCAGGAACACCACCCGGTCCGCGTACCCTGCGGCCACCGGGTCGTGGGTGACCATCACCACCGTCTGCCCCAACTCCCGTACGGATTCCCGCAGGAAGCCGAGCACCTCGGCCCCGGAGCGCGAGTCGAGGTTGCCGGTCGGCTCGTCGCCGAACACGATCGCGGGGCGGGCGACCAGCGCCCGGGCGATCGCGACGCGCTGCTGCTGCCCGCCGGACAGCTCGGCCGGACGGTGGCCGAGGCGCTGGGAGAGCCCGACCGTCGAGACCACCCGGTCCAGCCACTGGCGGTCCGGCCGCCGTCCCGCCAGCGACAGCGGGAGGGTGATGTTCTCCAGCGCGGTCAGCGTGGGCAGCAGGTTGAACGCCTGGAAGACGAATCCGATCCGGTCCCGCCGCAGTCGGGTGAGCTCGCGGTCGCCCAGGCCGCCCAGCTCCGTGGTGCCGATCCGGACCGAGCCCGAGGTGGGGGTGTCCAGCCCGGCGGCGCAGTGCATCAGGGTCGACTTGCCGCAGCCGGACGGGCCCATGATCGCGGTGAACTCGCCCTCCGGGAAGACGACGCTGACCCCGTCCAGGGCGGTGACCTCGGTGTCGCCGCTGCCGTAGACCTTGGTCAGGTCGGCGGTGGCGGCGGCGATCCCGGGTGTCACGAGGGTGGTGAGGGAGTGGGCGGTCACGAGGAGGGCTCCTGTCCGAAGGGCGAGTCGGTGCACTTCGAAGGGTGTCCGCAGCACGTATCGGGGCCCCGCGCCGCCGGGTATCGGCGCCCGCTCCGTTCGGCAGCGGTTCTGTAGCAGCCGGACCTGCCGGTCGCGCGAACCGCCCGGTCACGCGACCGCTCAGCCGGGCAGCCGCAGCGTGGCCACCGCGCCGCCGTCCGGCGCGTTGTCGAAGCGCAGCTCCGCACCGAGCAGCCGGGCCTGCCCGGCCGCGATGGTCAGCCCCAGCCCGTGGCCCGAACCGCGCTCGGCGGCACCGGTGTGGAAGCGGCGCGGGCCGTGGCGCAGCAGTTCGGCGGGGAAACCGGGGCCGTGGTCGCGCACGACGACCGTACGGCCCTCGACGGTGACCCGCACCGGGGCGGCCCCGTGCCGGTGCGCGTTGACGACGAGGTTGCCGACGATCCGCTCCAGCCGCCGCGGATCGGTCTCCACCGGCGCCGGCCCGCCCTGCGCACCCGACGCCACGACCTCGACCTCGGCCTCGAAGCCGGTGCGCGCCACCGCCTCCCGGACGACCTCCCCGAGCGGCACGCGCACGTGCACCGGCCGCTCCGCCCCGGCGTCCAGCCGGGAGACCTCCAGCAGGTCCTCGACCAGCCCCCGCAGGTCCCGCACCCGCGCCCGGATCAGGTCCTCGGTCTCCCCGGCCGGCAGCAGGTCGACGGCGGCCAGCAGCCCGCCGACCGGGGTGCGCAGCTCGTGCGCCACGTCCGCCGTGAACTGCCGCTCCGTGCGCAGCCGCCGGCCGAGGCTGTCGGCCATCGCGTCCACCGTCGCCGCGATCTCGGCCACCTCGTCGCCGCCCCTGGTGGGGCCGGTCCTGGCGTCGAGGTCCCCGGCCGAGATCCGGCCCGCCGTCTCGGCGACCCGCCGCAGCCGGCGGGCGAGCAGCCCGGCCCCGTAGCCGGCGACCGGTACGGCCACCGCGAGCGCGACCAGCGAGGCCACCGCCATCGCCGCGTCCAGCCGGGGCAGGCCGGCCAGCTCCGGCCCCATGTTGACCTGGACGGCCAGCACCGGGCTGCCGGGGCCCGCGGTGCGCTGGGCGGCCCAGTAGCTCGGGCCGAGGGTGCCCTTGACGCGTCCGTCGTACGCGGTGTGCCGCTGCTCGTCGGCCGGGTGCCGCAGTGCGGCGGGCAGGCCGGCCGGGTCCAGTTCCGCGCCGTCGGCCAGCGCTCCGGTGCGCCGGTAGACGTCCATGGCGGCGTACACGGAGTTGAAGGCCCGCGCCTCGGCCCGGTCCCGGATGTCCTGGGCGATCCACAGGTGCACCAGCACCCCGACCGCCACCGCGACCAGGCACGCGGTGGCGGCGGCCAGCGCGGCGATCCTCCGGCGCAGGGAGACCCGCCGCAGGGGGGACGTGCTCCGGAGGGACGTGCGCACCGTCCTCAACGCCTGAGCTTGTAGCCGAAGCCGCGGACCGTCTCGATCCGCTCCCGGCCGAGCTTGCGGCGCAGCCGCTGCACGCACAGGTCCACGACCCGGCTGTCGCCGTCCCAGCCGTACTCCCAGACGTTGCGCAGCAGGGTGTGCCGCTCCAGCACCACCCCGGGGTGGGCGGCGAACTCCAGCAGCAGCTTCAGCTCGGTCGGGGTCAGCGCCACCGGCCTCCCGCCGACGGACACCTCCATGCCGGCGGTGTCGACGGTCAGGTCCCCGAAGGACAGCACCTCTCCGGCGGCCCCGTCGGGCGAGGACGCCGGCGCCGACGCGTACGTCGCCCGCCGCAGCAGCGAACGGATCCGCGCCACCAGCACGTAGGTGTCGACCGGCTTGACCACGTAGTCGTCCGCCCCGGCCTCCAGCCCGGCGACGACGTCGAGGCCGTCGCCGCGCGCGGACATCATCAGCACGGGCACCAGGCTGCTCTCCCGGATCCTGCGGCACAGGCCGATCCCGTCCAGTCCGGGCAGCATCACGTCCAGGATGATCAGGTCGAACGGCTCGTCGCGGAACAGTTCCAGCCCGGTGAGGCCGTCCGCCGCGGCCCGCAGCTCGTAGCCGTAGCGCTCCAGGGCGACGGTGAAGGAGCGGCGCATCAGCTCGTCGTCCTCCACCAGCAGCACGCGGACGGGGCTCGGGGACGGCGCGGGCGAGGACACGGGCGGACGGCTCCTGCCGGCTCGGAGGGGATGAGGGAACGATACGGCAGATACCGGGCGCCTCCCCCGCTCCGGCCCGCCGACGCCCGCATCGACGCCCGCCCGAGCGCCGCCCGATACCCGGCGGATACAAACCCCGCGGCCGGCCCTTGCCCGGCGCCGCGAGCCGACCCGACGCCGAGGGCCGGGACACCCGTGGTGTCCCGGCCCTCGCGCGCACCGCGCCGTCAGTCGATCGGCACCGTCAGTCGTTCGCCACCGTCGCGTACTTCGGGGTGCCCTCGGCCATCTGCAGCAGGGCGTCCTTGCGGTCCCGCTTCGACAGCTTGTCGATGTACAGGGTGCCGTAGAGGTGGTCGGTCTCGTGCTGGAGGCAGCGGGCGAAGAAGCCGGTGCCCTCGACGCGGACCGGCTGGCCGTCCCGGTCGACGCCGGTGACCGCGGCGTAGTCCGGGCGGGCCAGCTCGGCGTAGGCGGTGGGGACGGAGAGGCAGCCCTCGTTGCCGTCGTCGAGGACGCGGCGGCGGTCGGCCGGGTACTCCTCCAGCACGGGGTTGATCACGTGGCCGATGTGGCGCACGCCCTCGTCGTCCGGGCAGTCGTAGACGAAGACCTTGAGGTCGACGCCGATCTGGTTGGCGGCGAGGCCGACACCCTCGGCGGCGTACATCGACTGGAACATGTCGTCGATCAGCGCGGACAGCTCGGCGTCGAAGGCGGTGACGTCCTTGACCTCGCGGTGCAGCACCGGGTTGCCGACGACGGTGATCGGGCGCGCGGTGCCCTTGCTGAGGTCGGGCTCCTCGCCCATCACCTTCACGGGCGTCTCGGGCGCCGTCCCCTCCACGTCGTGCTCGTGCTGGTGCTGCTCGGCCTGCTCCGCCATGTCTTCCGCTTCCGTCGGTGTACGCGTTACCTCACCAGGGTACTCAGCACACTTCTTCGAGATCCCGGTAAGCCCGGGTTGCGGGGGCGGCCGCGGCCCAGCGGTCCAGCAGGGTGCGGACGAGGTGCGCCGGGGCGGCGATCCCGCACTCCCGCTCGACCAGCCAGGACATCCCGGCCGCGCCGCCCTGGCTGAGGTGGCTGAGGTGGCCCGGGTGGGCGGCGTCGCCGTCGTCGTGCGGGTCGTGGTGGGCGGCGACGCCGTCGTCGGAGGCCATCCGGCTCTCCGAGCAGGCCCGGCACAGCAGCCGCACCGAGGAGGTCCAGTCCTCGGCCGCGTAGCCGGCGTCGGCGACCAGCTTCTCCAGCGCGTCCCGGTCCCCGGCGGTGGCGGCCTGGAGCAGCACCACGTACGTCGGCACCGGGGACGGCGCCCACAGCTCGATCTCGTCGAACACCGGGTAGGCGACGCCGTCGGTGACCCGCTCGCCGTGCGGGGCTCCGTCGTGCAGCACCACCTCGCCCCAGCGGCGGCCGGAGGAGGGCAGCGGGATGGACAGCACCTCGATCCTGGCCGGGTCCAGCCGGCGGCCCCAGACCACCTCGGACTCGCCGTCCGGGGAGAGCCGCACCGGGGTGGTGCCGAGGTCCAGGCTGACCGGGCCGTCCGGCTGACCGCCGGGGCCGCCCGGCAGCTTCAGCCCGTACGCCTGCCAAGCGCGGCGGGCCAGCGGCCAGTCCTGGAGGGCGGTGGCGGTGATGCCGAGGTTCCACCAGTCCGGGGCGCCGTGCTCGCGGTCCAGCAGGGCGACGGCACGCAGGCCGGCCGAGCGGGCCTGCTCCCAGTCCCGGCGGAACTTGTGCAGCAGGGCCAGGTTGAACCAGGAGTCGGAGAGCCACGGCTCCAGGTCGGCGGCCATCACCAGCAGCGCGCCGGCGTCCTCGTAGCGGCCGTCGCCGATCAGCGTGAAGGCCCGGTCGGTCGTCTGCCGCCAGGTGGCGGACGGCCGGTGCCGTGCCCGGTGGAAGATCCTCACGTTCGTCCCTGCCGTCGTCGTCCGCTCAAGTCCCGTGCCACCGTGCCCGTACCGCCTCGGACGGCGTTCGGAGCCCGGTGCCCCGGGTCGGTGTTCCACGCTACGACCGCATCCAACCACGCCCGCCCCTGGCCGCGCTCCCCACCGCCGAGGTTGGGGCCCGCCCCTCCCCAGCCTGCCCGTCCGATGCCGCCCGCTCAACCCCTGACGGCCGGAACCCGGTTCCCCGGCGCCGCGACGGCGGCGGACGGCGGCGGACGGCCCACCGCGCCCGCGCCCCGCGCAC
>NZ_MSJQ01000295.1 GCF_014596515.1 Streptomyces sp. CBMA156
GCCGGCCGCGCCCAGCGCGAGCGCGGCGAGCAGCGCGGCGCCGGCCGTGGTGGCCCGGCGCCGCCGGCTGGTGGTTCTCGGCATGCTGGATCGTCCCCCGTGCTGTGCTGGTGGTTCCGCGCCGCCCTTCCGGTGGCGGCGCCGTCGTGCGGGCGGCTACTGCTGCTTCTTGGAGATCCAGTCCAGTGCCGTCCTGGCGACCGCCTCCAGGTACGGGCCGCTCAGCGAGGTGTGCTCCTGGGTGCCGATCGAGGTGTTGCTGACCAGGGCGGTCCTGCCGTCCGGCATGGTGGCGAACCAGCCGCCGCCGCTGGCGCCCTGGGTCATGTCGCAGCCGATGGTCAGCATGGCCGGGCGCTTGGCGTCGAAGGAGAGCCGGGTGGGCTTGCCGCCGTCGCACCTGTACAGCTCCTGGCCGTCGAACGGCTTGACCAGGGGGTAGCCGGCGGCGGAGACCCTGAGCCGGTCGCGCGGTGCGTCGAACCAGACCGGGACGGCCGAACCGACCGTCTCCTCCAGGGACTTGCCGGTGTCGCCCTGGTTGTGCACGCGCATGACCGCGAAGTCGTACTGGTTGGCGGCGTCGCCGCTGCCGCCGCCCTCGACCATCCACTGCGGCGAGGTGGTGACCTGCTCGGCCCACCAGGTGCCGAGCGGGGCCAGCTCGGACAGCGGGGCCCGCTTGCCGCCGCTGGAGGCGCCCGAGTTGTTGTACGCGGGCACGAAGACCAGGTCCTTGTAGAAGTTCCCGCCCTTGCCCGCGTGCACGCAGTGGCCCGCCGTCCAGACCAGGTTGCTCTTCCCCGGGTGCTGCGGGTCGGTGATCACCGTCGCCGAGCAGTTGCCGCGGCCGCCCTGGGCGGTGAAGAACACCTTGCCGGAGGGCTGCTTGGTGTACGGGCGGGGCATCGCCACGGCCTTGACCAGCGGGGGCTCGGGGTCGGTGACGCCGTCGTCGGCGGCGGGCCCGGAGGCGGTCGGCTTCGGGGTGGCGGGCGAGGGCTTGGCGGCGGGCGGGGCCGGGTCGGCGGGCTTGGAGTCGCCCATCTTGTCCGGGTCCCAGAAGTCCTTCACCACCGGGTTGTTGAAGACGTGCTTGGACGCCCAGGTGTCCCAGTCCTCGACCTTCCACTTCTTCAGGTCGTCCCAGGACCTGGGCAGCCCCTCCAGCAGGCTGGTCGGCAGCCCGGACGGGAGGGTGATCCCGCCGATCGCGCCGCCCTGGCCCGCGGCCGGGCTCGCCGCCACGGAGGAGGGCGGCGGCTCGGCGCTGCTCCCGCCGCCGGCGGGGCCGTCAGGACCGCAGGCGGTCACGGCGAACAGGGTGCCCGCGGCCAGGGCGGCGGCCAGGGCTGACCGGTGGATCGTTGGCATCTGTGAGCTTCCCCCTGTGCTCGTGCGGTCGGTACTCGTTCGGGCGGTACTCGTGCGGTCGGTGCTCGTCCGGGCGGGGCCGTCCGGTGCCCGGCCGGTCGCCACCGGGCCGCCGGCCGGTGCCGCGTCCGGTGCTGCCGGAGCGCGGTGGTGCGTGTCCGGCCGGTTCGCGGTACGGCGGTCCGCCGCCCTGGAGTCTTCCATCGCAGACGAGGACGGCGGTGCCCGCCCCCCGGGTTGCGGTGCGTGCCGGAGGTCACCGATCCGTGATCCGGACCCGCCCCCTCCACCGGCACAGCAGGGCATCCGGCCCCGGCGGTGGACAATCCCCGATTCTCACCCGGACGAGTGAGCGGTCCTTGTGATCACCCGTCATGGATAGGTAACCCTTACCTGACGCGACGGTGCGGGTGCCCGCAGATCCCCTCCACCACAGTGCGCGTCGGCACCCCACGCGCCCCAAGGAGCAGCCTTGAGCACCGCCCTCACCGGAGCCCCGCCCGAACTGCAGCTGTCCGCGGAGCGGCCCGCGGCCGAGTCCGACCTGCTGCTGCACCCCGACCCGGCCGTCGCCGCCGAACAGGCCGGTCTGGAAGCCCTGTTGCGCTGCTGGACACGGGAGACCGGGGCCCGGCCCGGCCCGGACGAGCAGCTACGGATCGCCGTCCTCGGCGGCGCCGCCCGGCTCACCGCCCCGGTCCGCTACTGGTCGCCCGGCGGCTGGCACCGCTTCGGCCCCGCCACCCTCTCGGCCGGAGAGGGGACCGCGGAGGCCCCGGTGGACGCCGTCACCACCGCCGCCCTGCTCGCCGCCGCGGCCGCCGAGCGGCCCGACCCCGGACAGGTCGCCGACCTGGCCGGCCGGGTCGCCGACTCGGTCGTGCGCACCGCCGAGATCCTCGCCCACCGCCGCACCGCCGCCGTGCCCGGCGGACCGGAACGCTCGCACTTCCTCGCCACCGAGCAGTCCCTGCTGCTCGGCCACCCGCTGCACCCCACGCCGAAGAGCCGCGACGGCCTCTCCCCGGCCCAGAGCGCCGCCTACTCGCCCGAACTGCACGGCTCCTTCCAGCTGCACTGGTACGCGGTGGACCGCGCGCTGCTCGCGGCCGGCTCCGCCGTCGCCGAGAGCGCCGAGCAGCTCACCGCCGGGCTGCTCGACGGCACGGTGGCACTGCCGCCCGGCACCGCCGCCGTCCCGCTGCACCCCTGGCAGGCACGCGAACTCGCCCACCGCCCGGCCGTCGCCGCGCTGCTCGCCGAAGGGCTGCTGCACGACCTCGGCCCGGCCGGCGAGCCCTGGTACCCCACCTCCTCGGTGCGCACCGTCTACCGGCCCGGCACCCCGTGGATGCTGAAGCTCTCGCTCGGCCTGCGGATCACCAACTCCCGCCGGGAGAACCTGCGCAAGGAGCTCCACCGCGGCCTGGAGATGCACCGGCTGCTGGAGAGCGGACTCGCCGCCGAGTGGCGGGCCGCCCACCCCGGCTTCGACATCGTCCGCGACCCGGCCTGGATCGGCGTCGACCACCCCGACCTCGGCGACCCCGGCGGTCTGGACACCGTGCTGCGCGCCCAGCCCTTCGCGCCCACCGAGCGCGCGCTGTGCGTCGCCGGACTGGTCGCCGAACAGCCGCTGGGCACCGGCGACACCGTGCCCTCCCGGCTCGGCGACATCCTGCGGGCGCTGGCCGCCCGCTGCGCCCGCCCGCTGCCCACCGTCGCCGCCGAATGGTTCCTGCGCTACCTGGACGCGGTCGTGCTGCCCATCCTCTGGCTGGACGGCCGGGGCGGCATCGCCCTGGAGGCGCACCAGCAGAACAGCCTCGTGCTGCTGGACGCCGAGGGCTGGCCGTGCGGCGGCCGCTACCGCGACAACCAGGGCTACTACTACCGGGAGAGCGCCGCCGAGCGGCTCACCGCCCGGGTGCCCGGACTCGGCGCGGACAGCGACACCTTCCTGCCGGACGAGGTGATCGACCACCACTTCGCCTACTACCTCGGCATCAACCACGTGCTCGGCCTGATCGGCGCCCTCGGCTCCCAGCGGCTCGCCGACGAGACGGTGCTGCTGGCCGCGCTGCGCCGGTTCCTGACCGGCCCGCGGGCCACCGCGGCCGGCTCGGCGCTGTCCGCGCTGCTGCTGGACTCGCCCACGCTGCCCTGCAAGGCCAACCTGCTGACCCGGATCAACGGCATGGACGAGCTGGTCGGCCCGGTCGCCAGCCAGTCGGTGTACGTGGACGTCCCCAACCCGGTGGCGGGCCTCTGATGCCGTGCGAACCGCCCGGATGGGGAGCGGTCCCCACCCCGGCCGGCGAGTTCCGGCTCAGCCCGGTCCGGCTGCCCGCCGACCTGGCGCTGATCGCGGGGTGGATGAACGATCCCGAGGTCGACGCCTTCTGGGAGCTGGCCGGGCCGCCGGAGACCACCGAGCGGCACGTCCGGGCCCAACTGGACGGGGACGGCCGCAGCACCCCGTGCCTGGGGCTGCTCGACGGCCGGCCGATGAGCTACTGGGAGGTCTACCGCGCCGACCTCGACCCGCTCGCCGCCCACTACCCGGCCAGGCCGTACGACACCGGTCTGCACCTGCTGCTCGGCCCGTCCGTCAGCCGCGGCCGCGGCCTGGGCGCCGTGCTCCTGGCCGCGCTCGCAGAATTGATTCTCCGCCGGAATCCCCGCTGCCAACGGGTGGTCGCCGAGCCGGACGTGCGCAACCGGCGGTCCGTCCGGGCCTTCGAACGGGCCGGATTCCGGGCCGCCGCCGAACTCGACCTGCCCGACAAGCGCGCCGCCCTGATGGTCCGCGACCGGGCCGACGGGCCGGCCGCGCGTCCGGGACCGGGCTCCCGCTGAGCCTCCGGACCGGCCCAACTCCCCGCCTAGGACACCCTGTGGACACCTCGACACCCCCTCCGTACGACCTGCTCGGCGTCGGCATCGGACCGTTCAACCTCTCGCTCGCCGCGCTCGCCGAGCCCGTCCCCGGCCTGCGCGCGCTCTTCTGCGACCAGCGCCCTGAGTTCCGCTGGCACCCCGGGATGCTGGTGGACGGAGCCCGGATGCAGGTGCCGTTCCTCGCCGACCTGGTCTCCCTGGTCGACCCGACCAGCCCGTGGTCCTTCCTCAACTACCTGCGCTCGCAGGACCGGCTGTTCCCGTTCTACTTCGCCGAGCGCTTCCAGCTGCCGCGCCGCGAGTACGACCACTACTGCCGCTGGGCCGCCGAACGGCTGGCCGACTGCCGTTTCGGCACCGAGGTCACCGCCCTGCACTGGGAGGCGCCCTGGTACCGCGCCGAGCTGACCGACACCGCGACCGGGCAGCGGTCCTCCGTACGGGCCCGCAACCTGGCCCTCGGCGTCGGCACCCGGCCGGTGCTGCCCGACGCCTTCGCCGCGCTGGCCGGCCACCCGCGGGCCTTCCACTCCTCCGAGTACCTGGACCGCCGCGCCGACCTGGCCGGCGCCCGGGACATCACCGTGGTCGGCAGCGGACAGTCCGGCGCCGAGGTCTTCCTCGACCTGCTCCGGCACCACGAGGGCGACGGCGTCCGGCTGCGCTGGCTCACCCGGACCAGGGCGCTCGCCCCCATGGAGTACTCCAAGCTCGGCCTGGAGCACTTCACCCCCGACTACACCCGCTACTTCCATGCCCTGCCCGCCCCCGTCAGGGACGCCCTGGTCACCGCCCAGTGGCAGCTGCACAAGGCCGCCAGCGCCGAGACCCTCGCCGAGATCCACGACCACCTCTACGAGCGCACCATCGGCCGCCCGATCGACACCGTCCCGGTCGAGATCACCCCGGGCACCGCCGTCGCCGCCGCCCTCCCCGGCCCCTGCGGAGGCCTCGAACTGCACTGCCGGCACACCGACTCCGGCGCCGAACACCTGCTGCGCACCGACGCCGTGGTGCTCGCCACCGGCTACCGGGCGGCCCGCCCGGCCGCGCTCGAACCGATCGCCGACCTGATCGACTGGGACGAGGCCGGGCGCTACCGGGTCGACCTCGACCACCGGGTCGCCACCAGGCCCGAACTCACCGGCGGGCTGTACGTCCAGAACGCCGAACTGCACAGCCACGGCGTCGGCACGCCCGACCTCGGACTCGGCGCCCACCGGGCCGCCGTGATCCTCAACGCCGTCACCGGGCGCACCGTCCACCGGCTGCCCAGCCGCACCGCCTGGACCGGCTTCGCGCCGCCCGTCCCCGGCCCCGCGCCCTTCGACCGGACCCCCGTCGTCCCCCGCCCCCAGGAGTTGACCCGTGCCGCAACCGTCGGCCGCTGAACCGCCGCTCCACCTGCCCCCGCACCTCACCGCCGGGCACTGGCAGCGGGCCGGCCGCGCCCTGCTGGCCAAGATGCTGGGCGAGTTCGCCTACGAGGAACTGCTCAGGCCCGTCCCCGGGGACGGGCCCGGCGAGTACCTGCTGGAGCTGCCCGAGGCCGAGTACCGCTTCACCGCCCGGCGCGGCGCCTACGACAGCTGGCAGGTCGACCCGGAGTCCGTCCGCTGTTCCCGCCCGGACGGCCTGGACCCGCTGCGCTTCCTCCCGTACGCCCGGCAGACCCTCGGCATGCGCGGCGAGACCACCGGCCACCTGATCCGCGAACTCTCCGCCACCCTGACCGCCGACGCCCGCCAGCTCGCCACCGCGCTGACCGCCGCCGAACTCGCCGACCTCGACCACAGCGCGCTGGAGGGCCGGCAGACCGGCCACCCGTGGATCGTCCCCAACAAGGGCCGGATCGGCTTCTCCGCCACCGACGCCGCCCGCTGGACCCCGGAGGCCCGCAGCCCCCGCCCGCTGCCCTGGATCGCCGTGCACCGCCGGCTCGCCGAGTACCGCGGCGTGCCGGGGCTGGAGCGGCCCGAGCAGCTGTACGCCCGCGAGCTGGACGACGTGGACGCGCTGCGCGCCGCGCTCGGCCCGGACGCCGGGGACTACCTGCTGCTGCCCGTCCACCCCTGGCAGTGGGACGAGACGATCCTGCCGCTGTTCGCGCCCTGGATCGCCTCCGGCGAGATCGTCCCGCTGCCCTCGGACGGCGACCCACGGCTGCCCCAGCAGTCCATCCGCTCCTTCTTCAACACCGTCCACCCCGAGCGCTGCACCGTCAAGCTGCCGCTGTCCATCCTGAACACCCTGGTCTGGCGCGGCCTGCCGGTCGAGCGCACGCTGGCCGCGCCCACCGTCACCGCCTGGCTGCTCGCGCTGCGCGACGCCGACCCGTACCTGCGCGAGGAGTGCCGGGTGATCCTGCTCGGCGAGATCGCCTCCGTCACCGTCGACCACCCGCTCTACCGCGAGCTGCCCGAGGCGCCGTACCAGTACAAGGAGCTGCTCGGCGCGATCTGGCGGCAGCCGCTCGGCCCCTTCCTGGACGGCGGGGAACGGGCCCGCACCCTGGCCGCGCTGTTGCAGACCGGCTCCGACGGGCGGGCGCTCGCCGCCGAGCTGATCGCCCGCTCCGGGCTCACCCCCGCCGAGTGGACCGGCCGGCTGTTCGCCGCGCTGATGCCGCCGCTGCTGCACTTCCTGTACCGCTACGGACTGGTCTTCTCCCCGCACGGCGAGAACGCCATCGTGGTCTTCGACTCGACCGACGCGCCGGTGCGGCTCGCGGTCAAGGACTTCGTGGACGACGTCAACCTCAGCGCGCAGAGCCTGCCCGAGCTGCACGGCCTGCCCGCCGAGGTGGCCGAGGTGCTGCTGCGGGAGAGCCCGCAGGGGCTCTGCCAGTTCATCCACTCCGGGCTGTTCATCGGCGTCTTCCGCTACCTGGCCCCGCTGCTGGAGGCGCAGACCGGGCTGCCCGAGACCGAGTTCTGGGCCCTGCTGCGCGCCGAGGTGCTGCGCTACCAGGACCGTTTCCCCGAGCTGCGCGAGCGCTTCGAGCTGTTCGACCTGTTCCGGCCCCGGATCGACCGGCTCTGTCTCAACCGCAACCGGCTGCTCCTCGACGGCTACCAGGACCGCCCGCACCGCCCGCACGCCGCCCGGTACGGGACCGTACCGAACGCACTGGTCGCCGTGGACGTGCGACTGCCCGGGCGACGGGACCGGATTGTCGCCCCCGCCCCGTAGGCTGGGAGGGTCATGACGAACGACTCCGAATCCCAGCCCGCGGCGGACCTCGGCGACGAGTCCGAGGAAGCCGTCGCCGTCCCCCGCTCGCGGCTCCCCGAACTGCTGCACGCCGCGGTGGCGGCCGTCGGCGGCGTCGAGCGCCCCGGCCAGGTCCGCATGGCCGAGGCCGTCGCCGATGCCGTCGACCACGCCGAGCACCTGCTCGTCCAGGCCGGCACCGGCACCGGGAAGTCCCTGGCCTACCTGGTGCCCGCGCTCGCGCACGGGGACCGCGTGGTGGTCGCCACCGCCACCCTGGCACTGCAACGCCAGCTGGTGGAACGGGACTTGCCGCGCACCGTCGAGGCGCTGCACCCGGTGCTGCGCCGCCGCCCGCTGTACGCGATGCTCAAGGGCCGCTCCAACTACCTGTGCCTGCACCGGGCCAACGAAGGCACCCCGAGTGACGAGGGCGAGGGCCTGTTCGACCCGGTCGACGCGCTCGGCGGGCCCACCGGCAAGCTCGGGCAGGACGTGCTGCGGCTGCGCGACTGGGCCGACGAGACCGACACCGGGGACCGCGACGACCTCAGCCCCGGCGTCTCCGACAAGGCCTGGGCCCAGCTGTCGGTCACCTCCAAGGAGTGCCTGGGCGCCACCCGCTGCGCGTACGGGCAGGAGTGCTTCGCGGAGAAGGCGCGGGAGCGGGCCAAGCTGGCCGACGTCGTGGTCACCAACCACGCGATGCTCGCGATCGACGCGATCGAGGGCGCGCCGGTGCTGCCCGAGCACGGGCTGCTGATCGTGGACGAGGCGCACGAGCTGGTCAACCGGGTCACCGGGGCGGCCACCGCCGAGCTGACCGTCGGCGCGGTCAACCGGGCGGTGAAGCGGGCCGCGCGGCTGGCCAACGAGAAGGCGGTGGACGCGCTCCAGGCCGCCGCCGAGAACTTCCACGGCCTGATGGAGACGGCCCAGCCCGGCCGGGTCGAGGAGCTGCCCGAGTACCTGGGGTACGCGGTCACCTCGATCCGGGACGCCTCCCGCCAGGTGATCACCTCGCTGGGCGAGACCAGGGACAAGGGGCTCCGCGACGAGGACGCCGTCCGCAAGCAGGCGATGGCCTCGGCCGAGGCGCTGCACGAGACCGCCGACCGGCTGCTGGAGGGCTCCGAGTACGACGTGGTCTGGATCGAGCGCAGCGACCGCTACGGGCTGGGCACCGCCTCGCTGCGGGTCGCCCCGCTGAGCGTCTCCGGGCTGCTGCGCGAGGGGCTGTACAAGGAGCGCTCGGTCGTCCTCACCTCGGCCACGCTCAAGCTCGGCGGGGACTTCAACGGCGTCGCCGCCTCCGTCGGCTTGCCCTCCGAGACGCGGCTGCCGGACGTCCGCACCGCGGGGGACAACCCCGAGCCGGGTTTCGGGGAGGACGCCGTCCCGCGCTGGCGCGGGATCGACGTCGGCTCGCCGTTCAAGTACCCCAAGCAGGGCATCCTGTACGTCGCCAGGCACCTGGCCGACCCCGGACGCGACCCCGAACGTCCCGACATGCTGGACGAGTTGGCCGAGCTGATCGGTGCGGCCGGCGGGCGGACGCTGGGCCTGTTCTCCTCGATGCGCGGCGCCCAGACGGCAGCCGAGGCGATGCGCGAGCGGCTGGACCACCGCGTCCTGCTCCAGGGCGAGGACACCCTGGGCGAGTTGATCAGGGAGTTCGCCTCGGACGCGACCACCTGTCTGTTCGGCACGCTCTCGCTCTGGCAGGGCGTGGACGTGCCCGGCTCGGCCTGCCAGCTGGTCGTGATGGACCGGATCCCGTTCCCCCGGCCGGACGACCCGCTGATGAGCGCCCGCCAGAGGGACGTCGAACAGCGCGGCGGGAACGGCTTCATGGCCGTCGCGGCGACGCACGCGGCGCTGCTGATGGCGCAGGGCGCGGGCCGGCTGGTGCGCGCGGGCGACGACCGGGGCGTGGTCGCGGTGCTGGACCCGCGGGTGGAGACCAAGCGGTACGGGGGCTTCTTCCGGTCCTCGATGCCGGAGTTCTGGTACACCACGGACCGCAACCAGGTGCGCCGCTCGCTGGCGGCGATCGACGCCGCGGCGGCGCCGGTGCGGCCGGTGGTGAAGCGGGGCTGAGCGGCCCCGGGCCGTGGGTTGCGGCCCGGGAACGACGGAGGGGCTCCACCGCGGACCGCGGTGGAGCCCCTCCGTCGTCTGCCCGGTCGCCGGACCGCCGTGGACCGGCGGAAGGCGTCCGGGGGTGTTCGGGCCGCGTGGTCAGAGGCGGCGCAGGACCGCGACGACCTTGCCCAGGATGGTCGCGTTGTCGCCGTTGATCGGCTCGTACGCCGGGTTGTGCGGCATCAGCCAGATCCGGCCGTCCTCGCGCTTCAGCCGCTTCACGGTGGCCTCGCCGTCGATCATCGCGGCCACGATGTCGCCGTTCTCGGCGACCGGCTGGCGGCGCACGGTGACCCAGTCGCCGTCGCAGATGGCGGCCTCGATCATCGAGTCGCCGCGCACGGTGAGCGCGAACAGCTCGCCCTCGCCGACCAGCTGGCGGGGCAGCGGGAAGACGTCCTCGACCGTCTGCTCGGCCAGGATCGGCCCGCCGGCGGCGATCCGGCCGACCAGCGGCACGTAGGAGGTGGACGGGCGGCCGGCCGTCTCGGCGGTGTTCGGACGGGCCACCTCGACGCCGCGGACCTCGTAGGCGCGCGGCCGGTGCGGATCCCGGCGCAGGAAGCCCTTGCGCTCCAGGGCCATCAGCTGGTGGGCGACCGAGGAGGTGCTGGACAGGCCCACGGCCTGGCCGATCTCCCGCATGGACGGCGGGTACCCGCGCCGCTGGACGGAATCCCTGATGACCTCGATCACCCGGCGCTGGCGCTCGGTGAGACCGGCCTCGTCGGTGCGGATGCCGGGGGGGCGGCCGGGCATCGCGCGGGCCGGGGAGGGGTGGGTGTCGTCCATGGCGGGGGAGTGTTCGATCGGCTGGTCGGGAACGCGGGTCGCCCCGGAAAGGGCCGCGCCGGAGAGGCGGTGGTCTTCGCTACGGTCCATGCTGATGTCCACACCCTGCTGATTCGTGGTGCGCTGCCCCACCTTGAACTGGGAGTGTTCCTGCACCGGGATGGTGTTGCTTTCGATCGTGTTCACGGCGGCCCCTCTCGACGGCTGTCCTCTCCCTTTTCCAGCCCAACGCGCCGCCTATCGAAAGGTTGCGCCAAACACACGTTCGAGTGAATTATTCGGGAGTTGACTGACTCGATCAAGGCTTTGTTGTACATCGAGTAAATGTTCGAGTGAAACCCGACCCGGGCAGTCTAATCGGCGCCGCCGCGGCGCCGACACGCCAAGGCGCTCGCCTCCCCCGGAGTCCCAGATGTAGTGGCTACAGTCCTCTCCGTGCCCAGTACTAGTGGTCGCGCCGCATGATCAGCTTGCCGAGGCCGGGGGCGCATCGCATAGACTCAACCGGTCCGAACGTTCTGCCAGGGAGGGATCCCGAGGTGCACTGCCCCTTCTGCCGGCACTCCGACAGCCGTGTTGTCGACAGCCGGACCACCGAGGACGGCAGCTGCATCCGCCGTCGTCGGCAGTGCCCGGACTGCGGCCGCCGCTTCACCACGGTGGAGACGGCCGCGCTGATGGTCATCAAGCGCAGCGGCGTCACCGAGCCGTTCTCCCGGCAGAAGGTCATCACCGGCGTCCGCAAGGCCTGCCAGGGCCGCCCGGTCACCGAGGACGCGCTGGCCCAGCTGGGCCAGCGGGTCGAGGAGTGCGTGCGCGCCAGCGGCAGTGCCGAGCTGACCACCCACGACGTGGGGCTGGCCATACTCGGCCCGCTCAAGGAACTCGACGTGGTGGCCTACCTGCGCTTCGCCAGCGTGTACCAGGCGTACGACGGACTGGAAGACTTCGAGGCCGCCATCGCGGAACTCCGCGCCGAACGGCCCCGCACCACAGGGACGGACGACGCTCGCATCTCCGTCTCCGCCGCCGCGCCCTAGGAGGCTCCGGCACCCGGCCCGGGACGGGCCTCGTCGCACCACCACGGCCCCGTGGGGCCCACGCGTGCCCGAAAACTGGGCACAGAACACTACAAACCGTGCGTAAGCAGGCAAGGTCGCCGCCTGCCCGCACACCGGAAGAACGAACCAGCAGTGCCCGGATTTTTCGGGGCACTTCGGGCGTTTGCCCAGGAGGAGGAGCGAGAAGTGACAGACACCACGAGCGGTTCCGCACGCGGGTCGAAGTCCGAGAAGGCCGTGGCCAAGGGCGCCAAGGCCCCGAAGGGCGGTCTCCGGATGGAGCGCATCTACACCACTCCTGGCGTGCACCCGTACGACGAGGTCCGCTGGGAGCGGCGTGACGTCGTCATGACCAACTGGCGCGACGGCTCCATCAACTTCGAGCAGCGCGGCGTCGAGTTCCCCGACTTCTGGTCGGTCAACGCCGTCAACATCGTCACGTCCAAGTACTTCCGCGGCGCCGTCGGCACCCCGCAGCGCGAGTGGAGCCTGAAGCAGATCATCGACCGCGTGGTGCTCACCTACCGCGCGGCCGGCGAGAAGCACGGCTACTTCGCCTCCAAGGACGACGCCGAGATCTTCGAGCACGAGCTGACCCACGCCCTCCTCCACCAGGTGTTCAGCTTCAACTCGCCGGTCTGGTTCAACGTCGGCACCAAGCAGCCCCAGCAGGTCAGCGCCTGCTTCATCCTGTCCGTCGACGACTCCATGGAGTCGATCCTCGACTGGTACAAGGAAGAGGGCATGATCTTCAAGGGCGGCTCCGGCGCCGGCCTCAATCTCTCCCGGATCCGCTCCTCCAAGGAACTGCTCTCCTCCGGCGGCAACGCCTCGGGGCCGGTCTCCTTCATGCGCGGCGCCGACGCCTCGGCCGGCACCATCAAGTCCGGTGGCGCCACCCGCCGCGCGGCCAAGATGGTCGTGCTCGACGTGGACCACCCGGACGTCGAGGCCTTCATCGAGACCAAGGTGAAGGAGGAGGAGAAGATCCGCGCCCTGCGCGACGCGGGCTTCGACATGGACCTCGGCGGGGACGACATCACCTCCGTCCAGTACCAGAACGCCAACAACTCGGTCCGCGTGAACGACGAATTCATGACCGCCGTCGAGAACGGCACCGAATTCGGCCTGCGCGCCCGGATGACCGGCGAGGTCATCGAGACCGTCGACGCGAAGAAGCTGTTCCGCAAGATGGCCGAGGCCGCCTGGGCCTGCGCCGACCCGGGAATCCAGTACGACAGCACCATCAACCACTGGCACACCTGCCCGGAGTCCGGCCGCATCAACGCGTCCAACCCCTGCTCCGAGTACATGCACCTGGACAACTCCAGCTGCAACCTCGCCTCGCTGAACCTGATGAAGTTCCTGCGCGACGACGACTCCTTCGACGCGGCGTCCTTCGCCAAGGTCGTCGAGCTGGTCATCACCGCGATGGACATCTCCATCTGCTTCGCCGACTTCCCGACCGAGAAGATCGGCGAGACCACCCGCGCCTTCCGCCAGCTCGGCATCGGCTACGCCAACCTCGGCGCCCTGCTGATGGCCACCGGCCACGCCTACGACAGTGAGGGCGGCCGCGCCCTGGCCGGCGCCATCAGCTCGCTGATGACCGGCACCGCCTACCGCCGCGGCGCCGAACTCGCCGGTGTGGTCGGCCCGTACGACGGCTACGCCCGCAACGCGACCGCCCACCGGCAGGTCATGAAGCAGCACGCGGACGCCTCGCTGGACGCCGTCTCGGTGGACGACCTGGACGCCCCGGTCCGGCTGGCCGCCAACAAGGCCTGGCAGGACGTGCTGCGCCTCGGCACGCAGAACGGTTTCCGCAACGCCCAGGCCTCGGTGCTCGCCCCGACCGGCACCATCGGCCTGATGATGGACTGTGACACCACCGGCGTCGAGCCCGACCTCGCCCTGGTCAAGTTCAAGAAGCTCGTCGGCGGCGGCTCGATGCAGATCGTCAACGGCACCGTCCCGCGCGCCCTGAAGCGCCTCGGCTACCAGGACGAGCAGATCGAGGCGATCGTCGCCCACATCGCCGAGCACGGCAACGTGGTGGACGCCCCCGGCCTGAAGTCCGAGCACTACGAGGTGTTCGACTGCGCGATGGGCGAGCGCACCATCTCGCCGATGGGGCACGTGCGGATGATGGCGGCGATCCAGCCGTGGATCTCCGGCGCCATCTCCAAGACGGTGAACATGCCGTCCAGCGCGACCGTCGAGGACGTCGAGGAGATCTACTTCGAGGCGTGGAAGATGGGCGTCAAGGCGCTCGCCATCTACCGCGAGAACTCCAAGGTCGGCCAGCCGCTCTCGGCCAAGAAGAAGGACTCCGAGCCCAAGGCCGAGGAGGCCCCGGCCGCCGTGGTCGAGAAGGTCGTCGAGTACCGCCCGGTCCGCAAGCGCCTGCCCAAGGGCCGTCCCGGCATCACCACCTCGTTCACGGTCGGTGGCGCCGAGGGCTACATGACGGCCAACTCCTACCCGGACGACGGCCTGGGCGAGGTCTTCCTGAAGATGTCCAAGCAGGGCTCGACCCTCGCGGGCATGATGGACGCCTTCTCCATCGCGGTGTCCGTCGGCCTCCAGTACGGCGTGCCGCTGGAGACCTACGTCGCGAAGTTCACCAACATGCGCTTCGAGCCGGCCGGTCTGACCGACGACCCGGACGTGCGGATGGCGCAGTCGATCGTCGACTACATCTTCCGCCGCCTGGCGCTGGACTTCCTGCCGTTCGAGACCCGCTCGGCGCTCGGCATCCACTCCGTCGAGGAGCGTCAGCGCCACCTGGAGACGGGCTCGTACGAGCCGCTGGAGGCCGAGGAGCTCGACACCGAGTCGCTCGCCCAGTCCGCGCCGGTCACCGCTGCCCCGGTCACGGCCGCGCCGGTCCAGGCCCGGGCCGTCGAGGCGCCCAAGCCCGCCGCGAAGCAGGCCCACAACTCCACGGAGTTGATGGAGATCCAGCTCGGCCTCAACGCCGACGCCCCGCTCTGCTTCTCCTGCGGCACCAAGATGCGCCGCGCCGGCAGCTGCTACCTCTGCGAGGGCTGCGGCTCCACCAGCGGCTGCAGCTGACCGCGTTCGACCCCGGCGGTCACCTCCTGAGGTGACCTCCTGAAGCGGGGCGAGGACCTTCACGGTCCTCGCCCCGCTTCTTCGCGTTCCCGGGGCCGCCGATGTCACGTGCGGCGCCGGAGCGACGGTTCGGCGGCCGCTGGGACCAGCCCGCATGTCAACCAGGGTTGACACTCGCGCGAGTGTCAACCAAAGTTGACATCATGAGCGAGAGCGGAGAACTCGCGGCTGCGGCGAGCAGTCGTGACCCCGCCGTGGGGCTCCGGGCGGTCCGCGCGCTGCGCGATCTGGCGGACCGCCTGGAGGGCCTTCAGGTGGGCAGCGCCCGGCGGCAGGGATGGTCCTGGCAGGACATCGCGGTATGCCTCGGGGTGACCAGGCAGGCGGTCCACAAGAAGTACGCCCGACGCGGGTCCGGCAAGGACGAGGACGGAGGCTGAGCGATGTTCGAGCGTTTCACCGACGCGGCGCGGCAGGTCGTGGTCACGGCCCGGCAGGAGGCCAGGGAGCTGCGGCACGAGCGGATCGGGACGGAGCACCTCCTGCTCGCGATCCTCGGTCTGCCGCAGGAGCCGGCCGCCGCCGTGCTGATCGGCGCCGGGCTGGATCGGGAGGCGGCGCTCCGGGTGGTGCGGAGCCGGCTGGGGGACGGGGACCGGGCGCAGGCGCTGGCCTCGATCGGGGTTGACCTGGAGGCGGTGCGCGAGGCGGTCGAGTCGGTCTTCGGCGAGGGCGCGCTGGATGCCCCGCCCGAGGAGCCGAAGCGCCGGGGCTGGTTCCGGTCCGGCGGCGCCAAGAGCGGGGCCGTCCCGTTCACGGCGGGGGCGAGGAAGGCGCTGGAGCTGTCGCTGCGCGAGTCGCTGCGGCTGAAGTCGGGGGAGATCGCGGTGGGCCACCTGCTGCTCGGGGTGCTGCGGGAGGGGGAGGAGCTCGGGGCGCGGATGGTGGTCGAGCACGGGCTGGACCCGGAGGCCGTGCGACGGGCGGTCGGGGCGGAGCTGGGCCGTCGGGCGCCCGGGACGTGAACCGTCGCACTCGGGTGGGCCCCGACGGCGTCGCCACGTGGTGTGTGTGGTGTGAAAGAAGGGGACTGGCCGTCAACTGGCCGCTTGAGGGCTATGTCTGAATCGATATGATCGGCAGAAAGCGTGAACCGATCAGCCGCCCGGAGACGTTTGACGACGTCGCCCGGGCGGTCTGGTATGCGCCCGAACCGCGGTCGGCGGCCGTAACCGTCGCCGGCCCGCTGCCCGCGCCGCCGCCCGCCGACGTTGCCGAGGACCGCCCCGATGAGAGAAGCCACCAGCCCCGCCGGTCGGCCGCGCCGAAGGCCCGCGCCGCGCCGCCGTCGCCCTGACCGCCGCCGCCTCCGTGGTGGCGCTGGCCGGCCCGGCCTTCGCGCACGTCACCGTGAACCCGGGCGCGGCCGCCCAGGGCGGCTACACGGCCGTCGACTTCCGGGTGCCGAACGAGAACGACACGGCGAGCACGGTGAAGCTGGAGGTCAACCTCCCGCTGGACCACCCGCTGGCCTCGGTCCGGACCCTGCCGCTGCCGGGCTGGACCGCCGCGGTCGAGAAGGCCAAGCTCGACAAGCCGATCAAGGTGCACGGCAACGACGTCACCGAGGCCGTCTCCAAGATCACCTGGACCGCCGACGCCGGCACCAAGATCGCCCCCGGCCAGTTCCAGGAGTTCCGGGTCTCGCTCGGCCCGCTGCCGACCGACTCCGACAGCCTGGTCTTCAAGACCCTCCAGACCTACGACAACGGCGACGTCGTCCGCTGGATCGACGAGAGCAAGGACGGCCAGCCCGAGCCGGCCAAGCCCGCCCCCGTCCTGAAGCTCACCAAGGCCGCCGAGGGCGACGGCCACGGCGTGACCGCCTCCCCGGCCGCGAGCGGGGGCAGCTCCGACCACGCCGCCGCCTCCGGCGACGCCAAGTCCAGCGACTCCACCGCCCGCACCCTCGGCGTGGTCGGCATCGTGGTCGGTGTGATCGGCACCGCCGTCGGCGTGCTCGGCCTGCGCCGCAGGAGCGGCGGCTCCGCCTCCTGACCCCCCGCGCCGGCGGTCCGCACCCCACCCCGGGCCCGGACCGCCGGCCGTTCACCGCGCACGATCGGAACTCCCATGCCCCGCACCACCCGCACCACCCGTCTGGCCGGCGCGGCCGCGCTCGCGCTGGCCGCCGCCCTGACCCTCTCCGCCTGCGGCTCCTCCGGCGGCGACGGCACCGCCGCCAAGGTCACCCGGCAGAAGGAGGACACCCCGTACCAGGGCACCAAGCTCGCCAGGAACTTCGAGAAGCCGGACCTCCAGCTGACCGACACCTCCGGTCAGCCCTTCGACCTGCGGCAGCAGACCAACGGCAAGGCCACCCTGCTGTTCTTCGGCTACACCAGCTGCCCGGACGTCTGCCCGACCACCATGGGCGACATCGGCGTCGCGATGAAGGCGCTCCCCGAGGAGGACCGGAAGAAGATCAACGTCGTCTTCGTCTCCACCGACCCCCAGCGCGACACCCCCCAGGTGCTGCGCACCTGGCTGGACTCGATGGGCAGCGACTTCATAGGCCTCACCGGGGACCTGGCGAAGGTGAAGACCGCCGCCAAGTCGCTCGGCATCATGATCGAGGACCCGGTGGTCAACCCGGACGGCACGGTCACCTCCACCCACGGCGCCCAGGTGCTGGCCTTCCTCCCCTCGGACGACAAGGCGCACGTGCTCTACATGAGCGGCACCGAGGAGAAGACGTACGAGCACGACCTGCCGCTGATCGCCAAGGGGGTCGCGGCGTGACCGCGGTGACCACCGGAACCCGCCGCTTCCGCCGCACCGCCCTGCTCGGCGCCGTCGTCGCGACGGCCCTGGGCGGCGGCGCCATCCTGGCCGCCTGCGGCACGGACGGCGGCACCGGCGGCGGCACCGGCCAGGACGGTGCCGCCGGCGGCCCGGCCAGGCTCAGCGTCGCCGACTCCTACATCCCGCTGCCCCCGGCCGGCGGCATGGCGGCCGGCTACCTGACCGTCAACAACGACGGCGCCCAGGACCAGCTGCTCAAGGTGACCAGCCCGGCCGCCGGGTCGGTCACCATGCACCGCTCGACCGCGTCGACCATGGAACAGGTCGACAGCCTGGACGTCCCCGCGCACGGCGCCCTGCAACTCGCCAGGGGCGGCAACCACCTCATGATCATGGGATGGCAGAAGGCCCCCGCCCTCGGTGACGAGCTGGAGCTCGACCTCACCTTCGCCAAGTCCGGCACCATCTCCGTCAGGGTGCCGGTCAAGGAGCTCACCTACCGCCCCGGCCAGAGTTAGGGGACCGCCAAACCATGGGGACCGCCACCACGCAGCCGGCCGGCCCGGAGAAGGCCGCCCACCGCCGGATCGCCGGGGTGCTCGGAGTGCTCGGCGCGCTGCTCGCGCTGATGCTCGCGGGCGCCGGACCGGCCTCCGCGCACGCCACCCTGGATTCCACCGACCCGCGGCAGAACTCGGTGGTCGCCACCGCCCCGCAGGCCGTGACTCTGACCTTCAGCGAGTCCGTCTCGCTCTCCGGCGACTCCGTCCGGGTGCTCGACCCGGCCGGCCAGGCCGTGGACACCGGCAACCCGGCGCACGCCGACGGCAAGGGCAACACCGCCAGGGTCGGGCTCAAGGGCGGGCTCGGCAACGGCACCTACACGGTGGCGTGGCGGGCCGTCTCGGACGACTCGCACCCGATCGGCGGGGCGTTCACCTTCTCCATCGGCGCGCCCTCGGACACCTCGGTGTCGGCCACCGCGTTGCAGGGCGCCGAGGCCGACGGCCTGGTCGCCGCCCTGTACGGCACCGGACGCACCGTCGCGTACGCGGCCTTCGCACTGCTGGTCGGCGCCGCCGCCTTCGTGCTGCTCTGCTGGCCGGCCGGCACCGCCCGGCGCCCGGCGCAGCGGCTGCTGATGACCGGCTGGACGGCGCTGCTGGTCTCCACCGTCGCGGTGCTGATGCTGCGCGGCCCGTACGAGCGCGGCTCGGGGGTCGGACAGGCCTTCGACCTGTCGCTGGTGCGCGCCACGCTGGACGAGCGGATCGGCACCGCGCTGGCCGCCCGGCTGCTGCTGCTCGCGGCGAGCGGGGTGTTCCTGTCGCTGCTGGTCGGGCAGCTGGGGCAGCCGCCGCGGCCGGTCGGACCGAAGCCGGAGGACCAGGGATCCGGGGCTTCCGGAGTTTCCGGGGCTTCCGGGGAGGACCCCGAGGAGGCCGAGCTGCGCGAGCTGGAGCGGCGGGCCGCCGAACGGCCGCAGCGCGAGGTCCGGCTCGGCCTCGGCGTGGCCGGGCTGGTGCTGGCGGTCGCCCTCTCGGCGACCTGGGTCGGCGCCGACCACGCCTCGGTGGGCATCCAGGTCTGGCTGGCGCTGCCGCTCGGCATCCTGCACCTGATCGCGATGGCGCTCTGGCTGGGCGGGCTGGCCGCGCTGCTGGTCGCACTGCGCGAGGGCGTCGGCGCCGGAGTGGTGGACCGCTTCTCGAAGATCGCCTTCGGCTCGGTGGCCGTGCTGGCCGTGACCGGGATCTACCAGTCCTGGCGGGGGCTGGGCAGCTGGGGCGCGCTGACCGGCACCGAGTACGGGCGGCTGCTGCTGGTGAAGAGCGGCTGCGTGGTCGTGATGCTCGGCGTCGCCTGGATCTCCCGCTCCTGGCTGGCCCGGCTGCGCTCGGCCCCGGCCGAGGCGGCGGAGGTCGAACAGGCCGAACTGCCGGAGCCGGTCGCCGTGGCGGCGCACAGCGAGGACCCGCTCCGGCAGGCGCAGCTGGAACGCCAGCGGGCCGCCCTGCGCAGCGCCGGACGGGACCGCGGGCTGACCCCGACCCGGGCCGGGCTGCGCCGCTCGGTGCTGGTCGAGGCGCTGGTCGCGGTGGCCGTGCTGGTGGTCACCACGATGCTCACCAACTCGCCGCCCGGACGGGTCGCGGGCGAGGTCAAGGGCGAGAGCACCGCCGGGGCCGTCGCACCGGCAGCCGGCGGGGCCGCGGCGGCGCCGCAGACCGAGCCCGGCCGCACCGTCGACCTCAAGCTCCCGTACGACACCAAGGGCCGGACGCCGAACGCCAAGGGCACCGCGACCGTCACCCTCAACCCGGCCAGGACCGGCCCGAACGAGGTGAAGCTCGCGCTGGACGGCGCGGACGGGCAGCCGGTGGACGTTCCCGAGGTGCAGCTCGCCTTCACCCTGCCGGACCGCGACCTCGGCCCGCTGCCGGTCGCGCTCACCCCGGAGGGCACCGGCCGCTGGAGCGGCACCGCGCAGCTGCCGCTGGCGGGCACCTGGGTGGTGTCGGTGCAGATCCGCTCCTCCGACATCGACCAGACCACCCCGACCCAGCAGTTCAAGATCGGGTGAGCGGGGTGGCCGACGTTTCGACACCGCACGAGTCCACGCAGCACGAGTCCACACAGCACGAGTCGACGGGGCACGTCTCGACGGGGCACCCGGGCTTCACCCGGCGGGCGCTGCTCGGCACCGCCGGGGCCGGGCTGCTGGCCGGCGCCGGCGCGGGTGTCGCCGGGGCGGTCGTCCTGGACGGCCGGCCCGGTACGGCGGCACCCGCGGCCGGCCGACCGGGCGGGGCGCTGGGTGCGGCCCGGGTCCCGTTCCGCGGCGAGCACCAGGCCGGGATCACCGACCCGCCGCAGGCCAGGGTGCAGCTGGCCGCCTTCGACCTGACCGAGGGCGTCGGCCGGGACGGGCTGCGCACCCTGCTGCAGCGCTGGACGAGGGCGGCCGACCGGCTGACCGCCGGGGAGCCGGCCGAGGAGTTCGACAACCAGGTCGCGCTGGACGCCGGACCCTGCTCGCTCACCCTCACCCTCGGCTTCGGCGCCATCCTGTTCGACCGGGCCGGACTGGCCGACCGCCGGCCGCCCGGGCTCGAACCGCTGCCCGCCTTCCCCGGCGACGCGCTCGATCCGGCCCGCGGCGACGGCGACCTGTTCGTCCAGATCGGCGCGGACGACGCCCTGGTGGCGGTGCACGCGCTGCGGGTGCTCCAGCGGCTGGCGGCCGGCACGGCGGCGCTGCGCTGGCAGTCGGCGGGCTTCGCCCGCACCCCGGGGGCGGCCGCGCAGCCGGTGACCGGACGCAACCTGATGGGCCAGATCGACGGCACCAACAACCCCAGGCCGGACGAGGAGGGCTTCGCCGCCAAGGTGTTCTGCACCGCCGACGGCGACCGGCCGGCCTGGTTGGCCGGCGGCTCGTACCTGGTGTTCCGGCGGATCCGGATGCTGCTGGACAACTGGGAGGCCCTGCCGGTGGACCGGCAGGAACGGGTGATCGGGCGGCGCAAGTCGGACGGCGCCCCGCTCGGTGCGCCAGCCGGGGCCGGCGAGCGCACCCCCGTCGACCTCACCGCCCAGGGCCAGGACGGCACCCTGGCGATCCCCTCCGACGCGCACGTCCGGGTCGCCGCCCCGGCGGCCAACGGCGGGGCGGCGATGCTGCGGCGGGGCTTCTCGTACCACGACGGGCTGCTGCCGGACGGCTCACCGGACGCCGGACTGCTCTTCCTGGCCTTCCAGGCCGACCCGCGCCGGGGCTTCACGCCGGTGCAGCGCAAGCTCTCCAGGGGCGACGGCCTCTCCCGCTTCCTGCGGCACGAGGCGAGCGGCCTGTACGTGCTGCCGCCGGGCGCACCGGCCGGAGGCTACCTCGGGCAGCAGCTGCTGGAGGGGTAGTTCCCCGAGGCCGGGCGCCGCGGGCCCCGGTCCGTGAGACACGTTCCTGCCCGAGCCGGGGAATCGTTAGGGTGACTGCTTCGGCAACCCTGCCCGCGCACCACCGAGATCTCCCGGAGGCGTCATGTCGGCCACCCGCTACACCTACCTCGGACCGGCCGGCACGTTCACCGAGGCGGCGCTGCACACCCTGCCCGAGGCGGCCACCCGGGAGCTGGTGCCGCTGTCCTCGGTTGCCCTGGCGCTGGAGGCGGTCCGCGGCGGGGAGGCAGCCGGGGCGTTCGTCCCGATCGAGAACTCGGTGGAGGGCGCGGTCACCGCGACCAACGACGAACTGGCCGCCGGCACACCGCTGATGATCTACCGTGAGGTGCTGCTGCCGATCACCTTCGCGCTGCTGGTGCGGCCCGGCACCGAGCTGTCCGGGATCAAGACGGTGACCAGCCACCCGGTGGCCCAGCCCCAGGTGCGCCGCTGGCTGGCGGCCAACCTGCCGGAGGCGAGCTGGGAGTCGGCCGCCTCCAACGCCGACGGCGCCCGGCTGGTCGCCGAGGGCCGCTACGACGGCGCCTTCGCGGGCGAGTTCGCGGCACCGATCTACGGGCTGGATCCGCTGGTCAAGGAGATCGCGGACGCGAAGAGCGCGGCCACCAGATTCGTCCTGGTCGGCCGCCCCGGGCGGGTCTCCTCGCCGACCGGCGCGGACAAGACCTCGATGGTGGTCTGGCTGCCCGCGGACCACCCGGGCGCGCTGCTGGAACTGCTCCAGGAGTTCGCGGTGCGCGGGGTCAACCTGATGCGGATCGAGTCCAGGCCGACCGGCGAGGGCATGGGCAGCTACTGCTTCCTGATCGACTGCGAGGGCCACCTGTCCGAGCGCCGGGTCGGCGAGGCGATCATGGGGCTCAAGCGGATCTGCCCGCAGGTGCGGTACCTCGGCTCCTATCCGCGCGCCGACCGCCAGGAGTCCACCCACCGGCGTCCCGGCACCTCGGACGAGGATTTCGTCTCGGCGGCGGACTGGCTCTCCCGCGCGCTCGACGGCCGCGGGGACATCTGAGGCGCCGGGGCATCCGAGACCCTCGGGACATCCGAGCGACACCTCTTGTCTTTCCACTGTCTTTTCGACCGTTTCCGACCATTTTTGATCGGGTCGATCGGGCAGGGCGGGTGACCCGACCCGTCATCCACAGGAGGCCCCGACGCCGCGACCGCTGTCCACAGGCCCCGCCGCTGTCCACAGCCCGGAGTTATCCACAGGCCTGGGGACGAGTCGACAAACCGGTATAGCCATTGCCCAGACCTGGTCGGACCATCGGTTTGCGTCGCAGAGATGACCAATCGGACCAGAGTCACCCGGTTGCCAGCAAATCACCCGTCCGAGTGCTTCAATTCCCTCACTCGGGAAGGTTCATTGAGGTTTGAAACCTCAATTCCCTGATTCGTTCACGCGGAAGGCAATCCTCCCCTTTGATCCACAGGCCCGGGCCCCAGCCTGTGGATAACCCGCCCCCGGAGCGTTCCCCACGCGTTCCCCACAGGAGTTATCCACAGGCCGGGGGGAGTTATCCCCAGGGAAAAAGCCGTACCGGTGGAGGAACGGCCGACCGGTACGCTTGGGCCTGTGATTGACCTTCGCCTGCTTCGTGAGGACCCTGACCGAGTGCGCGCCTCGCAGCGCGTCCGTGGCGAGGACGTCGACCTGGTCGACGCCCTCCTCTCCGCCGACGAACGGCGCCGGTCCTCGGGCAGCCGCTTCGACGAACTGCGCAGCGAGCAGCGGGTGCTCGGCAAGCAGGTCGCCCAGGCCAAGGGCGAGGAGAAGGCCGCCCTGCTCCAGCGCACCAAGGACCTGGCCGCCGCGGTCAAGGCCGCGGACGCCGAACAGGGCGCGGCCAAGGAGGAGGCGGACCGCCTGCTCCGCTCGCTGGCGAACCTCATCGACCCGACCGCCCCGGTCGGCGGCGAGGAGGACTTCGTCACCCTGGAGGAGATCGGCACCCCGCGCGACTTCGCCGCCGAGGGCTTCGAGCCGCGCGACCACGTCGAGCTCGGCCAGATCCTGGGCGCGATCGACACCGAGCGCGGCGCCAAGGTCGCCGGTGCCCGCTCCTACTACCTGACCGGCGTCGGCGCGCTGCTGGAGCTCGCCCTGGTCAACATGGCGATCGCCCAGGCCACCGCGTCCGGCTTCATCCCGATGATCACCCCGACCCTGGTCCGCCCGGCCGCCATGGACGGCACCGGCTTCCTCGGCCAGGCCGCCGAGAACGTCTACCACCTCGCCGAGGACGACCGGTACCTGGTCGGCACCAGCGAGGTCCCGCTCGCGGCGTACCACATGGACGAGATCCTCGACGCCGAGAAGCTGCCGCTGCGCTACGCCGGCTACTCCTCCTGCTTCCGCCGCGAGGCCGGCACCTACGGCAAGGACACCCGCGGCATCATCCGCGTCCACCAGTTCGAGAAGGTGGAGATGTTCGTCTACACCACTCCGGAGGACGCGGAGAACGAGCACCGCCGCCTGCTCCAGTGGGAGAAGGACTTCCTCAACGCGCTGGAGCTGCCGTACCGGGTGATCGACGTCGCCTCCGGCGACCTCGGCGCCTCGGCCGCGCGCAAGTTCGACATCGAGGCGTGGATCCCCACCCAGGGCAAGTACCGCGAGGTCACCTCGACCTCCAACACCACCGAGTACCAGGCCCGCCGGCTGTCGATCCGGATGCGCGAGAAGGGCAAGACCCGCCCGCTCGCCACCCTGAACGGCACCCTGGTCGCCGTCCCGCGCACCATCGTGGCGATCCTGGAGAACCACCAGCGGGCCGACGGCTCGGTCGTCGTGCCCGAGGCACTGCGGCCGTACCTCGGCGGGCGGACCGTCCTCGAACCGGTCAAGTAGCCCGGTCCGCAGCACCCAGCACCACCCGCCACTCCCGGGAGACGCACGGCCCATGAGCACCATCAGCCCCAGCCCCGCCTCCCCCGGAGCCCCCGGCGGCGACCTGCCCTACCGGCTGGTCGCCACCGACCTCGACGGCACCCTGCTCACCAGCGAGGAGACCGTCTCCGAGCGCACCCGCGCCGCCCTGGCCTCGGCCACCGGCGCGGGCGCGCTGCACATCATCGTCACCGGACGCTCGGCCGTCTGGGCCCGCCCGGTCTTCGACGAGATCGGCTACACCGGGATAGCGGTCTGCGGCCAGGGCGCCCAGGTGTACGACGCCGGCGCGCACAAGCTGCTCACCTCGCTCACCCTGGACCGGCAGCTGGCCGCCCTCGCGATCGAGAAGATCGAGGCCGAGACCGGCCCGCTGGCCATCGCCGCCAACCAGGACGGCCTCGACGGCCAGGTGCTGGCCGGCCCCGGCTACGAGTTGCAGATCGGCTCCGAGCTGCCGGTCGTCAGGGTCGAGCGCGACGGGCTGCTCACCGCCCCGCTCGGCAAGCTGTACATCCAGCACCACGCCCTGACCGACGACGCCCTCGCCGAGGCCGCCAGGCGCGCCGCCGGCGACCTGGTCGGCGTGGTGATGGCCGGCGCGGGCGTGGTCGAGCTGCTCCCGCTCGGCCTGTCCAAGGCCACCGGACTGGCCGTCGCCGCCCGCCGCCTGGGCGTCCGCGCCGCCGACACCATCGCCTTCGGCGACATGCCCAACGACGTCCCGATGTTCGGCTGGGCCGCCCACGGCGTCGCCATGGCCAACGCCCACGAGGAACTCCTCGCGGTCGCCGACGCCGTCACCGCCGGCAACGACGAGGACGGCGTCGCCGAGGTCCTGGAGCGCCTCTACCCGCAGCGCTGACGCCCTCCGGCCGTCGGCTCCCCGCTGCGGCCCCCGCCGCGCGCAGGTCCCCGTGTCCCCGGTGGGACGCGGGGACCACTTGTCCGCGCAGCGGCCGTCCGGAGGGCCGATCGGGTGTTCACGTGCTGTTCAGGGGTGGGTTGTAGGATGACCGGGCAAGCGGTTGTAGGATGACCGACGACCGATGATGACGTGTGCGGTGACAAAGGGAGGTCCGGCATGAGCGGCGGTCTGCAGGCGGCCGGACGGCGCTCCCTGGTCGACACCACGATCGAGCAGCTGCGGGAGCAGCTCGCGGCCGGGGCGTGGCCGGTGGGGTCGCGGATTCCCACCGAGCACGAGCTGGCCGAGCGGTTGCAGGTCGGCCGGAACACCGTGCGGGAGGCGATCCGGGTGCTGGTGCACGCCGGAATGCTGGTCTCCCGGCAGGGCGAGGGGACGTTCGTCCGCTCCACCAGCGACCCGGCGTCCGTGCTGCGCGGCGTCCAGCGCTCGGGCATCCGGGACGTCCTGGAGGTCCGTGCGGCGCTGGAGACCGAGGGCGCCCGGCTGGCCGCGCTGCGGCACACCCCCGAGGACGTCCGGCGGATGCGGGCCGCGCTGGCCCGGGAGGCCGAGGTGTTCGCGGCGCACCCCGAGCGGGCGAGCCGCGAGGCCACCGTCGAGCACGACCTGGAGTTCCACACCGCCGTCGTCGAGGCCGCGCACAACCCCGCGCTGACCGAGGTGTACCGCTACTTCGGCGCCTCCGTGCGCGAGTCGATGACCTCCGCCTTCGGCGACCACGAGATGCCCGAAGCGGTCGTGGCCACCCACGAGGCACTGGTCGACGCGATCGAGAGCGGTGACCCGGACCTCGCCGAGGCCGCGTGCCGTGCGCTGCTCGCCGAGCCGACCGCGGCCGTCGAGCAGCTGCTCGCGGCCATCGCGGCCCGGAAGTAGGACGGCGCGAGCCTCCCCTTCCGTCGTCCGCTTCCACGCACATTCACGAAAGAACAGCACACCCATGGCCGTCACCCGTGCCCAGCAGCCGGTTGCCACCACTCCTGCCCCGCTCCCCGTCCGCGCCCGGCTGGCCCATCCGTTCCTGCTGCTGACCGGCATCGTGCTGGTCGCGCTGAACATGCGCGCCTGCCTGGCGGCGGTCTCCCCGATGGTCGGCGAGATCCAGCGGACCTTCGGCCTGTCCGCCACCGCGAGCGGGCTGATCACCACCGTGCCAGTGCTGTTCCAGGGCGTCGGCGCCCCGCTCACCCCCCGGCTGACCCGCCGCTTCGGCACCGAACGGGTGGTGCTCGGCGCGGTACTGGTGCTGGGCGCGGGCGTGCTGCTGCGGGTGCTGCCCTCGGTGGCGGCCCTGTACGCGGGCTGCGTGGTGATCGGCGTGGCCATCGCGGTGCTGAACGTGTCGATGCCGGGCCTGGTCAAGCGCGAGTTCCCGGACCGCGCGGCCACCATGACCGGCGTCTACTCGACCACCATGCTGGTCGGCGCGACCCTCGCCGCCGGCACCTCCGTCCCGCTGGAGCACGCGCTCGGCGGCGGCTGGCGGGCCTCGCTCGGCGCCTGGTCGCTGCTCGCGCTGGTCGCGGCGGTGGCCTGGCTGCCGCAGGTGCTGCGCTCCCGGCAGGAACGGCAGGAGCAGCAGGGGCGGCCGGGGACGACGGCCGCGGCCGCCGCGGCCGGCAAGCCGATCGTGGGCATCTGGAAGTCCCCGCTGGCCTGGCAGATCAGCCTCTTCATGGGCATCTCGTCGCTGCTGGTCTACACCCTGGTCGCCTGGATGCCGACCATCCTGGCCGACCACGGCATGGACCGCGGCCAGGCCGGTCTGGTCTTCGCCTTCTCCAACCTGGTGCAGGTGGCCGGCGCCTTCCTGGTGCCGCTGATGGCCGGCCGGATGACCAGCCAGCGCGCGCTGGCGGTGACCATGGCCGTCCTGAACGGGCTGGGCATCGCGCTGCTGCTGGTCGCGCCGGTCTCCGCCGCGTGGGTGTCGGCGACCATCCTCGGCGTGGCCCAGGGCGGTTCGCTGGGCCTGGGCCTGGCGTTCATCGTGCTGCGCACCCGTACCGCGGGCGGCGCGGCCCAGCTGGGCGGGATGTCGCAGGCGATCGGCTACCTGGTCGCGGCGGTCGGCCCGGTCGGCGCCGGTGCGCTGCACCAGCTGACCGGCGGCTGGGACGCCACCCTGCTGCTGATGCTGGTCCTGGTGCTGGTGGTCGGCGCGGCCGGCTGGGGCGCGGGCCGCAACCGCACCCTCGGAACCGCCTCCTGAACCACCCGCCGGCCCCGCCCGGGCCGCGCCCCGCGGATCACCGCCGTACGGATCACCACCGTGCGGCGGTGATCCGTACCGGGCTCACTCCTCGCCCGCGAGGGTCAGCCCGGCCAGCTTCACCGAGGCGAACACCGTCGCCCCGACGGTGACCGCCAGCAGCAGCGGCACGGCCGCTCCGAGGGAGACGCTCGCGGTGATCGCGTCCTCCCCCGCGACCGCCCCGGCCACCGCCCGGCCCCACTGCTGGATGCTCAGCGTCCGGGCGCCCTCGACGTAGTTGCCGACCAACGACTCCCAGATCAGGGCGTACGCCAGCCCGGCCACCACGGCGTGCCTGGTGACCACGCCGAGCAACAGGAACAGCGCGCTGTACGCGGCCCCGGCGACCAGCACCGCCACGGTGTAGCCGAGCGCCACGCCGTCCTGGGTGCCGTAGAGGATCAGCCCGGCCAGCAGCGTCGGGACCACCGAGAACAGCCAGGTGACGCCGATCGCGACGGCCAGCTTGGTGGTGACGATCCGCCACCGGGGCAGCGGCTTGGCGAGCAGGTAGACGATCGAGCCGTCGTCGATCTCGTTGGCGATCACGCCGGTGCCGACCACCAGCCCGAGGATCGGGACCAGGGTGCCCAGGCCCAGCTCGCCGACGATCTTGAGGGTCATGCGGTGCTCGTCGGCGTCCGATCCGGCGGCGATGGCCGCGGCGACCAGCAGCAGGACGGGGACCACCAGCAGCAACAGGCCGCGGCGGCGGCCCAGCAGCCCGCGCAGGGTCAGCCTGGCGACGGTGGGGTTCATGGTCGGTCGGCCCCTTCCTGGGTCCGGTTGGTCGGTGACAGCACGGGGTCCGGGGTCCTCATGCGGAGACCAGGTAGGAGAAGACGCTCTCCAGCGATTCGTCCGCCGGGGAGACGGTGTACAGCCGGATGCCGGCCTCCCCGGCAACCCGGGGCAGCAGGGTGGTGAAGCCCTGGAAGTCGACCGCCTCGATCCGCAGTGCCCGCTCCCGCTCGTCCACCTCGATGCCGGAGGTGGAGCCGTCGGCGATCAGCGCGGCGGCGAGCCGCCGGTCGTCGCTGGAGCGGACCAGGTAGCGGTGCGGGCGGTCGGTCATCAGCCGGCGGATCTTGCGGAAGTCGCCCGAGGCCGCGTGCCGCCCGGCGACCACCACCTCGATGTGCCGCGCCAGCTGCTCGACCTCCTCCAGGATGTGGGAGGAGAACAGCACGGTGCGGCCGTCCGCGCCGAAGCGGCGCAGCAGTTCCATCAGCTGGAGCCGCTGGCGCGGGTCCATGCCGTTGAAGGGCTCGTCGAGCAGCAGCACCGACGGGTCGTGGACCAGGGCGGAGGCCATCTTGACCCGCTGCTTCATGCCCTTGGAGTAGGTGCCGGTGCGGCGGTCCTTGGCGTAGGCCATCTCCACCAGGTCCAGCGCCCGGCGGGCGGCGGCGCCCGGCTGGGGCAGGCCGTGCAGTTCGGCGTTGGCGAGGACGAACTCCCAGCCGGTCAGGTAGTCGTACATCGACTCCCGCTCGGGCACCAGGCCGACCTGCTCGTACACCCGCTGGTTGCGCCAGATCGGCGCGCCGTCCAGGGTGACCGAGCCGCTGGAGGGCGAAAGGAACCCGCTCATCATGTGGATGAGGGTGGACTTGCCCGCGCCGTTCGGCCCGAGCAGACCGGTGATGCCGGGGCCGATGGACATGGTGATGTCGTTGACCGCGACCACGTTCCCGAACCACCGGGAGACCTTGTCGATGCTGATGGTGGCCATGCCGCCCTCTCTCAGACCCTGCTGTCGAATCAGACGCGGCTGTAGCGGCGCAGCAGCAGCCGGTACGAGCCCGCCACCATGGCCACCGCGACGAGCGCGAACACCACCAGCCCTAGGCCGCCGGGCGCGTGCCGGCGGTCGAAGCCCTCACCGAGCCCGAACAGCTCGTTGACCAGGGCATCCACCAGCTCGGTGGGCGAGATCAGCGACGTCCACTGCGCGGCGTCGCTGCCGCCGTTGTAGGGGTTGCTGATCCCCACCGCGATGGCGCCCAGCGCGGCGCTGACCGTCAGGTAGCCCATGATGGCCGCGACCCCGAAGCCCCGGCGCGGGGTGGTGGCCGCGATCAGCACGGCCACCGAGGTCGGCACCAGGGCGTACATCACGGCCGCGGCCAGGCCGTACAGGAAGTGCCCGGTGTTGTGTCCGAAGTCCATCCCGCTGAGCAGCGAGCCGACGTACAGCACCAGCAACGGGGCCGTCATCAGCAGCAGTTGGGCGCAGGCCATGGCGCCGAACTTGGCCCGGACGTAGTCGGAGTGGGTGATCGGGCGGGAGAAGTAGAGCGGGACGGTCAGGTAGCGCAGGTCACGGGAGAGCAGCACCGGGGCCTGGGAGGCCAGGAAGACCGAGACCACCAGGCTGAAGTTGGAGAGGTAGCCGGTGTACTCGATCGGCAGCTCCTCCCGCTTCGTCACGATCGCCACCGCCACGAAGATCACCGCGGGCAGGGTGATCACGCCCAGCACGATCATCGGCAGCACCTTGGACTTGCCGGAGCGGCCGAGGCCGTACGCGGCGCGCAGGCTCTGGGTGAAGAGCGCGCGGGTGGCGTAGGCGCGGCCGAGCCGGGGGCCGGCGTAGCCGCGGTAGCCGATGTCGTGGATGACGCCGGTGTCGGTGGGCCTGGTCTCAGGAGGCAGCGCCATCGTTCGTCCCTCCCTTGCTCTGCTCGGTGTCCCTGCCCCGGCCGGTGTTCTGGGCCTCGTCGGCCTGCTGGGCTTCGGCGTGCTGGGCGTCGGTGTCCTGGGCGTCGTCGGTGAAGAGCTCGGCGACCCGGTGGCGGCGCTGCTCCAGCCGGACCAGGCCAAGGCCCAGACCGGCGACGGTGTCGCGGATGGTGTCGTACGTCGTGTCGTCGGCCAGCCGGACCAGCAGCAGGTGCGAGCCCTCCGACTGGACGGACAGGCCGGCCGCGGCGAGGCGCTCGCGGACCATCGGACCCGGCTCCGCGCCGTGGTCCTCCGGGAGGTCGGTGACCTCCACGGCGAGGACGGCCGTCGCCTCGGTGAAGGAGGCCGTGGAGGAGGAGCGCAGCAGCTTGCCGCCGTCGATCACGACCAGGTGGTCGCAGGTGCGCTCCAGCTCGCCGAGCAGGTGGGTGGTGACCAGCACCGAGATGCCGAAGTCGGTGTGCACCCGGCGGATCAGCCCGAGCATCTCGTCCCGGCCGGCCGGGTCGAGGCCGTTGGTCGGCTCGTCCAGCAGCACCAGCTTCGGATCGTGCACCAGCGCCTGGGCGAGTTTGACCCGCTGTTTCATGCCGGTCGAGTAGCCGCCCATCGGGCGGTACCGCTCCTCGTACAGGCCGACGTGCCGCAGGGTGTCCGCGGTGCGCTCACGGGCGGCGGTGGCGGGCAGGCCCGCCATCCGGGCCATGTGCACCACGAACTCGGTCGCGGAGACGTCCGGTGGCAGGCAGTCGTGCTCGGGCATGTAGCCGACCTGCGCGCGGATCTCGGGGCCCCGGGTGGCGATGTCCAGGCCGAGGACCTCGCCCCGGCCCGACGTCGCCGGGGCCAGCCCGAGCAGGATCTTGATCAGTGTGGACTTGCCCGCGCCGTTGGCCCCGACCAGACCGACCACACCCGGCCGCACCTCTACGGTGAGCTGGTCGAGGGCGGTGACGCGGGGAAACCTCTTGGTGAGGCCGTCCGTCTTGATGACAGCTGTGGACACACCGACCAACGTAACGGGCTTGTCCGGCAAGGGCCATGAGCTGGAATGACGAGGCCGTCTGCTGCTGCGGTATGACGTCGGGCCCCCGTACCCCTAGGGGGTCGGCAAAGGCGGAACCCGCCTGTACTCTTTGTCGGCATCTTGACGTACTTGCCGAATTCTTTGCCGACGGGGGTGCCGGAGCAGCAGCGCTCCGGCACGGAGGGGATCGATCGACATGTCTGATCGGGCGACCGCGTTCGACCGGATGATGAACCCTTGGGCCTATGACGCGGACGGGAACCTGACCGCCCGGGCCCGCGCCCAGGAGGCGGCCCGCACCGAGATCAACTCGGCCTCGGCGGGCAGCGGTGGCGGCGGCGGTGGCTTCAGCGCCGACCCCGGCGCGCTCACCGCCGCGGGGAACAGCTCCGACCAGATCCACGCCCGGCTCAACGCCGACGGGCGCGGCGCCGACGAGGCCACCGCCAAGGTCTCCACCGCGCTCGCCAACTGGAGCACCGGCAAGGCCGCGCAGGGCGCCGCCGGCACCTGGGACCAGTGCGTCGCCGCCCTCGGCGCCACCGTCGGCCAGACCACCCAGGCGCTGCGCGCCACCGCCGCCAACTACCGGCAGAACGAGTCGGCCGTCCAGCACGACCTCGGCGCCTGAGAGGACCCCAGCGATGGTCGACTTCCACGAGCTCAGCACCGCCGACTTCGGCGTCCTGGACAACGCCGTCACCGCCTGGACCACCGTGGCCCAGAAGATCAAGTCGATGGACGACGACTGGGACAGCACGGTGATCGCCAAGGTGAACTCCGCCTGCTGGAGCGGCCCCTCGGCCGACCAGGCCCGCCCCGGACTCCAGCGCACCAACGAGCAGTTGACCGCCGCCGCGACCGAGGCGAACGCCTTCGCCTCGATCTTCAAGGAGGCGTCGACCGAGTTCAAGGCGGCAAAGGCCAAGCTGGACAAGGCCGTCGCGGACGCCCGCGCCGCCGGACTGACCGTCACCGACAACGGCACCGTCAGCTGGCCCCCGGCCGACTCCGCCACCCGGCACGACTACGAGGCCCTCCGGGACTACCAGAAGGAGTGGGGCGACAAGGCGGAAGCCGCCCGCAAGGCGATCGACGCCGCCGTCGCCGAGGCCACCGCCGCCGACGAGCGGATCGCCTACGCGCTGCGCGCCGACAGCACGACCGACCCGCAGAAGTCCTTCAACGGCAAGGCCATCGGCGGCGGCCCCGAGGCCGACGGCAAGCGCGCCGCCCAGCTCGCGGCCAGGGGCGGCGACATCACCGAGCCCGAACTCACCGAGCTGAACTCGCTGCTGGCCTCGCACGGCGGCGACCCGAAGTTCGCCACGAAGTTCTACCAGGACCTCGGCCCGGACGGCCTGATCAAGTCCTGGAACGGCATGGTCGGCGACCCGGCGCACCCCCGCGACGACAAGGACCCGCGCTGGAAGGCCTACCAGCAGCTCCAGAAGAACCTGGGGCTCGGCCTGGCCACCGCCACCCGCACCACCAATGAGCCGCACCTGTCCGACGAGTGGGCCGCCGCCCTGCGCAAGGCCGGCTCCCAGCCGGTCTGGGACAAGCCGTACCGGGCCTCGGGCCTGGACTACGTGCCGTACGGCTACCAGGTGCTCTCCGGCATCCTGATGAACGGCGACTACGACGCCCACTTCATCAACCCGATCGCCGAGCACGTCACCCAGCTCGACACCCAGGACAGGTACTGGCCGGCCCCGATGCCCGGCTCCAGGATCCAGGGCTTCAACCTGAGCGGGGGCGACGAGGCGGGCTCCGGCTTCCGCCCCACCACCGCCGTGCTGGAAGCGCTCGCGCACAGCCCGGAGGCGGCCAACACGTTCTTCACCGAGCGGCCGACCGCGTACAACGAGGACGGCACCGTCAACCAGGGCGGCAAGCCCAAGCCCCCGGACTACTTCGACTACTACGCCCACGACAAGGACTGGATCCCGGACACCACCTCCCGGGACTCCAAGGTGTGGGACCAGAGCAAGCAGGCCGGGCCGGCCGCCTTCGGCCGCGCCCTGGAGGCCGCCACCACCGGCCACCCGTACGACGAGCCCGGCCCCGTCCCGCCGGAGCGGCACACCACCGAGCAGTCCGACCTGATGAAGCGGGTCGTGGACACCTTCGGCCGGCACGGCGACGACGGGGCGCTGGACGACATCAAGGGCGACGGCAAGCTCGCCGCCATGCGGGGCAGCCTCGGGCACATGACCGCCGAGTACATCGGGGACGTGCAGAACTCCCTCTCCCACGGCACCGACCTGCCGGTCAACGGCTCCCCCGCCGCTCTCGACGCCTCCTCCGTGGCCGGGCTGCTCGACGCGCTCGGACGCGACCCGGACGCGTACGGCGCGGTGACCAACGCCAACCAGGCGTACACCACCGCCCTCATCCGCGGCCACCTGGACAGCGGGCAGACCGACTTCGCCCGGCTGGAGTCGGACATCAAGCACAACGCGGAGTCCGGCGGCGTCGTCGGCGGCTACCTCAACCAGGCCCGGGTCGACGAGGTGCACAACCAGCACGCCGCCTCCGACAAGGAGTTCAACGACGCGCTGGAGAAGAACGTCGGCTACGGCAAGACCGCCTTCAACTCCGTCATCGGCACCGTGACCGACAAGATCCCGCTCGGCGGCGAGATCGCGGGCGAGATCGTCGACTCGATCGCCGAGAGCGTGATCGAGGCCAACAAGAAGGACACCACCGAGGACGGGCGCCAGGAGAGCCGCAACCACACCGCCGAGGCCGAGGGCCGGGTGGCGCGGGGGGCCGACCAGGCGGTCAGGGACGCCGGCTCCGGCACCGGGATGACCCGCGAGGACATCGACCGGCTCGCCAACAGCGCCCGCGACAGCTCCCTCCAGGGCATGGCGCGCGGCACGGCGAACAACGTGAGCACCAACGCGAAGGGCGACGCGTGAGCGGACTCGCGGCCCGCTGGGCCCGGCTCCTGGCCGGCTGGTGGGCGGGCCGGTGGGCGGGGCGCCTCCACGATCCGCTGCTGCTGCCGGCCGCGCTGGTCGTGGCGGTGGCGGCCGCCGGGTACGTCGGTTACCGGGACTGGCAGGGCCACCGCCCGGTCGAGGCCGCGGGACGGTCGGCCCAGCTCTGCCGGCAGCCCACCGGCGCCGACACCCCGCTCGGACGGCTGCTGCCGGCCGGCCGCCAGGACTCCGAGGAGCGGATCCGCTCCGGCGTCCGCGCCACCGACCAGCAGACCTGCACCGTCCGGATCGACGGACGCACCGTGCTCACGGTCACGTCCGTCCTGCGCACCGGGGACATCGCCCTGACCTCCGCGGACGCCAAGCGCCCGGACGCCCGCCCCTTCGACGTGCCCGGCCTGTCCGCGGCCTGGCCGGGCGGCGCCGCCGCGGCCCAGTACTGCCTGACCGGCCCGAGCGGCTACGTCGAGGTGCAGGTCACCGCCGGGGAGGCGGCCCGCACCGACGGTGCGGACGGCCTCGACGCCCTCGAACAGGTCGACCGCGCCGCCCTGGCGGCGCTGACGAAGGAGTTCTGCCGGTGAAGCACCCCCGGGCCCTGACCGCGGGCGGCGCCGCGCTGCTGCTCGGCGGCGGCCTGCTCGGCTGGCACCTGTACCTCGACCACACCGCCTACCGGCCGCCGGCCGTCGCCCTCTCGCACGGCGAGTGCCTCGGCCTGCTCGACGACCCGGACGTCACCGCGCTGCTCGGCGGCGCTCCCCGGGTCTACGTACAGACCGACCACCGGACGGCGGACGCGACCGCCCCGGCGTCCGTCCGGTGCTCGGTCAACGGCGAGGGCGGGCTGCTGCTCACCGCCGAAGCCTCCGTCGGCGCCGAGCTGACCGGCGGCGACAGCCGCGGGGCGGCCAACTTCGACTGCGTGCTGGACGGCAGGAGCACCGGCTACCGGGCCGTGGTCAGGCTCACCGGCAAGGACGGCAGGGCCCTCGCGGACGAACCCGGCCGCCGGCGGATGGGCCGGCTGGCCGGCGGCTTCGCCGAACGCGCCGGGAAGCAACTCGGCTGCGCTGGCGGCGCCGAGCGGCTCGACGTGATGTGAGCCGCCCGGCACCGGGGAGGGACCGAGGCCGGCCGTATCCGGCTCAACCCAGCTGGGCCAGGCCCTCGGTGGCGATCCGCTCGAAGACGGCGAGGTCGTTCTCGAAGATCGAGTCGGGGACCGGCCAGTGGATCACCAGCTCGGTGATCCCGATCTCCCGGTAGGTGCCCGCCCAGTCGACGAACGCGTCCAGCGAGGCCAGCGGCCGCTCCGCGGTCGAACCCTGGAGCAGCACCTTCTCCAGCGTCGCCACGTCCCGGCCCGCCGCCTCACAGGCCGCGGTCAGCTTCCCGATCTGCGCCGCGACCACGCCGGGCGCCTGCTCGACCGGCACGTCCGCCGGGCCCTTCGGGTCGCCGTACGTCACCCAGCCCTGCCCGTGCTCGGCCGCCAGCCGCATACCGCGCGGCCCGGCGGCCGCCACGTAGAACGGCAGCCGCGGGGTCTGCACGCAGCCGGGGACGTTCCGCGCCTCGACCGCCGAGTAGTACGTCCCCTCGCGGGTCGTGGCGTCGTTGCGCAGCAGCTCGTCCAGCAGCGGCACGAACTCCCCGAACCGGTCCGCCCGTTCCTTCGGCGACCACGCGTCCTGCCCCAGCGCCGTCGCGTCGAAGCCCGTGCCGCCGGCCCCGATCCCCAGCGTGAACCGCCCGCCGGACACGTCGTCCAGCGTGATCAGGTCCTTCGCCAGCGTCACCGGGTGCCGGAAGTTCGGCGAGGACACCAGCGTGCCCAGCCGCAGCCGCTCGGTGGCCGTGGCCGCCGCCGTCAGCGTCGGCAGGGAGCCGAACCACGGCTCGTCCTGGAACGACCGCCAGCTCAGGTGGTCGTACGTGTACGCGGTGTGGAAGCCGAGTTCCTCGGCCCGCCGCCAGATCTTCTGCCCCTCGCTCCACCGGTGGATGGGGAGGATCACTGTGCTCAGTCGCATGGCAGCGACCCTACGGTAGCCGTCAGCGGCCGGGGCCCTCCGACTTGACGACCGCTTCAGCGCCGCAGCCAGCTCAGCAGGGTCGTCGCCGTGAACACCGTGGCCGACGCCAAACAGACCGCGCGCGGGGTCAGCCACCCGGGGCCCTCCAGCGGCCGGGACTGCGGGACCGGAGCCAGCAGCGCGTCCGCGAAGGCCTGGGCGGTCGGCGGTCGGTCCGCCGGCTCGACGGACATCGCGGCCCGTAGCAACACGGCGACGTTCGGCGGGAGTTCCGCTCCTGCCGGGAGCGCCGGCAGCGTCGAGGCGTTCTGCCGGTCGGTCATCAGGGCCGTGGCGCGTCCGCCCGGGCCGAACGGCTTCTGCCCGGTCAGCAGCTCGTAGGCCACGACGGCCAGCGCGTACACGTCGGCCCTCCCGTCGAACCCGCCGGTCTGGAAGGCCTGTTCCGGTGCCATGTACGCGGGCGTGCCCGTGGTCACCGTGAGCCCGGAGGCGTCGGCCAGTTGCTTGGCGCTGCCCAGGTCCGCCACCAGCACCGCGGCGGGCGCGGGGCCGGCGGCGAGCAGCAGGTTGGACGGCTTGACGTCGCGGTGCACCACGCCCGCCTCGTGCAGGACCTGGACCGCGTAGCCCGCCTCCGCGGCCAGCCGCAGCGCCTCCTGCGGGTCGCACTGCCCGACCCGGTCCGCCAGGGTGCCGCCGCGTACGTGGTCCATGACGAAGTAGGGCCGGTCCTCCTGCACCCCGACGTCGTGCACCCGGACCACCCGCGGGCTGGCGATCCGGCGCAGCAGCCTCGCCTCCGCCAGGAACCGCTCGCGCACATCCGCGTTGGCGGCCCAGTTCTCGGCCAGCACCTTCACCGCGACCTCGGTGTCGAGCTCCGGATCGTAGGCCTTCCAGACCGTCGCGAAGGAGCCGGCTCCGAGCCGCTCCTGGAGGAGGTAACGGCCGAGCTTGCGCATGTGGCAGCATTCTGCCGGAGTCGGGGGGAGTGCGGAACTCCCGTTCGACGGGCGGGGTGCCGGGCGGGACGGAACGGGGGGATCCGGGTGTTCGAGGACGGCGAGCTGGAACGGCTCGTGGCGGCTGCCCAGGCGGGGGAGCCGGGGTCGACGGAGTACCTGCTGGCCAAGCTGCGGCCGGTGGTGCTGCGCCGCTGCTCGCGCTTCCTGCCCCACCACGCCGACGCGGAGGAGGCCGCGCAGGACGCGCTGCTGTCCATCAGCACGCACCTCGGCGGGTACGGCGGCCACGGCTCCTTCCTGGGCTGGGTGACGGTGATCGCCTCGAACGCCGCCCGGTCCACCTACCGCTCGATGCGCCGGCGCGCCGAGGACAGCCACGCCGACCTCCCCGAGTCCGTCGACCCGCGCACCACCAGCGTCATCGCCGGGACCCGGCTCGACCTGATGGAGGCGCTGGCCGCGCTGGAGCGGCAGCACCCCGCCCTGGTGGAGGCCTTCGTGCTGCGCGACCTGGGCGACCTGACCTACGTCCAGGTGGCCGAGGAGCTGGACGTTCCGCTGGGCACGGTCAAGGACCGCATCCACCAGGCCCGCCGCTTCATGCGCGAGCGCCTGGTCACCGGCCTGTGAAGAGCGGTCCCGCGGTGGGCGGCGGCCACGCCGTCGTCCGGGCCCGGTCCGCCGTCGCCGCCCTGGTCGCCGCCGCCACGCTCGGGCTGGTCACCGGCCGGTTCGTCCTGCCACCGCCCCCCGACGGCACCGGGTACCCGGCGGCGCGACCGGGTACCGCGGTCGGCGGCGCGTCCCCGGGCACGTCCGCTCCCGCGACGCCCGACGGGTCCGTCCCGGCGCCCGGGTCCTCGGCCTCCGGCTCCGGCTCCGCCTCGCCGACCGGTGCGACCGGTGCGACCGGTGCGACCGGTGCGACCGGGCCGGTGACGACCGCGAACCTTCTGGGGCCCGCGGCGTTCGGCCCGGACCTCGACACCGAGCGGATCCACGTCACCGACCGCTTCGGCGACGGGGCTTACGCCAACGCGGCCTGCTCCGGCGAGAAGACCCTCACTCAGACCCTGGGCGGGCCCGGTGCCCACTTCCGCGGACTGATGACCGGCCCCCGCACCTCCCCGGAGGACCCCACGCGGTCCGCCGACCACGACGGCCAGGTCGCCCGCGAGGTCGCCGCCGCGGCCCAGAGCCCTTCCCTGGCACAGAACTTCGCCGACCGCCTGCTGCTGGAGGAGGTGCCCTGCCAGGAGGCGACACCAGGGCACTGGGTCTACGGAAGGACCACGACGGTGCGGCTCGCCCCGGACGTCACCGCGAGCTGGATGGGCAGCTACCAGGGCTCCCTCAACACCACCCGTACGGCGCCCGAGGGCAAGGAGCCCTGCGGCGGCATCGCCGTGCTGCGCAGCGGCAACCACTACGCGGTGCTGGAGGTCGATGCCTGCCTGGGGACGGCCGCGATGGACCGCGTGGTCAGGACCGCTCTGTCACAGCTGTGAAACAGCCGGTCCGGGCTCCAACTTTCCCTTCTCCGGCGGCATCTCCCCGGTTGTACGAGGACGCAGCAGGCGTCCCGACCAGCAGGGGGACCAGATGACCGAGAACCAGGCCGTCCAGCAGAAGTCCGTTCGCCGCAACCGGGTCGTCGCCGCGGCCTGCTTCGCCGCCTCACTGATCACGGTCAGCGTCGTCGGCGGGAGCCAGTCGGCCACCGCCGACGGGACCGCGCCCGACGCCGCGCACCGCACCGCGGTCGCCGCCCGGCCGGTCACCGCCGCCCACCCGGCCGAGGCCGCCGCGCCCGGGCTCGGCTCCGCCGGCCTCGTCCAGAGCGAGGACTACGTCCGGCAGGGCCTGAACCCGGTCGGCGCGACCATCGATCTGACCGGACGCGAGGGGCTGTCCGCGTGCTCCGGCGAGGAGACGATGCGCGGCCTGACCGCGGGCAAGGCCACCGGGTACGCGTCCGTGACCTGGACCTTCGACACCGACAGCCGACTGAAGGAGTCGGCTGCGAGCGCCCCCACCGGGACCGCGGCCGACACCTGGGAGAAGCAGCTCGTCGCGCTCGTCCAGGAGTGCCAGGACGAGCCCGCCGGCCACTGGTACTACGGCGCGGCCCACACCCTGACCGTCAACGGCGGCACCGCCCGCTGGTACCTGTCCTACAACGGCGACGGCGCCGTCAGCGGCGGTGCCGCGGTCCTGCGCACCGGCACCAGGGTCGCCGTCGTCGAGCTCACCGGCCGGCCCACCGACGTCCCGGCCTCTGTCGAGGGCATCGTCACCGCGGCACTGAACCGCCTCCGCTCCTGAACGGCAGCCCCGCTCCGCCGCGCCGGCGGGCGGAGCGGGGCCCGGCGTGGAACCACCGGGACGGGTGGTCCTGGCGGGTTCGCCACCCACGCTTCGGCTCGCTTCCCTACACTGCCCCGAGACGCCGGAACGTCCCTCCCCTCAGATCGCCCCGGCTCCGGACGGAGCGGGCGGGCGGGTCAGGGAGTATCACGTCCACCGGGCGCGGTGGACATCGTGACCTCAGGAGCGGGAAGGCTTCCATGACTGTCGTCGTACCGAGCGAGGACGAGGCGCCGTTGCGACGCCTGATCGAGCGAAGTGCCGAACTCAAGGGCGAGCTGGTCGCCTTCGGCCAGAGCGCTCTCTTCGACCAGTGGTTGACTCCTCTCCTGCTGGAGGCCGCCGGCCCGGAGTCGGAGCTGGAGGAGAGCGCGGCGATCCGGATCGTCGACCACTTCATCCTGCGGTACCGCCTGCCGGACGGTTCGACCGTGGTGGACCGGTTCGTCGCCGGCCGCCGGGACTTGACCGACACCGACCGGGAGACGCTGCTCGGCTGGCGCGACCCGGTCGAGGGCGTCTTCGAGATCCGCCACAACGACGGGGATGCCCTCGTCCTGCTGAACCTGGTCGACGACCTGGAGTACCGCACGTACTCGAACCTCGGACGGGCCGCCTTCCGCGGCGTGCCCAAGGGCGGCTTCCTCCTCACCTGCCTGGTGCCCCTCCACTCGGCCGACGGGGTGTGGCTGGTCTCGGGGGCGATGTCGTCCTACCCGAAGTCGAGTGCCCCGGAGATCGCCCGGACCGCGCTCCGGCTGGCCGCCGGCCGACCCGAACTGGTCTTCCGCAACCCCGAGAAGATCGAGCGGGGATGGCGCTCGATGCGGGAGGACCGGGCCGGGTTCGTCGCGTTCTTCGGCAGTGACGAACTGGTCCTCCCTCCGGCCGAAGCCGAGGACCGGCTCAACGCCTACTACCGGCACCGGCAGGAGGCGGCCGTCGCCGCGCATCCCGACCGGGCCCGGGGCGGGCGGCTCCCCGGCCTGGCCTTCCCCGCCTTCGAACTGCCGCGAGGACTCGCCCACTCGGACACCGTCGGCGTCATCTACGACGAGGTCGACGGGCTCAACTTCTACCCGGACTACGGGATGCTGCGGGACCTCTTCGCCGACCCGGCCCTCCCTGGCCGCAGCCGGCACCAGGACCTGCTTCGGGTATACCTGCGCGAGGAGTCGGTCACGCCGCTGCCGGTCCGACGCCTGGCTGCCGCCCACCCGGAGACGGTCGACACGGTGTTCCGCAAGCTCCTGCGGAGGCCCGGATTCACCTGGGTCGAGCACGGCGAGGAGCTGCTGCGCCGGTACAAGCCCTGGTACTACGCGAGCGAGCCGCGCCCCGGTGTCTCCGTGATCGGCGAGCGCCTCGGCGAACTCGCCTCCGGTACCCGGCGGCAGAAGTTCACCAGGGCACGGCGCGGACCGCGTGGGTCCGATCGCCCGTAGCGGTGGGCTGTGCCTTCGAGGGCCGTGGGCGGGCGCGGCCGGGCGCTACGGGTGGGGGCGGGTGCGCTGGGCGGGGAGGGAGGGGGCGGCGGTGCGGCGGGCCAGGTCGGCGAGGGTGTGGAAGAGGACGTCGCCGAGCAGGACCGGGTCGCGCGAGGCGGCGGGCGCCTGCGGGTCGCCGGGGTCGGGGCGGGCGGTCTGGGGCGGCTGGTCACTGAGCTGGCGTGTGGGCATGGCTCTTCCTGCCGACGGGGTGGCCGTGGGCAGTCATGCCCGGCGTGTCCTGCCGGGGACCACCGGCGCGGGCGGATCGGCCGGAAACGGCGCATGAAGGGCTTGATCACGGCGAGGACGGCAGGCGGGCGCGGGCCCGTGACGGTGACCTCGGGGCACCGATGGGCGAAGATGGACCGGTGACCGAACCGCGCACCGCCCTCCGCCTCATCGCCACCGACCTGGACGGCACCCTGCTCTGCTCCGGCGGCACCGTCTCCGACCGCACCGCCGCGGCGCTGGCGGCGGCCGAGGCGGCCGGGGTGCAGGTGGTGTTCGTGACCGGGCGGCCGCCGCGCTGGATGCAGCAGGTGAGCCCGCACATCGGCGGTCACGGGGTGGCGATCTGCTCGAACGGCGGCGCGGTGGTGGACGTGCGGCGCGGCGAGCTGCTGGAGAGCTTCCCGCTGCCGGTGGAGACCACCCTGGCGGTGGTCGAGGCGCTGCGGGCCAGGCTGCCCGGCACCGCGTTCGCCTTCGAGTACCCGGGCGGCTGGGCCAGGGAGGCCGGGTACGCGGTGCCGATGTGGGGCGACGAGCTGGAGCACGAGGTCGGCAGCGCGGAGAAGCTGCTGGGTGCCGGCGGTCCGGTCCGGGGCCTGTTCAAGCTGCTGGCCAAGCACCCTGACCTCGACCCGGACAAGTTCCTCGCGGAGGCCGGGGAGGCGGCCGGGCACCTGGCCGAGATCACCCGCTCCGCGGCGATCCCGCTGCTGGAGATCAGTGCGCCCGGCGTCACCAAGGCCAGCACGCTGGCCCGCTGGTGCGCCGGGCGCGGGATCGACCGGAGCGAGGTGGTGGCCTTCGGCGACATGCCGAACGACCTGGAGATGCTGGCCTGGGCCGGCACCGCCTACGCCGTCGCCAACGCGCACCCGCGGGTGCTGGCGGCGGTGCCGCTGCACACCGTGAGCAACGAGCAGGACGGCGTCGCGGCGGTGCTGGAGCGGCTCCTCGGCCGGTAGGGCCGCAGCAGCCGCCCCACCGGCCCGGACCGGACCGGCCCGGACCGACGCAGCCCGGACCGGCACAACCGGCTGGCCGGCCTAGCCGAAGCGGCCGTTGACGTAGTCCGAGGTCCGCTGGTCGCGCGGGCTGCCGAAGATCTGCTCGGTCGGCCCGGCCTCGACGATCCGGCCCGGGGTGTCATGGGTGGCCAGGAAGAACGCGCAGGACTGCGAGACGCGCTGGGCCTGCTGCATGTTGTGGGTGACGATCACGATGGTGAGCCGCCCGCGCAGTTCGTCGATGGTCTCCTCGACCCTCCGGGTGGAGGTCGGGTCGAGCGCGGAGCACGGCTCGTCCATCAGCAGGATGTCCGGCGAGACGGCCAACGACCGTGCGATGCACAGGCGTTGCTGCTGGCCGCCGGAGAGCGCCCCGCCCGGGGTGTGCAGCCGGGTGGACACCTCGTCCCAGAGCCCGGCCCGGCGCAGGCTGGTCTCCACCAGGTGCCGGCGCTCCTCCTTGGAGACCTTGATCCCGGCCAGCTTGAGCCCGCTGGAGACGTTGTCCTGGATGGACATCGCCGGGAACGGGTTGGGCCGCTGGAACACCATGCCGATCCGGCGCCGCACCTCGGCGGGGCGCCGGCCCGGCCGGTAGACGTCGTCGCCGTCCAGCAGCACCTCGCCGGCGAGGGCGGCGCCGCGCACCATCTCGTGCATCCGGTTGAGGATCCGCAGGTAGGTGGACTTGCCGCAGCCGGACGGGCCGATCAGCGCGGTGACCTCGCCGGCCGGCATCGCCAGCGAGACCCGCTCCAGCACCTTGCGGCTGCCGAACCAGGCGGAGACCTCCCGGGTCTCCAGCCCGGCCAGCGGCTCGCCGTCCTGGTACCGGCCGTCGGCGCCGTACGGCTCCGCGCCGTACGTCCCGGCGGGCGGCGCGGGGGCGACCGGGGGGAGGGTGATGGTGTCGGCGACCGGGTCGGTCGCCGTGGTGTCGGTCAGTGGTGCGTCGGTCATCGGAACGGTCCTCCGGGCGCGCGTCAGTAGAGGTTGGGCAGCAGGGCGGCGGCGTTCTCGTAGACCGCCCAGAGCAGCGCGGCGGCCACCGGCGCGAGACTCAGGTACGCGGCCGAGCGCCGCCAGTACCGGGCCAGCACCAGGGCGCCGGCCACCGTACCGAGCAGGCCGAGCGACCACAGCTGGAGCGTGGCCAGGGCGCCCTTGTCCGCGGCGAGCGCCTTGTCGTACGGGATGGTCGCGGGGCGGCCGCCGGGGTTCTGCTGCGGGTCGCCCTCCAGCCGGGCGCCGATCAGCACGGTGGAGCCGGGGATCCAGTCGGAGTCGCCGGTGACCAGGACGAGCCGGTTGCGGGCCGGGTCGACGACCGGGTGGTCGCCGTCGCCGTACACGTTGACGGTGTAGGTGAACTTGCCCTGCCCGGTGGTGGCTTCGATCTTGTCGCCGACCCGCAGCCTGGACAGGTCGGCGAACGGGGCGCCGAAGGTGGCGCCGCGGCCGAAGAGCACCGCGACCCCGCCCTGGCCGGGCAGCGCGGTGTCCCTGCGGTGGCCGGGGCCGCGCATCAGGTCCCGGCCGGTGGTGCCCTCGACCACCACGGCCTGGTGCAGGCCGATCGCCGGGATGTCCAGCAGCGCCACCGGGGCGCCGTCGGCGGCGGCCCGCACCAGCCGGCGGGAGTAGACCCCGGCGGCGCGCACGGCGACCTGGTCCAGGCCCTGGTCACCGGTCAGCACCGAGGCCAGCCGGGCGGTGGCCCTGGCGTCCACGGTGGCGGGGACGTCCACCAGGCCGCCCCAGCGGTCCGGGTGCTCCAGGGCGGCGACCCGGCCGGCCCCCCACACCTGGGCCTGGAACGGGTCGCGCAGCGGGTCCGAGCCGCCGACCGACACCGCGCCGCTGGTGACGGTCCACAGCGGCGCGCCGATCCCGGCGTCGCCGAGCGCCTGCAACAGGACCAACGAGGCGGTCAGCCCGTCCCGGCCGAGCGCGGTCAGCGACAGCACGCCCGCGA
>NZ_MSJQ01000296.1 GCF_014596515.1 Streptomyces sp. CBMA156
GGCGGCGGGGCCGTCGGGCGCACCGTCGGGCGCGGCCAGCAGCACCGTGCCGACGACGTCGGGCACGCCCTCGACCGCGTCCAGGATCCGGGCCGCGAGCGCGGCCCGGTCGAGGTCCGCCGGGTCCAGCGCGAGGTGGACGGTGCCCGCTCCGGCGGAGCGGATCGCCGTGCGCACGCCCTCGGCGAGCTCCGGGTCCGCCCCGTCGAGGACGACCACCAGCCAGCTGCCGTCCAGTTCGGGCTCGGCGACCGGCACGGGCTTCCAGGTGACCTGGTAGCGCCAGTTGTCCAGCACCGAGTCCTGGCGGCGCAGCCGGCGCCAGGAGGAGAGCGCGGGCAGGATCTCGCCCAGCACCCGGGCGTGCTCGCCGAGGCGCAGGGTGCCCGCCAGCTCGTCCAGGTCCTCGCGCTCGACGGCCTCCCAGAAGCGGGACTCCACGGCGTCCCCGGACGGCACCGGCGCGGGCGCCGGGGTCGGCCAGAACCGCTCGTGGTGGAAGGCGTACGTCGGCAGGTCCACCCGCCGGCCGCGCGGCAGGACCGCCGGCCAGTCCACCTCGGCACCGGCCGTCCAGAGCCGGGCCAGCGCGTGCAGCGCGGTCCCGGCCTCATCGCGGTCGCGCCGCATCACGGGGGCGAACACGGCCTCGGAGACGGTCTGCTGGGCCATCGCGCACAGCACGCCGTCCGGGCCGAGCTCCACGAAGCGGGTGACACCCTCGCGGTGCAGGGTCTCGACGCCGTCGGCGAAGCGGACGGCCTCGCGGACCTGGCGCAGCCAGTAGTCGGGGGTGGTGAGCAGCCCTGGCCCGGCCGTCGAGCCGGTCAGGTTGGAGACGATCGGGATGCCCGGCTCGTTGAAGGTCAACTCGGCCAGGACGGCGGCGAATTCGGCGAGCATCGGCTCCATCAGCGCCGAGTGGAACGCGTGCGAGACGGCCAGCCGCCGGGTCTTGCGGCCCTCGGCCCGCCAGCGCTCGGCGAACTCCTCCACCACCTCGGCGGGGCCGGAAACCACCACCGAGGAGGGCCCGTTGACGGCCGCGACATCGAGGCGGCCCTCCAGCGCCGCCACGACCTCGGCCTCGGCGGCCTGCACGGCGAGCATCGCCCCGCCCTCGGGCAGTGCCTGCATCAGCCGCCCGCGCGCCGCCACCAGCGCACACGCGTCGGCCAGCGAGAACACCCCGGCGACGTGCGCCGCCGCGATCTCACCGATCGAGTGCCCGAGCAGGAACTCCGGTGCCACACTCCAGGATTCGAGCAGCCGGTACGAGGCGACCTCGACCGCGAACAGCCCGGCCTGCGCCCACACCGTCCGGTCAAGATCCTCCGCGCCCTCGAACACCACGTCCTTCACCGGACGGTCCAGCAGCAGGTCGAACTCCGCGCAGACCGCGTCGAAGGCCTCGGCGAACACCGGGAACGCCTCGTACAGTTCGCGGCCCATGCCGGTCCGCTGGGCGCCCTGGCCGGTGAACAGGAAGGCCACCCGGCCCTCCCGTACGGTGCCGGTGACCACGGCCGGCGAGAAGGCCTCCGCGGCGAGCGCCCCGGCGCCGGAGGCAAGCGCGTCCCGGTCGCCGCCGAGCACGACGGCGCGGTGCGCCAGCCCGGCCCGTCCGGTGGCCAGCGACCAGGCGGCGTCCACCGGGTCGTGGCCGGGTGCGGCGTCCAGGTGCGCGGTGAGCCGTTCCGCCTGGGCCCGCAGCGACTCGGCGCTCTGTGCGGAGAGCAGCCACGGCAGCCCGCCCGCCGGCACAGCAGCCGGGGGCTCCGTCGGGTCCGCGGCCGGGGCGGACTCCAGGATGATGTGGGCGTTGGTGCCGCTGATCCCGAAGGACGAGACGCCGGCCCTGCGCGGGCGGTCCGTCTCGGGCCACGGGCGGGACTCGGTGAGCAGTTCCACCGCGCCGGCCGACCAATCGACCTGCGGCGAGGGCTCGCCGACGTGCAGGGTGGCCGGCAGCACGCCGTGCCGCATCGCCAGCACCATCTTGATCACGCCCGCGACACCGGCGGCGGCCTGGGTGTGCCCGATGTTCGACTTGATCGAGCCCAGCCAGAGCGGCTCGCCCGCCCGATCCCGGCCGTACGTCGCCAGCAGCGCCTGCGCCTCGATCGGGTCGCCCAGGGTGGTGCCCGTGCCGTGCGCCTCCACCGCGTCCACCTCGCCGGCGGACAGCCCGGCGTTGGCGAGCGCCTGCCGGATCACCCGCTGCTGGGCGGGGCCGTTCGGTGCGGTGAGGCCGTTGGAGGCGCCGTCCTGGTTGACCGCGCTGCCCCGGACCACCGCGAGCACCCGGTGCCCGTTGCGGCGCGCGTCCGACAGCCGCTCGACCAGCAGGACGCCGACGCCCTCGCCCCAGCCCGTGCCGTCCGCGCCGGCCGCGAAGGCCTTGCAGCGGCCGTCGGCGGCCAGGCCGCCCTGGCGGTCGAACTCGCTGAACACCCCCGGCGTGGACATCACGGTGACACCGCCGGCCAGCGCCAGTTCGCACTCGCCGCGGCGCAGTGCCTGGGCCGCCAGGTGCAGGGCGACCAGCGAGGCCGAGCAGGCCGTGTCGACGGTCAGCGCCGGGCCTTCCAGCCCGAAGGCGTACGCGACCCGGCCGGAGAGCACCGCGGCCGCGTTGCCGGTGGCGACGTGGCCCTCGACCTTGTCCGCCGAGGCGGCGAGCAGCGTCGGGTAGTCCTGGCCGTTGGTACCGGCGAAGACGCCCACCGACTGGCCCCGCGCGGACCTCGGGTCCAGGCCGGCCGACTCGAAGGTCTCCCAAACCGTCTCCAGCAGCAGGCGCTGCTGCGGGTCCATCGCCAGCGCCTCGCGCGGCGAGATGCCGAACAGCGTCGCGTCGAACTCAGCGGCGCCGTCGAGGAAGCCGCCGACGGCCGCGTACGATCCCGACCGGGCGGCCAGGTCCCAGCCGCGGTCGGCGGGGAAGCCGGTCATCGCGTCCCCGTCACCGGAGAGCAGCGACCACAGGGCCTCCGGGGTCCGGGCACCGCCGGGGAACCGGCAGGCCATGCCGACGATCGCGATCGGCTCGTCCTCGGCGGCGAGGGCCGCGGTGCCCGGCGCCGGTGCCGGGTCGGCCGAACCGTACAGCTCGGCGCGCAGGAACTCGCCCAGGGCGATCGGCGTCGGGTGGTCGAAGACCAGCGTGGCCGGCAACTGGAGGCCGGTGCGGGCACCGATCAGGTTGCGGAAGGCCACCGCGGTCAGCGAGTCGAAGCCGATGTCGCGGAAGGCCCGGCCCGGTTCGACGCTCGCGCTCGACGCGTGCCCCAGCACCGCCGCCGCGCAGGCGCGGATCAGGTCCAGCAGGGCCCGGTCGCGCTGGGCGGCGGGCAGGTCCGCGAGCACCCGCGCTCCGTCCGGCCCCTGTGCCCCGACCGGTTGGGCCCCGGTGTGATCGGCCTGCCCGGCCCGGCCCGCTTCGGGGAGTTCGGCCAGCAGCGGGCTGGTCCTGGCGCCGGCGAAGGCGGGCAGCATCCGTGCCCAGTCGACGTCGGCGACCGCCACGAAGTCCTCGCCGTGGTCGACGGCCCTGGCCATCGCCTCCATCGCCAACCGCGCGTCCATCGGCGTCAGTCCGGCGCGCCGGACCCGGTCGGCCACCACCTGCCCGGTGGCCATGCCCTGTTCCGCCCAGGCGCCCCAGGCGATCGAGAGTCCGGCGAGGCCGCGGTCGCGGCGCTGCTGGATCCAGGCGTCCAGGAAGGCGTTCGCGGCGGCGTAGTTGCCCTGCCCCGCACTGCCCAGGGTGCCCGCCAGCGAGGAGAACACCACGAACAGGTCCAGACCCAGATCCGCGGTCAGCTCGTCCAGGTGGACCAGGCCGCCGACCTTGCCCGCATACACCGTCTCGAAGCGCTCGGGAGACTGCGAGTCCAGCACACCGTCGTCCACCACACCGGCGGTGTGCACGACACCGGTCAGCGGCAGCCCGGCGGGGATCTCCGCCAGCAGCGTGGCGACCGCGTCGCGGTCCGCCACGTCGCAGGCGGCGACCGTCACCCGGGCGCCCAGCGCCGTCAGCTCCGCGACCAGGGCGTCCACGCCCGGAGTCTCGCTGCCGCGCCGGCCGGTCAGCACCAGGTGCGGCGTGCCGCGTTCGGCCAGCCAGCGGGCCACCGACGCACCCAGCGCACCCAGACCACCGGTCACCAGCACCGTGCCGGACGGCGTCCAGGCGGCGCCGCGGCCCGCAGGCTGCGGCGCGTGCACGAACCTGCGGCCGTACACGCCCGAGGAACGCACCGCGACCTGATCCTCCGCACCCCCGAGCACGGCCGCCAACCGGCGCCCGGCCCGCTCGTCCACCACCGACGGCAGATCGACCAACCCACCCCACACATCCGGCAGTTCCAGCGCCGCCACCCGGCCCAGACCCCAGACCTGCGCCTGCGCCGGATCGGCCGGCCGGTCCGCGCGACCGGTCGAGACCGCACCGGCCGTCACCGTCCACACCTTGGCGCGGACGCCCGCGTCGGTGAGGGCGTGCAGCAGGGTCAGCGTGGCGGCCACCCCGGCCGGGACCAGCGAGCCCTCGGCGTGCGGCTCCTCGCCGGAAGCCAGCGAGACCACGCCCGACAGCTCACCCTCGGCGGCCAATGCGCCGATCCGAAGCGCCAGTTCCTCCCGTCCGGCACCGTAAGCGGCCAGCGGCACGACCTCGGCCCCGGCCGCGACCAGCGCCGCCCCGACACCCTCCAACGGCGCACCCGCGCCCGTCACCAGCAGCCAGCGGCCGGACAACCGCCCGTCCGCCGGAGCGGCCAGCGGCTTCCACACCACCCGGTACCGCCAGGAGTCCACCACCGAATCCACCCGGCGCCGCTGCCGCCACGAGGACAGCACCGGCAGCACGGAGCCCAACTCCTCGGGGGCCTGGGCGATGTCCAGGGCGGCGGCGAGTTCGCCGAGGTCCTGGCTCTCCACGGCCTGCCAGAAGCGGGCCTCGTCCGGGTCGGTGACGGCGGTCCCGCCGGGCACCACCTTCGGCCAGTAGCGGTCCCGCTGGAAGGCGTACGTCGGCAGCGGGGCCGGGCGGCCGGCGGGCAGCAGCCCGGACCAGTCGATCTCCGCCCCGGCCGTCCACAGCGTGGCGAGCGCCCGCAGCGCCGTCTCGCGGTCGTCCCGGTCCTTGCGCAGCAGCGGCGCGCAGACCGCGCCGGGGAGGATCCGGCCGGCCAGCGCCGTCAGCACACCGTCCGGGCCGAGTTCCACGAAGCGGGTGACGCCCTCACCGTGCAGGGTCTCGACGCCGTCGGCGAAGCGGACGGCCTCGCGGACCTGGCGGACCCAGTAGTCGGGGGTGGTGAGCAGGCCGGCCGAGGCCGTCGAGCCGGTCAGGTTGGAGACGATCGGAATGCCCGGCTCGTTGAAGGTCAACTCGGCCAGGACGGCGGCGAATTCGGCGAGCATCGGCTCCATCAGCGCCGAGTGGAACGCGTGCGAGACGGTCAGCCGACTGGTCTTGCGGCCATCGGCCCGCCAGCGCTCGGCGAACTCGTCGACGACCTCCGCCGGACCCGAAACCACCAGCGAGGTCGGCCCGTTGACGGCCGCGACATCGAGGCGGCCCTCCAGTGCCGCCACGACCTCGGCCTCGGCGGCCTGGACAGCGAGCATCGCCCCGCCCTCGGGTAGCGCCTCCATCAGCCGGCCCCGCGCCGCCACCAGCGCACACGCGTCGGCCAGCGAGAACACCCCGGCGACGTGCGCGGCCGCGATCTCACCGATCGAGTGCCCGAGCAGGAAGTCCGCTGTCACGCCCCGGGATTCGAGCAGCCGGTACGAGGCGACCTCGACCGCGAACAGCCCGGCCTGCGCCCACACCGTCCGGTCAAGATCCTCGGCGCCCTCGAACACCACGTCCTTCACCGGACGGTCCAGCAGCAGGTCGAACTCCGCGCAGACCGCGTCGAAGGCCTCGGCGAACACCGGGAACGCCTCGTACAACCCGCGCCCCATACCGGTCCGCTGCGCGCCCTGACCGGTGAACAGGAACGCCGTCCGCCCCTCCGCCGTGACGCCCGGGACCACCTGGGCCGACGGCTCGCCCGCCGCCAGCGCGGCCAGGCCGTCCAGCAGGGCCGCCCGGTCGCCGCCGAACACCACCGCGCGGTGGTCCAGCGCGGCCCGGGAGACCAGTGCCCTGGCCACCTCCACCGCTCCGAACCGCGGCTCAGCCGCCAGGGATTCGGCCAGCCGGCCGACCTGCGCCGCCAGTGCGGCGGCCGACCGCCCCGACACCGGCCACGGCAGCACACCCTCGACGGCCACCGGCTCCTCGGCCGCGACCGCCGGCGCGGCCTCCAGGATCACGTGGGCGTTGGTGCCGCTGATCCCGAAGGACGAGACGCCCGCCCGGCGCGGCCGGTCCAGCTCCGGCCACGGGCGGGACTCACTCAGCAGCTCCACCGCGCCCGCCGACCAGTCCACCTCCGAGGTCCGCCGGTCCGCGTGCAGGGTGGCCGGCAGCACGCCGTGGTGCATGGCCTGCACCATCTTGATCACACCCGCGACACCGGCCGCCGCCTGGGTGTGGCCGATGTTCGACTTGATCGAGCCCAGCCAGAGCGGCTCGCGCGTCCGCTCCCGGCCGTACGTCGCCAGCAGCGCCTGGGCCTCGATCGGGTCACCCAGCTTGGTGCCCGTCCCGTGCGCCTCCACCGCGTCCACCTCGGCGGCCGACAGCCCGGCACTGGCCAGCGCCTGCCGGATCACCCGCTCCTGCGAAGGCCCGTTCGGCGCCGTCAGACCGTTCGAGGCGCCGTCCTGGTTCACCGCCGAACCCCGCACCACCGCCAGCACCTCGTGCCCGAGCCGCCGGGCGTCCGAGAGCCGCTCCAGCACCAGCACACCGACGCCCTCCGACCAGCCGGTGCCGTCCGCCTCGGCCGCGAAGGCCTTGCAGCGGCCGTCCGCCGCCAGCCCGCCCTGCCGGGCGAACTCGGCGAAGGCGGTGTTGGTGGACATCACGGTGACACCGCCGGCCAGCGCCAGTTCGCACTCGCCGCGGCGCAGCGCCTGAGCCGCCAGGTGCAGGGCGACCAGCGAGGAGGAGCAGGCCGTGTCCACCGTCATCGCCGGGCCTTCGAGCCCGAACGCGTACGCCACTCGGCCGGAGAGCACCGACGCGGCGTTGCCGGTCAGCACGTGCCCCTCGACCTCCTCGTCCGAGGCGGCGAGCAGGGTGCCGTAATCCTGGCCGTTGGTGCCGACGAAGACGCCGACGGGGGCCCCGTGGACGGACAGCGGATCGGTGCCCGCCGATTCGAAGGCCTCCCAGGACGCCTCCAGCAGCAGCCGCTGCTGCGGGTCCATCGCGAGCGCCTCGCGCGGCGAGATGCCGAACAGGCTCGCGTCGAAGTCGGTCGCGTGCCGCAGGAAGCCGCCCTCCGGCGCGTACGCCCCGGTGTCGCGGTCGAGGTCCCAGCCGCGGTCGGTCGGGAACGGACCGACGCCGTCCACGCCGTCGGCCAGCAGCTGCCACAGCTCGGCGGGCGTGCCGACGTCGCCGGGGAAGCGGCAGCTCATGCCGACGATCACGACCGGCTCGTCGGTCCCGGCCGGGGCCGGGGCCATCGCCTCGGTCAGCAGGGTGTCGTCGCCGAGCATCAGGCCGAGCAGGTGGTCGGCGAGCCGGGTCGGCGTCGGGTGGTCGAACACGAGCGTCGTCGGCAGCCGCAGGGTCGTCTCGGCGCTGATCCGGTTGCGCAGTTCGACGGCGGTCAGCGAGTCGAAGCCCAGTTCCCGGAAGGCCCTGGCGGGCGCCACCGCGTCGGCCGAGGCGTGGCCGAGCACGGACGCGGCCTGGGCCCGGACGATGTCGAGCAGCAGCTGGCGGCGCTGTCCGGCCGGCGCCGAGGCCAACTCGGAGCGCACCGGCGCGGCGGCGTCGGCCCCGGCGGCCGCGGGCCGTGCGGCGGCTTCCGGAAGGTCCGCGAGCAGGGCGCTCGGGCGGGAACCGGTGAAGCCGCCGAGGAACTGCGGCCAGTCGATGTCAGCGACGCTGACGTCGGTCTCGTCCTGGTCGACGGCCCTGGCCAGGGCCTGGATCGCCGACTCGGGGTCCATCGGCACCACGCCGCCGCGGCGCAGCCGCTCGACGACCACCTCGCCGGTGGCGAGACCGTCCTGCGCCCAGGCGCCCCAGGCGATCGAGAGTCCGGCGAGGCCGCGGTCACGGCGCTGCTGGATCCAGGCGTCCAGGAAGGCGTTGGCGGCGGCGTAGTTGCCCTGCCCGGCACTGCCCAGGGTGCCCGCCAGCGAGGAGAACACCACGAACAGGTCCAGGCCCAGATCGGCGGTCAGCTCGTCCAGGTGCAGCAGACCGCCGGCCTTGCCCGCGAAGACGGTCTCGAAGCGCTCGGGAGACTGCGAGTCCAGCATGCCGTCGTCCACCACACCGGCGGTGTGCACGACACCGGTCAGCGGCAGCTCGGCGGGGATCCCCGCCAGCAGCGTGGCGACCGCGTCGCGGTCGGCGACATCGCAGGCCGCGACGGTCACCCGGGTGCCGAGGCCGGTCAGTTCGGCCACCAGCTCGGAGGCACCCGGGGTCTCGCCGCCACGGCGGCCGGTCAGCACCAGGTGCGGCGTGCCGCGTTCGGCCAGCCAGCGGGCCACCGACACACCCAGCGCACCCAGACCACCGGTCACCAGCACCGTGCCGGACGGCGTCCACACACCGCCACGGCCCGCGGGCTGGACGGCCCGGACGAACCTGCGGCCGTACACGCCCGAGGAACGCACCGCGACCTGATCCTCCGCACCACCGAGCACAGCCACCAACCGGCGCCCGGCCCGCTCGTCCACCACCGACGGCAGATCGACCAACCCACCCCACACATCCGGCAGTTCCAGCGCCGCCACCCGGCCCAGACCCCACACCTGCGCCTGCCACGGGCTCGCCAGCCGGTCGGCCCGGCCCACCGAGACCGCACCGGCCGTCACCGTCCACACCTTGGCGCGGACGCCCGCGTCGGCGAGGGCCCGCACCAGCGTCAGCGTCGCCGGCACGCCGGCCGACACCGGAGAGCCCTCGGACTCCGCCGTGGCGACCAGCGAGAGCACGCCCGCGAACTCACCCTCGCTCGCCAACTCGACGATCCGAGCCGCCAGTTCCTCCCGGCCCGTGCCTCCGGCGGCCAGCGGCACGACCTCGGCCCCGGCCGCGACCAGCGCCGCCCCGACACCCTCCAACGGCGCACCCGCACCCGTCACCAGCAGCCAGCGGCCGGACAACCGCCCGTCCGCCGGACCGGCCAGCGGCTTCCACACCACCCGGTACCGCCAGGAGTCCACCACCGAATCCACCCGGCGCCGCTGCCGCCACGAGGACAGCACCGGCAGCAACGACCGCAGCGCACCGTCCTCGTCCAGCTCCAGGGACTCCGACAGCTCGGCCAGGTCGCCGCGCTCGACGGCGTCCCAGAACCGGGCCTCGGTCGGGTCGCCCTCGGCCGCCACGGCCGCCGCCTCCAGCCAGTAGTGCTCGCGCTGGAAGGCGTAGGTCGGCAGCTCGATGCGACGGCCGGCGGGCAGCAGCGACGCGAAGTCGACGGCCACACCGGCCGTCCAGGCCTCGGCCAGCGCCGCGAGCAGCTGCTCGGGGCCGCCCTGGCCACGCCGCAGGGTGCCCAGCACGGCCGCCTCGGCCTCGACCGAATCGGCGGTCTCCTGCACGCCGACGGTCAGCACCGGGTGCGGGCTGCACTCCACGAACACCGACCGGCCACCGGCCAGCAGCGCACGCGTCGCCTCCTCGAAACGGACCGGGGAGCGCAGGTTGTCGAACCAGTACCCGGCGTCCATCCGCACCGTGTCGATCGGCGTGCCGGTCAAGGTGGAGAAGAGCGGCACCGTGGAGGTGACCGGGGCGACCTCGGCCAGGTCGTCCAGGATGCGCTCACGCAACCGGTCGACCTGGGCGGAGTGCGAGGCGTAGTCGACGGGGATGCGGCGGGCCCGGACCTCACGGGACTCGCAGAGCACCATCAAGGCGTCCAGCGCGTCCGGTTCACCCGACACCACCGTCGAGGACGGGCCGTTGAAGGCCGCCACCGAGATCCGGCCGTCGAAGGACACGATCAGCTCCTCGACCACCACACTGCCCGCCGCGACGGACACCATCCCGCCGCCACCGGCCAGTTCGATGATCGCCTGGCTCCGCAGCGCCACCACCCGCGCACCGTCCTCCACGGACAGCGCACCGGCGACCACCGCGGCCGCGATCTCGCCCTGCGAGTGGCCCACCACCGCCGAGGGCCGGACCCCGTGGGCCCGCCACACCTCGGCCAGCGACACCATCACCGCCCAGAGCACCGGCTGGACCACATCCACCCGGTCCAGCTCGGCCGCCGAGCGCAACACGTCGGTCAGCGACCACGGCACGTACGGCGCCAGCGCCGCCTCACACTCCGCCAGTCGCGCCGCGAACACCGGTGAGGCCTCGGCGAGTTCACGAGCCATGCCGACCCACTGCGAACCCTGCCCCGGGAACACGAACACCACATCGCCCGGCACCACCCGGCCCCGCACCACACCCTCGCCGCCGAGCACGGCCAGCCCGTCCAGCAGCGTGGTCCGGTCCGCGCCCAGCACCACCGCACGGTGCTCCAGCCCCGCCCGGGACAACAGCGACCCGGCGACATCGGACACCGCCAACTCCGCACGCTCCGCGGCGAACTCCCGCAGCCGCTCGGCCTGCCCGGCCAGCGCGGCCGGCGTCCGGCCGGACAGCAGCCACGGCACCGGACCTTCGACAGCCGGAGACTCGGCGGGCTCGATGGCCGGCACGGATTCGAGGATGACGTGGGCGTTGGTGCCGCTGATGCCGAAGGAGGAGACGCCCGCGCGGCGCGGCCGGCCGGCCTCGGGCCACGGACGGGCCTCGGTGAGCAGTTCCACCGCGCCGGCCGACCAGTCCACGTGCGGGGACGGCGCGTCCACGTGCAGGGTCGCCGGCAGCACCCCGTGCCGCATCGCCAGCACCATCTTGATCACACCCGCCACGCCGGCCGCGGCCTGGGTGTGCCCGAGGTTCGACTTGATCGAGCCCAGCCACAGCGGCCGGTCGGCGAACCGGTCCTGACCGTAGGTGGCCAGCAGCGCCTGCGCCTCGATCGGGTCGCCCAGCTTGGTGCCCGTCCCGTGCGCCTCCACCGCGTCCACCTCGGCGGCCGACAGCCCCGCACTGGCCAGCGCCTGGCGGATCACCCGCTCCTGCGAAGGCCCGTTCGGCGCCGTCAGACCGTTCGACGCACCGTCCTGGTTCACCGCCGAACCCCGCACCACCGCCAGCACCTCGTGCCCGTTGCGCCGGGCGTCCGACAGCCGCTCCAGCACCAGCACACCGACGCCCTCCGACCAGCCGCTGCCGTCGGCCGCGGCCGCGAAGGCCTTGCAGCGGCCGTCGGAGGCCAGCCCGCCCTGGCGGCTGAACTCGGTGAACACCGCGGGCGTGGCCAGCACGGTGACCCCGCCGGCCAGCGCCAGGTCGCAGTCCCCGGAGCGCAGCGCCTGCGCCGCCTGGTGCATCGCCACCAGCGACGAGGAGCAGGCGGTGTCGACGGTGACCGCCGGGCCCTCCAGGCCGAAGGTGTACGACACCCGGCCGGAGGCGATGCTGCCCGCGTTGCCGGTGCCCAGGAAGCCCTGGACCTCGTCCGGGACGGCTCCGCCGCCGGTCGCGTAGTCGTGGTACATCAGGCCGGCGTAGACGCCGGTCCTGCTGCCGCGCAGCGAGGTCGGGTCCAGGCCCGCGCTCTCGAAGGCCTCCCAGGAGGCTTCCAGCAGCAGCCGCTGCTGCGGGTCCATCGCCAGCGCCTCGCGCGGCGAGATCCCGAACAGCCCGGCGTCGAACCGGGCGGCGTCGTGCAGGAAGCCGCCCTCGAAGACGGTCGCGGAGCCCGCGCTCTCGCCGGCGTACACCGCGGCGACGTCCCAGCCCCGGTCGGTCGGGAAGGAGGAGATGCCGTCCCCGCCGGCGGCCAGCAGCTCCCACAGCCGGTCCGGGTCGGTGACGCCGCCGGGGTAGCGGCAGCTCATGCCGACGATCGCGATCGGCTCGTCGAGGGCGACCGTGGCCGCGGCGGGCTTCGCCGCGGCGGCGGCCGGTCCCGCCGGGCGCGCGCCGAGCAGCCGGCCGCGGACGAACTCGGCCAGCACGGCCGGGGTCGGGTGGTCGAACACCAGGGTCGCGGGCAGCCGCAGGCCGGTGACTTCCTGGAGCCGGTTGCGCAGCCGGACCGCGAGCAGCGAGTCGAAGCCGAGGTCCTTGAAGGCCCGCCCCGGCTCGACGGCGGTCGCGCTCGCGTGGCCGAGGACGGCGGCGACCTCGGTGGCGAGCAGCTCGGT
>NZ_MSJQ01000297.1 GCF_014596515.1 Streptomyces sp. CBMA156
CCTTCGACAGCCGGAGACTCGGCGGGCTCGATGGCCGGCACGGATTCGAGGATGACGTGGGCGTTGGTGCCGCTGATGCCGAAGGAGGAGACGCCCGCGCGGCGCGGCCGGCCGGCCTCGGGCCACGGACGGGCCTCGGTGAGCAGTTCCACCGCGCCGGCCGACCAGTCCACGTGCGGGGACGGCGCGTCCACGTGCAGGGTCGCCGGCAGCACCCCGTGCCGCATCGCCAGCACCATCTTGATCACACCCGCCACGCCGGCCGCGGCCTGGGTGTGCCCGAGGTTCGACTTGATCGAGCCCAGCCACAGCGGCCGGTCGGCGAACCGGTCCTGACCGTAGGTGGCCAGCAGCGCCTGCGCCTCGATCGGGTCGCCCAGCTTGGTGCCCGTCCCGTGCGCCTCCACCGCGTCCACCTCGGCGGCCGACAGCCCCGCACTGGCCAGCGCCTGGCGGATCACCCGCTCCTGCGAAGGCCCGTTCGGCGCCGTCAGACCGTTCGACGCACCGTCCTGGTTCACCGCCGAACCCCGCACCACCGCCAGCACCTCGTGCCCGTTGCGCCGGGCGTCCGACAGCCGCTCCAGCACCAGCACACCGACGCCCTCCGACCAGCCGCTGCCGTCGGCCGCGGCCGCGAAGGCCTTGCAGCGGCCGTCGGAGGCCAGCCCGCCCTGGCGGCTGAACTCGGTGAACACCGCGGGCGTGGCCAGCACGGTGACCCCGCCGGCCAGCGCCAGGTCGCAGTCCCCGGAGCGCAGCGCCTGCGCCGCCTGGTGCATCGCCACCAGCGACGAGGAGCAGGCGGTGTCGACGGTGACCGCCGGGCCCTCCAGGCCGAAGGTGTACGACACCCGGCCGGAGGCGATGCTGCCCGCGTTGCCGGTGCCCAGGAAGCCCTGGACCTCGTCCGGGACGGCTCCGCCGCCGGTCGCGTAGTCGTGGTACATCAGGCCGGCGTAGACGCCGGTCCTGCTGCCGCGCAGCGAGGTCGGGTCCAGGCCCGCGCTCTCGAAGGCCTCCCAGGAGGCTTCCAGCAGCAGCCGCTGCTGCGGGTCCATCGCCAGCGCCTCGCGCGGCGAGATCCCGAACAGCCCGGCGTCGAACCGGGCGGCGTCGTGCAGGAAGCCGCCCTCGAAGACGGTCGCGGAGCCCGCGCTCTCGCCGGCGTACACCGCGGCGACGTCCCAGCCCCGGTCGGTCGGGAAGGAGGAGATGCCGTCCCCGCCGGCGGCCAGCAGCTCCCACAGCCGGTCCGGGTCGGTGACGCCGCCGGGGTAGCGGCAGCTCATGCCGACGATCGCGATCGGCTCGTCGAGGGCGACCGTGGCCGCGGCGGGCTTCGCCGCGGCGGCGGCCGGTCCCGCCGGGCGCGCGCCGAGCAGCCGGCCGCGGACGAACTCGGCCAGCACGGCCGGGGTCGGGTGGTCGAACACCAGGGTCGCGGGCAGCCGCAGGCCGGTGACTTCCTGGAGCCGGTTGCGCAGCCGGACCGCGAGCAGCGAGTCGAAGCCGAGGTCCTTGAAGGCCCGCCCCGGCTCGACGGCGGTCGCGCTCGCGTGGCCGAGGACGGCGGCGACCTCGGCGGCCAGGTCGGCGGCGTCGCCCTGCCGGCCGGCGAGCTCGACGAACCGGACGCTGTCGGGGCGCTGCGGGGAGGAGGGCGCGGCGTCCGTCAAGCGTCGTGCGGCGGCGATCGCCAGCCGCGTCTTGCCGACCCCGCCGGGGCCGGTCAGCGTCACCAGGCGGGAGCCGTCCAGGAGCCGGGCGACCCGCGTCAGCAGCGCGTCGCGCCCGATCAGCGGGGTGAGGTCCGCCGGGAGGTCGGACGGGAGATCGGCGGGGAAAGCAGCGGGCAATGGGGACGGGACGGCGGGGGAGCCGTCGCCCGGGGGAGCGGGAGCGGCGGCGGGCCGTTCGGGCGTCCGCGGGTCCAGGGACGGGTCCTGCCGCAGGATCGCGTCGTGCAGCGCGGCCAGGCCGGGGCCCGGATCGAGCCCCAGGTCCTCCGCCAGCCGGCCGCGCAGGTCGGCGTACGAGGCCAGCGCCTCGCTCTGCCGCCCCGCCCGGTACAGCGCCCGCAACTGGACGGCCCGCAGCCGTTCGCGCAGCGGGTACCGGTCCACCAGGTCGGCGAGATCGCCGGTGAACAGCGGGTCGCCGCCCGCTTCGAGGCGGGCTTCGGCGTGCTCCTCCAGCACGGCGACGCGCTGCTCGTCCAGCCGGTGGGCCGCGGCACGGGCGAACTCCTCGTCGGCGAAGTCCGCGTACGCCGCGCCGCGCCACAGACCCAGCGCGGCGGCCAGCCGGGCGGCGCGCTGCC
>NZ_MSJQ01000298.1 GCF_014596515.1 Streptomyces sp. CBMA156
GGTGCTGGAGAACGGCCCGACCGTCCGCTACCCGGAGCCGCCGCCGTTCGGCACCGCCTACGGCTCGCCCGCGCCGCCGCCGCGCAAGGCCTGGCGCAGGCCCTCCAAGCTCGTGCTGGCGACCGCCCTCGCCGCGCTGCTCGGCCTGGGCGCCGGCTCCGGCGTCACCTACCTCGCCATGGACGGCCACGGGGACCACCAGCAGCGCTCCGCCCGCCCGGCCCCGCAGGGCGGCGGCTACGGGCCGTGGGGCGGCTTCCCGGGCTTCGGCGACCCCGGCAGCGGCGACGGCAACGGCGGCAGCGGGGACAGCAAGGGCGGCAACGGCGGTAGCGGAAGCGGCGGGAACGGGAACGGCGGGAACGGAAACGGCGGCAGCGGGGGCGGCAAGACCCGCCCGAGCGCCGACAAGGCGGTCGACGTGGTGAACCGCCTCACCGTTCCGGCCCCGACCGGCTGGGAGGCCGGCACCACCACCGACGGCTACGCCTCGCTCATCGTCGGCTCGTACACCTGCGCGGGCGGCGAGGGCGACTGCTCCCTCGGCGGCGTGAACACCGGCCGGATCGCCGGCGGCGGCACCGACGCCCAGTCGGCGGCCAAGGCCGACGTCGTCGCGGCGGCCAAGACCTCGTACGGCGACATCACCGGGCACGAGGAGCTCAAGTCGGAGGCCGTGAAGGTCAACGGCCAGGACGGCTACCTGGTCCGCTGGAAGGTGGACGCGCCCAAGGGCAACAACGGCTACGTGCAGAGCGTGGTCTTCCCGTCGGCCGACGGCAAGTCGCTGGTCTCGGTGCGCTTCGGCTTCGACATCGCCGACAAGGCGCCGGACGTCGCGGTGATGGACACCATCGTCAAGGGCATCACCGACTACAAGGGCAAGCTGCCGAGCATCCCGGGGCTGCCCGGGACCGGCTCCGGCCCGGGCTCCGGCGGCGCCGGGGGCACCACCACCTGAGCCCGCGCTCACCCGAGCCCCGCGCTCCTCACACGGCGGCGGCCCACCCGGGAGGGAATCCTCCGGGTGGGCCGCCGCCGTTCGCTGTCGCGGGTGGTGCCACGGGAACCGGACCGGACGGGGGTGTGGCCGGCCCGGTCCCGCGTCCGGCGTCAGGAGTCGTGTCGAACAGCCTCGACACGACGGCGCCGGAGCACCATGCCGGCCCAGCCGACGCCGATCGCGGCGGCGCCGGCGAGCAGCAGCGGACCGGTGGACGAGGTGCCGCCCACGGCCGCGGAGGCGGTCGGGACCACCTGGCCGGCCGGGGAGTCGGGGTCCCCGCCGTGGCCGTGGTGGGCGACCGTGGACTTGGACGCGTCGGCGGCGATCTGGGCGTCGCTGGGCGCGGCCGGGGCCTGGGCGGCGAGCGCGGACACGGCGGTGGTGGAGGCGCCGAAGTCGACGTCGGAGCAGGCGTAGAAGGCCTCCGGGCTGTCGCTGCGCTGCCACACCGTGTACAGGACCTGGCGGCCGGTGCGCTGCGGCAGGGTGCCGGAGTAGGAGTAGGAGCCGTTGACGGCGTTGCGGTCGACCTGCACCTTGGCCACCGGGGTCGCGTCGAGGTCCGACCACTTCAGCGGCTTGGTCGGGTCGTAGCCCGGCTTGGTGATGTAGACGGTCTGGGTGCCGACGTGCGGCGCGGTGGTGCGGAACTGGAAGGTGAAGGCGCCGGCCTTCACCGCGGTGGCCGGCCAGTCGGTGCGCGGCCAGTCCAGCGCGGCGTACTTGTCGCGGTTGGCCGAGCAGAGCTTGCCGTCCGGGATCACCGCCTGGTGGTTGCCGTTGGCGTTGGCGATGTTGACCTCGTTCCAGTCGTAGAGCGGCTGGGTGCCGCTCGCGGCGACGAGGTCCTTGCAGATCTGGGACACCGGGTGCTCGGGGCCCTCGGCGTAGCAGGCGGCGACCCGGCTCACGGGGTTGGTCATCGTGCCGTGGGCGCTGGCGGTGCCGGCGGTGGCACCGGCCACCGCGAGGACCGCGGCGCCGATCACGCCGACGGACAGGGCACTTCGCTTGATGGACATGGGGTGGGGACTCCTTGACCGTCGTTCCGGGCGTGCGTGGGGGAACGGGCACGCCTGCCCGTTCGGGAGCCGCCGGCCCGGCGCGCGGCCCCCGGCCAGAGCGTAGGATTGGTCTGGACCAGAAGGCAATAGCCGCGCGTGCTGTGCTTGTTGACGCACTGTAGGCCCCGGAACAGCGCAAAGGCCCGATGGACGGCAGTGGTTAGCCGTTCCATCGGGCCCAGTTAAGGCTCCGGAAAGGTCAGCTCCCGATGTCGCGGGCCGTGATGGTGCCGGCCTGGATCACGATGCCGCCGCTGACCGTCATGTCCTTGAGCTCGTTGTGCACCACGTTCGGCCGCTCGGCCGGCTTCGGGGCGAACTCGTCGAGGATGGCCTGGAGTTCGGCGACCGCGGCCGGGTCGTTGGCCAGCAGCCGGCGCAGCTTCGGCTCCCACTCGCCCTGCACGCTCCGGGCGGCGGACTCGCCGTCGCCCTCCCGTGCCGCGACCAGCTCGGCCTGGGCCTCGTCCAGTTCCTCGGAGACCGAGTCCGCCCTGCGGCCGAACAGCGCGGCGACCCGCGGCCTGACCCGGTCCCAGGCCGAGGTGACCATGAGGCCGGCCAGCGCGGTCGCACCCCTCGTCGCAATCTCCGTGATCTCGGCGTCCATGCCGCTCCCCTCGTCACTGCCGCGGTGTCGGGCACCACGCTAGGGCAGCGGCGGACGAAGCGTCAGAGGAACGTCTTCCCCTCACCCCGGTACGTCGGCACGGTCCGGACGATCCGGTCGCCCTCGACCAGGTGCAGCTCGGCGAAGCGTTCGCACAGCTCGCCCGCCTTCGCGTGCCGGAACCAGACCCGGTCGCCGATCAGCAGGTCGTCCGCGGCCGGGCCGAGCAGCGGGGTCTGCACCTCCCCGGCGCCCTCCATCGGGTCGTAGCGCAGCCCGGCCGGCAGGTAGGGGACCGGCGAGCGGTCCGGGCCGGCCGCGCCGGAGGCCGGGTAGCCGCCGCCGAGCACCGTCACCACGCCGAGGCCGGGGCGGCGCACCACGGGCTGGCCGAACAGCGCGGCCGGGCGGCCGCGGAAGGAGCGGTAGTTGTCGAACAGCTGCGGCAGGTACAGCCCGGAGCCGGCCGCCACCTCGGTGACGGCGCGCTCGGCCACGGTGGACTCCACGCTGCCGGTGCCGCCGCCGTTGACGAACTCCAGGTCGGCCACCTGCCGCAGCCGCCGCACCGTCGCCGCCCGCCGCTCGGCCAGCTCGGTCCTCGCCCTGGCCTGCATCAGCCGGATCAGCTGCGAGCGCACCGGCCGTCCCGGCACCCGGTCGCCCACCCCGGCGACGTGCCCCTCGTACGCCATCAGGCCGACCACCCGGAAGCCCCGGCGGCGCTGGACGAGTTCGGCGAAGGCGCCGAGGTCCTCGGGGGTGCGCAGCGGCGAGCGCCGGGCGCCCACCCGGACCCGGCCGCCGAGCAGGTGCAGCGAGGTGTCCAGCTCCAGGCAGACCCGGACCTCGGCGTCGCCGCCCCGGGCCCCGTCGATCAGGTCCAGCTGGGCCGGGTCGTCCAGCACGACGGTGATCTCGCGGGCGGCCTCCGGGTCGGCGGTCAGCTCGGCGAAGCCGGCCCGGTCGGCGGAGGGGTAGGCGAGCAGGACGTCGCGGACGCCGGTGCGGGCCAGCCAGAGCGACTCGTCCAGGGTGAAGCTCATCACCCCGAGGAAGCCGTCCACGGCCAGGGCCCGCTCCAGCAGCGCCCGGCAGCGGACCGACTTGCTGGCCAGCCGGATCGGCTTGCCGCCCGCCCGGCGGACCAGGTCGGCGGCGTTCGCGTCGAACGCGGCGAGGTCCACGACGGCCACGGGGCCGTCCAGGTGGGCGGTGGCGCGGTCGTACCGGAGGCGGTCGGAGACCGGGGCGGGCGCGGTCGCGGGCGCGTCGAGGATCACCATGGGCGCAGGGTGCCACACCGCGCTACCGGGGGGTAGGCCCCGCGTGCAGGGAACTGGGGCCGCTCGCGCGCGGTGGCATAGGGTCGGGCGGGTGGACCGCAAAGACTTCTCCAACCCGGCGTTCGTCGGCAAGAGCATCCCGAATCCCGGCTTCTCCGACGACGACGGCACCGCCGACCCGGCGCTCGTCGAGGCCCTCGCCCGCTGGTCGCAGGACCGCGCGGCCGAGCCGGCGGTGCTGGCGGCGCTGACCCCCACCCGGCTGATGGTCCCGATCGTCGCGATCCTCGGCGAGGTCGAGGTGGACGAGCACGGGCACCGGCACGACAAGACCAGCGACATGGCCGTCCCGGTCCTGGAGGCCCCGGACGGGCGCCGCGCGCTGCCGGCCTTCACGTCGCTGGAGGCGCTCGCCCGCTGGCGCGCCGACGCCAGGCCGGCGCCGACGGCGGCCCCGCAGGCCGCGATGGTCGCCTTCTCGGAGCGCGCCGACACCCTGCTGATCGACCCGGCGGGGCCGGTGCCCTTCCAGCTGAGCGGTGCCCGGCTGCGGGCGCTCGCGGAGAACCGCGCGTTCGTGCCGCCGGTCCTGGACCCGGAGGTGCGCGAGGCGGTCCGCGGGCTGCTGGCGGCCGAGCCGCAGGTGGTCAGCGGGCTGCTGGCGGGCTCGGAGGACTCGGACGGGGTGCTCGCGGTGGTGTTCGACCCGGCGCTGGACCAGGCCGGGCTACAGGCGGCCGCGCAGCGGGTCGGGCAGGCGGTGGCCGCCGACCCGGTGCTGCGGGTGCGGCTGGACCGGGGGCTGGACCTCGCGGTGCTGCCGGCGAGCGCGGAGCTGCCGGGGGAGCGGCTCTACCAGCGGTAGACGGGAACAGGAGCACCTACTGCTCCAGTAGGTGCTCCTGTCCTGAGCCGGTCTCAGGAGTAGACCGGCCCGGTGAACTTCTCGCCCGGTCCGGTGCCCGGCGCGTCCGGGACGATGGAGGCCTCGCGGAACGCGAGCTGGAGCGAGCGCAGCCCGTCACGCAGCGGGGCGGCGTGGAAGTTGCTGACCTCCGGGGCACCGGCGGTGACCAGCCCGGCCAGCGCGGTGATCAGCTTGCGGGCCTCGTCCAGGTCCTTGTCCTTCTCGCCGCCCTCGGCGAGACCGCACTTGACGGCGGCGGCGCTCATCAGGTGCACCGCCACGGTGGTGATCACCTCGACGGCCGGGACCTCGGCGATGTCGCGGGTGAGGTCGTCGAAGCCGATCGCGTCGTCGTCCGCGCCGGGGTTCTGGGTGGGCTCGCTGCTCAAGGGGGGCTCGTTCCATCGTGTCGATCGGTCCGTACCCATGGAGCGTACAAGGGGCCCCATCCGCGCCGGGACACGGCCGTATCCGCACCGGGAGGCGGTCGTGTCCGTGCCCACGCGCGACCGTGGGGCGGGGCGGAATAGCGTTCGACAGCGTGACCCTGTAAGCTTCGAGACTGACCGGCCGGGATCCCGTATGGGCACCTGGCCAGCAAGTGGAGGCTCCACCGAGGAGGCCCGAGAGGGCAACCGCGAAAGTCTCCCACCTGGTCGGCCTCAGGGCCGACGGGTCCCGGTCCGCGACGGGCGCCTCTGGCGCCGAGTCGCCGCAACGCCCCTCACCGGGCGTCGCCCCCGGTTGTGTGGAGCCCCGCTTGTACCGAGCGGGGCTTTTTTCGTGTGGCGGTGTACGTACCGGACAGCGCAGCACGAATGAAGCCCCGCCCAGTGGTCGAGTCCACTACGTGCGACCGCCGTCCGACGGCCGCATCGCAGAAGGTGCAACCGAGGAGGCCCCATCAGCACCGAGCCCCGCATCAACGACCGGATTCGCGTCCCCGAGGTGCGACTCGTCGGTCCCAGCGGCGAGCAGGTCGGCATCGTGCCGCTTGCCAAGGCGCTGGAGCTCGCGCAGGAGTACGACCTCGACCTGGTCGAGGTCGCGGCGACCGCCCGGCCGCCGGTGTGCAAGCTCATGGACTACGGCAAGTTCAAGTACGAGTCGGCCATGAAGGCCCGTGAGGCGCGCAAGAACCAGGCGCACACGGTCATCAAGGAGATGAAGCTCCGGCCGAAGATCGACCCGCACGACTATGACACCAAGAAGGGTCACGTCGTTCGGTTCCTCAAGCAGGGCGACAAGGTCAAGATCACGATCATGTTCCGCGGTCGTGAGCAGTCCCGCCCCGAGCTGGGCTTCCGTCTGCTTCAGCGGCTTGCCGACGACGTCCAGGACCTGGGCTTCGTCGAGTCCTCGCCCAAGCAGGACGGCCGAAACATGATCATGGTCCTTGGCCCGCACAAGAAGAAGACCGAGGCGATGGCCGAGGCCCGCGCCCTCGCGGACGCCCGCAAGGCCGAGCGTCAGGGCCGCGTCGCCGGCTCCGACGCCCCTGCGGACGCCGAGGAGGACGACGCCCTGGACGCTGCGATCGAGGCGGACGACGCCCTGGACGCCGCGGCCGAGGCGGACGACGCCGTGGACGCCGTGACCGAGGCGCAGGACGCCCCGGCCGAGGCGCCGGCCGACGAGGCCGACGCTCCGGTCGAGCAGCCGGCCGCCTCCCAGGGCGCCTGAGCCTTCACCGGCCAGGAGGCCCGGGAGACCGGCCCACAGGGTGACGGGGCGTCCCGCCCGGTCACCGCAGATCCATCCAGTTCGCGCCCGCGTGGCAGCAGCCGCGCGGGCGTGGACGGGACCGACGAGGAGATACGGCGAAATGCCGAAGCAGAAGACGCACAGTGGCGCCAGCAAGCGCTTCAAGATCAGTGGCTCTGGCAAGGTGCTGCGCGAGCGCGCCGGCCGCCGCCACCTCCTGGAGCGCAAGCCCTCGACGCTGACCCGCAAGCTGGCCGGGACCGTCGTGGCCGCCCCCGGTGACGCCAAGAAGATCAAGAAGCTTCTCGGCAAGTGATCGCCCTCCCGCCCGGTGCGAGCCGTCGGCGGGGCAGCTGATCCTTCCCGACCCATTCGAATGACGGACCACGTGAAGTAGTCCGTGGTCCAACCCAAGGAGTAATCAAGTGGCACGCGTCAAGCGGGCAGTCAACGCCCACAAGAAGCGCCGGGTCATCCTGGAGCGCGCCAGCGGCTACCGTGGCCAGCGCTCGCGCCTGTACCGCAAGGCCAAGGAGCAGGTCACCCACTCGCTGGTCTACAACTTCAACGACCGCAAGAAGCGCAAGGGCGACTTCCGTCAGCTGTGGATCCAGCGCATCAACGCTGCGGCCCGTGCCAACGGCATCACCTACAACCGCTTCGTGCAGGGTCTGAAGGCCGCCAGCGTCGAGATCGACCGCAAGATGCTGGCCGACCTGGCCGTCAACGACCCGGGTGCGTTCGCCTCCCTGGTCGAGGTCGCCCAGAAGGCGCTGCCGGCCGACGTGAACGCCCCGAAGGCCGCCGCGGACGCCGCCTGATCTTCCGAGATCGGTTGAGCTCTCACCGGACCCGCAGGCTCTCCTGCGGGTCCGGTTCTGCGTTCTTCCCTCCTCCTCCAGCCTCCGTCAGCGCCTCCAGAGAACCGAGACCATGCCGAGCACCGAGACCCCCCTGCTCACCTCCCTGCGCTCGCCGCGCGTCGTCGCCGCCCGCCGGCTCGCCAAGCGGAACCAGCGCACCAAGGAGCGCCGCTTCCTGGCCGAGGGCCCGCAGGCCGTCCGGGAGGCCGTCTCCTTCGGCCGGCTGCCGGGGACGGCCGAGCACGCCGTGGTCGAGGTGTACGTGGGCCTGGAGGCCGCCGAGCGGCACGCGGACATCGTCGAGGCCGTCCTGGCCGAGGGGCTGCCGGTGCTGACCGCCACCGACGAGGTGATCGCCGGGATCTGCGACACCGTGACCCCGCAGGGCATCGTGGCGCTCTGCCGCTTCATCGACACCCCGTTCGACGAGGTGCTCAAGGCCCGCCCCAAGCTGGTCGCGGTCCTCGCCCACGTGCGCGACCCCGGGAACGCCGGGACGGTGCTGCGCACCGCCGACGCGGCCGGCGCGGACGCCGTGGTGCTCACCGACGCCTCGGTGGACCTCTACAACCCGAAGGCCGTCCGGGCCTCCGTGGGCAGCCTGTTCCACCTGCCGGTGGCGGTCGGCGTGCCGGTCGAGGAGGCCGTCGGCAGGCTGCGCGAGGCCGGTGTCCGGGTGCTCGCCGCGGACGGCGCGGGCGAGCGCGACCTGGACCGGGAGCTGGACGAGGGCACCCTGGGCGCACCCGGCGCATGGGTGTTCGGCAACGAGGCGTGGGGGCTTCCGGAGGAGACCCGCGCGCTCGCCGACGAGGTCGTGCGCGTCCCGATCCACGGTCACGCCGAGAGCCTCAACCTGGCCACCGCGGCGGCCGTCTGCCTGTACGCCTCGGCGCGCGCGCAGCGTTCGCCCGGCGGCTGCCGCGCGCAGGCCTGACGTACCCGGGGAGGTCGCCGGTGCTCCGCGCCGACCCCGCCTCCGCCAGGCGGCGCACGCGCCCCGGCCGCCCCGGTCCGATCGGACAGGATCCACCCCGCAAGCCCTACTGCGGGCGCCTGGGAGGCGCTAGGGTCTGCCTCTGTGGGGGGAACGGCACGGTGGGTAATCGGGGAGGCAACCCATGGTCGGCAGCGGACCCGAGCTCGACCCGGACGACCTACCGGACGGCCTGGTGGTCGCCGACGCGCTGGGCCGGGTGGTCTGCTTCAACCGGGCCGCGGCCCGGCTCACCGGCGTGCTCCCGAAGGCCGCGCTCGGCGGCGCCCTGGAGGACGTCCTCCCGCTGGAGGACCTGGACGGCCGCCGCTGGTGGCAGCTGACCGACCCGTACGGCGGACTGGCCATCCGCACCCGCCAGCCGGAGCGCAACCTGCTGCTGCCCGGGGGGCGTGAGGTGCTGGTCTCCGCCCGGTACGTCCGCCGCGCGCCCTGCGGGCCGCTGGAGCGCCTGGTGATCGCCCTGCGCGGCACCGAGGCCCGGCGCCGCACCGAGCGCAGCCACGCCGAGCTGATCGCCACCGTGGCGCACGAGCTGCGCTCCCCGCTGACCAGCGTCAAGGGCTTCACGGCGACGCTGCTGGCCAAGTGGGAGCGGTTCACCGACGGGCAGAAGCGGCTGATGCTGGAGACCGTGGACGCCGACGCCGACCGGGTCACCCGGCTGATCGCCGAGCTGCTGGACATCTCCCGGATCGACGCGGGCCGGCTGGAGCTGCGCAAGCAGGTGGTCGACCTGGCGGCGGCGGTGCGCCGGCACGTCGAGCGCAAGGTCGCCACCGGCATCCCCGAGGAGCGCTTCGACATCCGGATCGGCGAGCCGCTGACGGTGCTGTGGGCCGACCCGGACAAGGTCGACCAGGTGCTCGCCAACCTGCTGGAAAATGCGGTGCGGCACGGCGAGGGAACTGTCACGATCGAGGTGGCACCGGCCAAGGAGGTCGTCGAGGCGCCCCTCTGGGAGCGCAACGGCACCCCGCCCCGCATCGTGGAAGGCACAGCGGTCACCGTGAGCGACGAAGGCAGTGGCATCCCCGAGGACTCGATGCCGCGCGTCTTCACGCGCTTCTGGCGCGGGTCCAAGCGCGGTGGCACGGGCCTGGGCCTCTACATCGTCAAGGGCATCGTGGAGGCCCACGGCGGCTCGATCCGCGTCGACCGCGCGCCCGGCGGCGGCGCCCGGTTCCGATTTATCCTGCCCGCCGGCGTGCCCGACTTCATGCTCTGAAAGAGCATGAACGACAAGCACCGCATGCTCTGAAAGAGCATGAACGACCAGCACAGCATGGTGTAGGTCGGGGCCGGGCGGGCTTCACGGCAGCCGCGCTACGCGCTGCGACTACACTCGACCTTTGGCGTTGCGCAACGCCCTGCGCGGCTGAGCCGCGGACACCACTCCCGTGAGCCTCCGGTGAACGGCGACCGGCTGCCCGTGCCCCGGCCCCGCCGGGCGTGACGTGAAGGCGACCCCACACCTGAGCACGGACGAGCAGGAGCACGGGAAAGATAGAGATGTCGGCACCCAACAAGTCGTACGACCCGGTCGAGGTCGAGGCACTCAAGCCCGAGGTGGTGGAGCAGGCGCGGGACGAGGCGATCGCCGCGTTCGCCGCCGCCGGCTCCCTGGACGAGCTGAAGCAGGCCAAGGTCGCCCACACCGGCGACCGCTCGGCGCTCTCGCTCGCCAACCGCGAGATCGGCGCCCTCCCCCCGCACGCCAAGGCCGCAGCGGGCAAGCTGATCGGCCAGGCCCGCGGGGCCGTCAACCAGGCCCTCGCCAAGCGGCAGGCCGAACTGGAGGCGGAGCGCGACGCCCGCGTGCTGGTCGAGGAGGCGGTGGACGTCACGCTGCCGTACGACCGCGCCCCGCGCGGCGCCCGGCACCCGCTGACCACCATGGCCGAGCGCATCGAGGACACCTTCGTCGCGATGGGCTACCAGGTGGCCGAGGGCCCCGAGGTCGAGGCCGAGTGGCTGAACTTCGACGCCCTCAACCTGGGCCCGGACCACCCGGCCCGCTCCATGCAGGACACCTTCTTCGTCCAGGCCCCGGACGGCTCCGCCGACTCCGGCGTGGTGCTGCGCACCCAGACCTCCCCGGTCCAGGCCCGCACCATGCTCGACCGCGAGCCCCCCGTCTACGTGGTCTGCCCGGGCCGGGTCTACCGGACGGACGAGCTGGACGCCACCCACACCCCGGTCTTCCGGCAGGTCGAGGGCCTCGCGGTGGACGAGGGCATCACCTTCGCCGACCTCAAGGGCACCATCGAGGTGCTGGTCGAGAAGCTGATCGGCGGCGGCCTGGAACTGCGCTGGCGCCCGTCCTACTTCCCGTTCACCGAGCCGAGCGCGGAGATCGACCTCCAGTGCTTCGTGTGCCGCGGCGCGAGCGTCGGAAACCCGGACCGGCCGTGCCGCACCTGCTCCTCCGAGGGCTGGATCGAGCTCGGCGGCTGCGGCGTGGTCAACCCGCGGGTGCTGGTCGCCTGCGGTGTCGACCCGAACCGCTACAGCGGGTTCGCCTTCGGCCTGGGCCTGGAGCGGATCCTGATGAATCGTCACAACGTCGCCGACATGCGCGACATGGTCGAGGGTGACGTCCGCTTCACCCTCCCGTTCGGGATGGAGATCTGATGCGCGTCCCGCTTTCCTGGCTGCGTGAGTACGTCGACCTGCCGGCCGGCGAGACGGGCCGTGACGTCGCGGAGCGCCTGGTCAGGGCCGGCCTGGAGGTCGAGACCGTCGAGCAGCTCGGCACGGACCTCAAGGGCCCGCTGGTGGTCGGCGAGGTGCTCTCCATCGAGGAGCTGGCCGGCTTCAAGAAGCCGATCCGGCACTGCTTCGTCAACGTCGGCGACGCCAACGGCACCGGTGAGCCGCAGGAGATCGTCTGCGGTGCGACCAACTTCGCCGTCGGCGACAAGGTCGTGGTCGTGCTCCCGGGCGCGGTGCTGCCCGGCCCGTTCCCGATCGCGGCCCGCAAGACCTACGGCCACACCTCGGCCGGCATGATCTGCTCCGCCCGCGAGCTGGGCATGGGTGACGACCACAACGGCATCATCGTGCTCCCGCCGGAGTTCGAGCCCGGCACCGACGCCATCGAGCTGCTCCAGCTCGTCGACGAGGTGCTCGACATCGCCGTCACCCCGGACCGCGGCTACTGCCTGTCCATGCGCGGCGTGGCCCGCGAGGCCGCCGCCGCGTACGGGCTGCCGCTGGCCGACCCGGCGCTGCTCGACGTGCCGCCGGCGAACTCCTTCGGCTACCTGGTGAAGGTCAACGACCAGACCGGCTGCGACCGCTTCGTGGCCCGTACGGTCATCGGCGTCGACCCGAACGCCAAGTCCCCGATCTGGCTCCAGCGCAGGCTCCAGAAGTCGGGCATCCGGCCGATCTCGCTGACCGTCGACATCACCAACTACGTGATGCTGGAGGTCGGCCAGCCGCTGCACGCCTACGACAAGCAGCGGGTGGACGGCCCGATCACGGTCCGCCGGGCGGAGCAGGGCGAGACCCTCACCACCCTCGACGGCGTGGAGCGCAAGCTCTCCGCCGAGGACCTGCTGATCTGCGACAACAGCGGCCCGATCGGCCTGGCCGGCGTGATGGGCGGCGCCTCCACCGAGATCCTCGACCCGGCCGCCGGCCCGGGCACCACCGAGGTGATCATCGAGGCGGCGCACTTCGACGCGGTCGCCATCGCCCGCAGCGCCAAGCGGCACAAGCTGCCCTCCGAGGCGTCCAAGCGCTTCGAGCGCGGCGTCGACCCGGACGCCTCCCGCGCCGCCGCGCAGCGCGCCGTCGACCTGCTGGTCCTGATCGCCGGCGGCACCGCCGAGGCCGGGGTCACCGACATCGCGGCCCCGCACCCGGTGCGCACCATCACCATCGCCGCCGACCTGCCCGACCGGGTGGCCGGCACCGGGTACGGCCGCGAGACCGTCACCCGGCGTCTCCAGGAGATCGGCTGCTCGGTCTCCGGCGCCGACGTCCTGGAGGTCACCCCGCCGACCTGGCGCCCCGACCTCACCGACCCGTACGACCTCGCCGAGGAGGTCATCCGGCTGGAGGGCTACGACAACGTCCCCGCCCGGATGCCCGACGTGCCCCCGGGCAAGGGCCTGACCGAGGCCCAGCGGGTGAACCGCCGGATCGGCGTCGCGGTGGCCGGGGCCGGCTACGTCGAGGTCAACAACTACCCGTTCATCGGCGAGGCCGTCTTCGAGGCGCTCGGCCTGGAGGCGGACGACCGGCGCCGTCGCACGGTGAAGCTGGTCAACCCGCTGAACGACGAGGAGCCGGCGCTGCGCACCACGCTGCTGCCGGGCCTGCTCGGCGCGCTGCGCCGCAACGTCGGCCGGGGCAACACCGACCTGGCGGTCTTCGAGACCGGCACGGTCTTCCTGCCCAAGGACGAGCTGTCCGTGGCGCCGCGTCCGGCCGTCGACCACCGGCCCAGCGACGAGGAGCTCGCCGAGCTGGACGCCGCGCTGCCGGACCAGCCGCGCCGGATCGCCGTCGCCCTCGCGGGCGAGCGGCTGCCGTCGGGCTGGTGGGGCAAGGGCGCCCAGGCCTTCTGGGCGGACGCCGTCGAGGCGGCCCGTACGGTGGCCCGCGCGGCCGGCGTCGAGCTGACCGTCCGCCAGGGGCAGCTGGCGCCCTGGCACCCGGGCCGCTGCGCCGAGCTGCTGGTGGCCGGCACCGACCGGGTGGTCGGCCACGCCGGTGAGCTGCACCCGCGGGTGGTCAAGGCGCTCGGGCTGCCGGCCCGCACCGCCGCGATGGAGATCGACATCGACCTGCTCACCGCCGACGGCGCGGCCCGGGTCAACGGCCCGACCGTCTCCGGCTTCCCGGTGGCGACCCAGGACGTCGCGCTGATCGTCGACACCGCCGTCCCGGCCGCCGACGTCGAGGCCGCGCTGCGCTCCGGCGCGGGCGAACTGCTGGAGGCCATCCGGCTGTTCGACGTGTTCACCGGCGAGCAGGTCGGCGAGGGCAAGAAGTCGCTGGCGTACGCGCTGCGCTTCCGCGCGGTCGACCGCACCCTGACCGCCGACGAGGCCACCGCCGCCCGCGAGGCGGCCGTCGCCGAGGCCGTCGCCCGCACCGGCGCGGTGCTGCGCGGCGCCTGACGCGGCAGCGGCTGACGAAGGGCCCCGCCCCGGACCACGAGTCCGGGGCGGGGCCCTTCGCCTTTCCCTGGGTTGACGGATCATCAGTCCGTCGCTTATCTCTTTACCTATGGAAGTAGATAAAGAAGCGGACCAGCCCTCCCCGATCGAGTTCCGCCTGGACCCGGCCTCCGGCGTCCCGACCTACCTGCAACTCGTGCAGCAGGTCGAACAGGCGCTGCGGATGGGCTGGCTGACCGAGGGGGACCGGCTGCCCAGGGTGCGCGAGGCGGTGGCCGGACTGGCGATCAACCCGAACACGGTGCTCAAGGCGTACCGCGAGCTGGAGCACCGCGGCCTCGCGGTCGGCCGCCGGGGCCAGGGCACCTTCGTGCGGGGCCTGCCGGCCGGGGTGGTGCCGCTGCGCGAACGGGCAGCGCTGCGCCGGGGGCTGCTGGACTGGATGCGCTCGGCGCGGACCGCCGGGCTGGACGAGGAGGGGATGGCCGCGGTGTTCGAGGACGCGCTGCGCGACCTGCGCGAGGGCCGGGACGGGGTGGTGGCCTGATGGCCGCGGACACGGTGATCGACTGTGCCGGGCTCGGCAAGCGCTACCGCCGCTCCTGGGCGCTGCGGGACTGCCGGCTCGCCGTGCCCGCCGGGCACGTGGTGGCCCTGGTCGGCCCGAACGGCGCCGGCAAGACCACGCTGCTCGGCCTCGCCGCGGGGCTGGCCCTGCCCAGTGAGGGCGCGCTGACCGTCCTCGGCGACCAGGCACCCGGCTCGCCGCGCGCGTTGGACCGGATCGGATTCGTCGCCCAGAACGCCGCGCTCTATCCGGGCCTGCCCGTCCGCGACCTGCTGGCGATGGGGCGTCATCTCAACCGCCGCTGGGACGGGGGCCGGGCCCGCGCCCACCTGGAGGGCCTCGGCATCCCGCTGGACCGCAGGTACGGCCGCCTCTCCGGCGGCCAGCAGGCCCAGGTGTCGCTCGCCCTGGCCCTCGCCAAACGCCCCGAACTCCTGCTGCTGGACGAGCCCCTGGCGGCCCTGGACCCGCTCGCCAGGCACGACTTCATGGCCGTGCTGCTGACCGCGGTGGCCGAGGACGGCATGTCGGTGGTGTTCTCCTCACACGCCGTCAACGAGCTGGAGCAGAGCTGCGACTACCTGGTGGCGCTCGGCGCCGGCCGGGTCCAGGTGGCGGGGGAGGTGGACGATCTGCTGGGCGGCCACCGGATGCTCACCGGTCCCACCGCCGAGGCCGGCGAGGTCGCCGGGCGGCTGCCGGTGGTCCGCGACCGCCGCGCCGGTGCCCAGTCCCACCTGCTGGTCCGTACCGGTGGCGCGGACGCTCCCGTCTCCGGCTCCTGGCGCCAACAGCGCGTCGGGCTGACGGAGTTGGTGCTCGCCTACCTGCGCGAGCCGGCCGCCTCCGCCCTCCCGGGGCCGCGCGGAGCCGTCCCTCCGAACGAGAAGGTGCTGCTGCCGTGACGTCCCCGACCCTCGCGCCGCCCCGCTCCGCCGTGCTGCGGGCGGCCGGGCTGCGCCACCGGCCGGCGCTGGTGACCCTGCTGACGATGATGGCCGTGGTCTCGCTGGCGCTGCTGGCCCACGGCTGGTACCTGCACGACGGGCTGGAGCGCACGGGCGCGAGCTCCTGTGACCCGGCCGCCGACGCCTGCACGGCCGCGTACAAGCAGTTCCTGCGCCAGTACGGCGACGGGTTGCAGGAGTTCGGCGCCGTGCTCTACGTCCTCGGCGGAGCCTTCGGGGCCTTCCTCGGAGGGCCGTTGCTGGCAAGGGAGTTCGAGCACGGCACGGTGCGCTTCGCCTGGACCCAGGGCGCCGGGCGGACCCGCTGGACGGTGGGCGGCCTGGTCGTGGGCGGCGCGGCGCTGACCGTCGTGGCGGCATTGTTCGGACTGGTGCTGCGCTGGTGGAGCGAGCCGTTGACGCTCAGGGACGGGCGGTTCAGCCCGGAGGTCTTCGTGCAGACGCCGCCGGTGCTGGTCGGCCGGGTGCTGGTGGCCTTCGGGGTCGCGGCGCTGGCCGGTGCGGTGCTGCGCCGGACGGTGGCCGCGGTGGGGGCCGGCCTGGCGGCCTCGGTCGCGCTGCCGTTCCTCGCCCACGCCGTGCGCGCGCACTACCTGCCTCCGCTGGAGGAGCCGAGGCACTCCATGGTGCCCATGGCGCTGGACGACCGCTGGGTGCTGAACGTCTGGTTCTCCGACCCGGCCGGGAACCGGATCCCCGGCGACGCGTTCTACGGCCTCGGGGACTTCGCCCGGCTCCAGGCCCTGGTGCGGGACGGCGGCTACACCGCCCACGAGGTGTACCAGCCGGCGGACCGGTTCTGGCCGTTCCAGTTCGTCGAGTCCGGCTGGACGGCGGCCCTGGGCGTGGCCGCGTGCGCGGGGGCGGTCTGGTGGGTGAGGCGCCGGGCGTACTGAGCCGTGCGACGGCGCGGGCCGGTCCGCGGCCCCAAGATCTCTTGAAGAGGTTCCGTCAAAACCCTTGCGGGAGTGCGGCCGAGGGCGTTTCCTTCTTCTCGTTAGGAAAGTTTCCTAACCCATCGAGGAATCGGAGCCGTTCCATGCGTTCGCAGCCCCGTCGTGCCCTCCGCATCGCCCTCGCCGCCGCCCTGGTGGCCGCCCCCCTGACCGTCGCGGCCACCACGGCGGCCCAGGCCGCCCCGTCGCCGGCCGCCGCCGTCCGGCTCGCCGCGGCCGGGCTGGACGACCCGCACAAGAAGGACATCGCCATGCAGCTGGTGTCCAGCGCGGAGAACTCGTCGCTGGACTGGAAGGCCCAGTACAAGTACATCGAGGACATCAAGGACGGCCGGGGCTACACCGCCGGCATCATCGGCTTCTGTTCCGGCACCGGTGACATGCTGGAGCTGGTCCAGCACTACACCGACCTGAAGCCCGGCAACGTCCTGGCCAAGTACCTGCCGGCCCTGAAGAAGGTCAACGGCACCGACTCGCACGCCGGCCTCGGCTCCGCGTTCGAGAAGGACTGGGCCACCGCCGCCAAGGACACCGTCTTCCAGCAGGCCCAGAACGACGAGCGCGACCGGGTGTACTTCAACCCCGCCGTCAGCCAGGGCAAGAGCGACGGCCTGCGCGCGCTGGGCCAGTTCGCCTACTACGACGCCATCGTGATGCACGGCCCGGGCACCAGCTCGGACAGCTTCGGCGGCATCCGCGCCGCCGCGATGAAGAAGGCCAGGACGCCTGCCCAGGGCGGCGACGAGGCCACCTACCTGAAGGCCTTCCTGGACGCCCGCAAGGTGGTCATGAAGAAGGAGGAGGCCCACTCCGACACCAGCCGGGTCGACACCGAGCAGCTGGTCTTCCTCAACGCCAAGAACTTCGACCTCAACCCGCCGCTGAAGTGGAAGGTGTACGGCGACAGCTACACCATCAACAGCTGACGTCAGGTCAAACGCGGGGCCCGGCGACCGGTTCGCGGTCGCCGGGCCCCCGTGTCCGGAAGCGCCGCGGGCGTCAGGCGCTCGCGGTGTAGTCGTAGAAGCCGCGGCCGGACTTGCGGCCCAGCAGGCCCGCGTCGACCATCCGGGAGAGCAGCGGGGGAGCGGCGTACAGCGGCTCCTTGTACTCGTCGTACATCGACTCGGCGATCGAGACGATGGTGTCCAGGCCGATCAGGTCGCACAGCCGCAGCGGGCCCATCGGGTGGGCGCAGCCGGCCTCCATGCCCTTGTCGATGTCGGAGGCGGTGGCCACGCCCGACTCGAACATCCGCACCGCGGACAGCAGGTAGGGAACCAGCAGGGCGTTGACGACGAAGCCGGCCCGGTCGCGGGCGCGGATCGGCTCCTTGTCGAGCACCTGCGAGGCGAAGGCCTCGACCCGCTCGGTGGTGGTCGCCGAGGTGGTCAGGGTCGGGATGACCTCGACCAGCTTCTGGACCGGCGCCGGGTTGAAGAAGTGCAGGCCGATCACCTGCTCGGGGCGGGTGGTGGCGGCGGCCAGCTTCACGATCGGGATCGAGGAGGTGTTGGACGCGAGGATCGCGTCGCGGCGCTCGACCACCCGGTCCAGGGTCTCGAAGATCTTGACCTTGATGTCCGCGCGCTCGGCGACGGCCTCGACCACCAGGTCGCGGTCGGCGAAGTCGGACAGCTCGACGGTGAAGGACAGCCGGGCCAGCGCCTCGTCCCGCTGCTCCGGCGTCAGCTTGCCCCGCTTGACCGCGGTGTCCAGGGAGTTGGTCAGCCGGGTGCGGCCGAACTCCAGCGCCTCGCCACTGGCCTCCGCCACCAGGACGTCCAGCCCGGCCCGGGCGAAGACCTCGGCGATGCCCGACCCCATCAGGCCGCAGCCGATCACTCCGACGCGCGCGATGTCACTCACTCAGTTGCCCTTCGGTGGAGCTGGGGGTCGCCCAGCTGCGGGGTGGCCCAGCGAGCCGCTGGACGACGGGGCCGGTGTGCCGGAATGGGTGCACCGGGCACCGCCCCGACGACGTTACTACTCCGTACCGGCCAGTAGGTCACCCCCTCCCCGGCGCGGTGCCGGTGTCAGGATTCCCCCGAACGAGTGAGGCGGCGGCCCCGGCTCCGTGTGCCGGAGCCGGCTCCGCCCGGCGGCCGACAGAATGCCGCAGACGGGGGCCGGGGGCGGAGGACGGCAGGGCCGGGGCGGAATCGGACAGGGCCGGGGACGGCGAAGGGAGCACACGGTGTCGACGGGATCGCTCGTAGGACAGGTCGCCCTGATCACCGGCGCCGGCCGGGGCATCGGCCGGGAGATCGCCATCGGCCTGGCCGCCGAGGGGATGTCCGTCGGCCTGGTCGGACGCACCCACGAGACGCTGACCGACACCCTCAAGGAGTGCGTCAAGCGCGGCTCCCGGGGTGTCGCCGTGACCGCCGACGTGACCCGCCCCGGTTCGGTGCGCGAGGCGGTCCGGGTGGTCGAGCGCGACCTCGGGCCGACCGACCTGCTGGTCAACAACGCCGGCCTGGTCGACCGCGCCGAGGTGCCGCTCTGGGAGACCGACGCCAACCAGTGGTGGCAGGTGATCGAGACCAACCTGCGCGGCCCCTACAACCTGCTGCGCTGCGTGCTGCCTGGCATGGTCGCCCGGCGGCAGGGCCGGGTGGTCAACCTCAACTCCGGCTTCGCGCTGCGCCCGGACGGCAACTACACCGCGTACGCCACCTCCAAGGGCGCGCTGCTCCAGCTCTCCGACAACATGGCGGACTCGCTCGCCCGCAACGGCATCGTCGTCCTCGACATCAGCCCCGGCGCGGTGGCCACCGACATGACCGCGGGGATGCCGATGTTCCGGGACGCCACCGCCTGGGGCTCCATCCCGTACATGGTCGCGGTCACCGTGGACGCCGCCCGGGGCCGCTTCGACGGGCTGCACGGGCGGTTCATCCACGCCGGACGGGACGACCTGGAGGAGCTGGTCAACCGGGCCGACGCGATCCGCGACTCGGACGCCCGCACCCTGCGGCTGCGCCCGTACAAGGACGACGACCCGATGGTCTGATCACCGGCTCACGCGTCCGCGCGCATGCTCACGCGTCCCCACACGTCCTCACACGTCCCCGCGCATGCTCACGCGCAGAGCCGGCTGGCGGTCACCGGCTTGAGCCCGGCCTTCGCCAGGCCGTCCAGGATGGCGGGCAGCGCGTCCACCGTGCACTGGTGGCCCAGGTGCAGCGCCACCACCGAGCCGCCGCGCGCCGCGTTCAGCACCCGGCGCTGCAGCTCGGCGGCCGGGGGGTCGTTGTAGTCGCGCGGGTCGACGTCGAAGGACAGCACGTGCTCGTACCCGACCGCCCTGGCCTGCTCGCGCACCATCGGGGTGGCGTACTGCGCGGCGGAGGGGCGGAACCAGCGGCCGATCGAGCCGGTGAGCCGCTGGAGGCGCTCCGCGCACTGGGCGATCTCGGCGCGCGCCTGGTCCGGTGTCATGGCGGAGATGTTGAGGTGGTTCTGGGTGTGGTTGCCCAGCTCGTGGCCGCCGTCCAGGATCCGCCGGGCCATCTGCGGCTGCTGGTCGAGCCAGCTGCCGACGGCCATCACGGTCACGTTGACGCCGCGCTGCTCGGCGGCCTCCAGCAGCGCGGTGGCCAGCTTCGGGTCACCGCTGCCGTGGAAGGTGAGCGCCACGTTCCCGCCGGTGCGCGGCCCGTACGCGACCTCGACCGGGGTGCCGGGGGCGAGCGGCGGCAGCGCGGGCGGGGTGGCGGGCTGGGCGGCGACCGCCGTCGGCCCGTCGGCGGCCCGGGGCTCCGCCGAGGCGGTGGGCGTGGCGGAGGCAGGGCCCTCGCCGCCGTTCCAGGCCGGGTCGGTGGTGTGCTGCGGGTCCACGGTGCCGGGGTGCGCGGCGAGCGCCCCCGGGTCGGCCCTGCGGGGCGTCCCGGTGCCGCAGGAGGTGAGGAGGGCACCGGTGGCGGCGAGGGCGGCGAACCTGGCGGTGGTGCGCAGTACGGTGCGGCGGTCGGCAGTCATCGGCAGCCAGCATAGGGACGACGGCCCCGGCGGGCGATCCGGGAGGGCCGGCCGCTCCGGGCTTGACGTGCACACATTCCGTCACCGGGTGTTGCGTAAACCTGAACTCCCGCTGTTTCCACGGTGTGTCCTTGGATACGATCACCGCGCACCGCGTGGACGGGCGGTAGCCGAACGATTCCGGCATGGCGCATTGGGGGCGGACAGGATGTACGAGGACAGCGCGGCGATCGGCCGGACCGCGGACACCGAGTGGGGCTGGGCCAGAGCCGACGACTGGCAGCCGCCGAGCGAGCTGGACACCGGCGTCCCGCACACCGCCCGGATGTACGACTACTACCTCGGCGGCAAGGACAACTTCGAGGCCGACCGCAAGGCCGCCCAGGCCGCGATATCCGCCTACCCGGCGCTGCCCCTGCTGGCCCGCACCAACCGCCAGTTCCTCGGCCGCGCCGTCGAGTTCGCGGCGAGCCGCGGCGTGCGCCAGTTCATCGACATCGGCACCGGCATCCCCGCGGTCGGCTCCACCAACGAGGTCGCCCAGCGGGTCGCCCCGGACGCCCGGGTGGTGTACGTGGACAACGACCCGATCGTCGCCACCCACGCCCGCGCCCTGCTGGCGAGCCACCCCGCCGGGCACACCTCGGTGATCGAGGCCGATCTGCGCGACCCGGCCACGATCCTCGGCCACCCCGCGCTCGCCGGAGCCGTCGACCTCTCCCAGCCGGTCGCGCTGATGCTGGTCGCCGTCCTGCACTTCATCCGCGACGAGGAGGGGGCCCAGCAGCTCGTCGGCACCCTGCGCGACGCGCTCGCCCCGGGCAGCGCGCTGATCCTCTCCCACGGCAGCCCGGACTTCGCCTCCCGCGAGAGCGCCGCCGAGGGCACCCGGATCTACAAGAGCGCGAGCGCCCCGCTCGTGCTGCGGTCGCGGGCCGGCGTCGAGCCCTTCTTCGGCGACTTCGAGTTCACCGGCCCCGGGCTCGTCCAGCTCCCGCTCTGGCGCCCCACCGCGGGCCACGTGCCCACCACCGAACTCCCCGAGGGCTGGCAGGACGTCTCGGCGTACGCCGGTGTCGCCTTCAAGAAGTAGCACCTCCCGGCTCCGTCGGGCCGGTCCCGGCACCCCCCTCCTGCGCCGGGACCGGACCGTCGAAGCCTACGGACCCCCACTGACAAGCCGTCACCGGGCGGGCTACCCTCCGGCCGTGACCACCACCCTGCCGCCGCTGCCCCCCGACGTCGCCGACCTGCTGCGGGCCGTCGACGCCCCGCCCCGACTGGTCGCCCACCTCGCGCTGGTGCACCAGGTGGCCGAGGAGATCGCCGACTTCTGCGCCCGCGAGGGCCTGGTCTTCGACGGCGGGGCGGTCCGGTACGGCGCCGCCACCCACGACATCGGCAAGACCGTCCACCCCGAGGAGCTCTCCGCCCCCGGCTCCCGGCACGAGGCCGCCGGCCACGCCCTGCTGCTCTCCCGCGGCGTGCCCGAGCACCTCGCCCGCTTCGCCCGCAGCCACGCGAGCTGGGGGGAACCCGGCGTCACCGTCGAGGAACTGCTGGTGAGCCTGGCCGACAAGGCCTGGAAGAACAAGCGCGTCCAGGATCTGGAGGACCGGGTGGTCGACAGGCTCGCCGCCGCCGGCGGGCGGGAGCGCTGGGAGGCCTTCCTCGCCCTGGACGACCTGCTCACCCGGATCGGCGAGGACGCCCCGCGGCGGCTCGCCGTCCAGGCGGCCCATCCGGTCCGCACCGGGTGAAATCGGCGCGACACGGCGGGCGGGCCGGTGTTAGTTTCCGCAGCATGGAACCCCTGGGTGAGAACGAGATCCGCGCGTCCTTCGTCAACTGCTCCAAGGGCGAGGCCCGCCGGCTCAACCTGCCCCGGGGGCTGGCCGAACTTCCCTGGGAGCAGCTGGACTTCCTCGGCTGGCGGGACCAGGGCGCGCCCGACCGGGCGTACCTGGTGGCGCCGTACGGGGGCGAGCTCGTCGGGGTGACGCTGCGCTCGCCGGTGATCCGGCGGAGCCTGACCAAGACCAACGTGTGCTCGCTGTGCATCACCGCGCACGCCGGGTCAGGGGTCGCGCTGCTCGCCGCCCGCAGGGCCGGGGCGGCCGGGCGCGAGGGCAACACGGTCGGCACGTACATCTGCGCCGACCTGGCCTGCTCGCTCTACGTGCGCGGGCTGAAGAAGTCCACCCTGGTCACCAGGCCCGACGAGTCGCTGCCGCTGGAGCAGCAGATCGACCGGACGGTGGGTAACCTCGGCGGCTTCCTCGCCAGGGTGCTCAGCACCACCACCGCCACCGCCTAACGGACCGCCGCCGTGTGACGGCTCGGTGCCGCTCAGTGCCCGCGCAGCTGGTCCAGGTCGCGGCGCTCCCGCTTGGTGGGGCGCCCGGCCCCGCGGTCCCGTGTCCCGGCCGCCGCGACGAACTCGCGCGGCGGCCGCGGCGGGCTGTTGTCGGCCAGGCACTCCGCCGCCACCGAGGCGCCGACCCGCTTGCGGATCAGCTTCTGCACCACCACGACCCGCTCGTACCCCTCCTCGCGGACCCGGACCTCGTCCCCGGGCTTCAGCGCCTGGGCCGGCTTGGCCCGTTCGCCGTTCACCCGGACGTGCCCGGCCCGGCAGGCGGCGGCCGCCAGCGCCCGCGTCCTGACCAGCCGGACCGACCAGATCCAGCTGTCCACCCGCACGCTTCCCTCGTGTTCAGCCATTCCCGGAGCCTACCCAAGGACTTCTCGGGGACCACCCGAGGACTGCACGGCGGCCGGCGCCTCCTGGACCGCCCAGGCGTTCCCGTCCGGGTCGTTGAAGAACACGAAGTTGTTCCACGCCTCGCCGTGCCCGTTCACCCGGCCCCCCGCCACGAAGTGCTGGACCGGGCTGACCTGTACGCCCCGGGCCAGCAGTTCGGCGTGCGCCCTCTCGATGTCCGGCACCACCAGCTGGAGCCCCTTGACCGATCCGGGCGGAGCTTCGGTCATCCCGGTGCCCACGACGATCGAGCAGGGCGAGCCGGGGGGAGTCAGCTGGACCACCCGGTGGCCGTCCCGCAGCCGGGTGTCGTGGTCGACGGTGAACCCGGCCTGCTCCTCGTAGAAGAGCTTCGAGCGGTCGACGTCCGATACGGGGACCACCACGACTGCGAGTTTCCACTGCATCGCCCTCACCCCTCTCGGTCGGGCTCTTCCAGTATCCGTCCGTAACCGTCCCCCGGGGGTCGTCGGATAGCCTGAGAACACGATGAATCCGCAGACCACGCCCGCCGCGACCCCGCCGGACACCTCCCTGGCCACTTCCTGGGGCACCTTCGAGCTCACCCGTTACCCAGCGGATCCGCGCGAGCGGCTGCGGGCCTGGGACGCCGCCGACGAGTACCTGCTGCGCCACCTCGCCGGCGAGGCGGACAGCGCGGCCGGCGCCGCGACGGAGCTGGCCGGCCGCACGGTCGCCGTCCTCGGCGACCGCTGGGGCGCGCTGACGACCGCGCTCGCCGCGTACCGGCCGGTCCAGATCACCGACTCCCACCTCGGCCGCCGGGCCACCCTGGCCAACCTGGCCCGGGCCGGCGCCGCCGTCGACGAGTCCCGGCTGCTGACCACCAGGGACACCCCGCCGGAGCGGATCGACGTGCTGCTGGTGCGCGTCCCCAAGAGCCTGGCCCTGCTGGAGGATCAGCTGCACCGGCTCGCCCCGGCCGTCCACGCCGGCACCGTGGTGGTCGGCACCGGCATGACCACCGAGATCCACACCTCCACCCTCCGGCTCTTCGAGCGGATCCTCGGCCCGACCCGCACCTCGCTGGCCGTCCGCAAGGCCAGGCTGATCCTCTGCACCCCCGACCCGGCGCTCGACCCCGGCCCCAGCCCGTGGCCGACCCGCTACGCGCTGCCGTCGGACATCGGTCCGGTCTCCGGCCGTACGGTGGTCAACCACGCGGGCACTTTCTGCGCCGACCGGCTCGACATCGGCACCCGCTTCTTCCTCGCCCACCTGCCCGTCCCGGCCCCCGGCGCCCGGGTGGTGGACCTCGGCTGCGGCAACGGCGTGGTCGGTACGGCCGCCGCGCTGGCCGGGCCCGGCGCGGAGCTGGTGTTCGTGGACGAGTCGCACCAGGCGGTGGCCTCCGCCGAGGAGACCTTCCGCGCCAACCTGGGTCCGGACGCCCCGGCCGAGTTCCTGGCCGCCGACGCCCTGGCCGCGGACGTGACCGCCCCCGGCTCGGTGGACCTGGTGCTCAACAACCCGCCGTTCCACTCCCACCAGGCCACCACCGACGCCACCGCCTGGCGGATGTTCACCGATTCGAAGCGGGCGCTGCGGCCGGGCGGCGAACTCTGGGTGGTCGGCAACCGCCACCTCGGTTACCACGTCAAGCTGCGCCGCCTCTTCGGCAACTGCCGAGTCGTCGCGGGGAACCCCAAGTTCGTGGTGCTGCGGGCCGTCAAGCGCTGACCGGTGCACACCCCCGCCACGGCGGGGGTCAGGCGTCGACTCCTTGCATGAATTTTCCGTCACGCGTATATTCATGCCAAGACGAAGGAGGAACGCCATGGCATTGCGAGTCGCCGTCGCCGGCGCGAGCGGGTACGCGGGCGGTGAGGTACTGCGCCTGCTGCTCGGCCACCCCGAGGTGGAGATCGGGGCGCTGACCGGCGGCTCGAACGCGGGCACCAGACTGGGGCTGCTCCAGCCGCACCTGTTCCCGCTCGCCGACCGCGTCCTGGAAGCCACCACCACCGAGGTGCTGGCCGACCACGACGTGGTGTTCCTGGCGCTGCCGCACGGCCAGTCCGCCGCCGTCGCCGAGGAACTCGGCCCGAACGTCCTGGTGATCGACTGCGGCGCCGACTTCCGGCTCAAGGCCGCCGCCGACTGGGAGCAGTTCTACGGCTCCGCGCACGCCGGCACCTGGCCGTACGGCCTGCCCGAACTCCCCGGCCACCGCGCCGCGCTGAAGGGCAGCAACCGGATCGCCGTGCCCGGCTGCTACCCGACGGCCGTCTCCCTGGCACTGTTCCCCGCGTACGCCGCCGGGCTCGCCGAACCGGAGGCCGTGGTGGTCGCCGCCTCCGGCACCTCGGGCGCCGGCAAGGCCGCCAAGCCGCACCTGCTGGGCAGTGAGGTGATGGGCAGCGTCAGCCCGTACGGCGTCGGCGGGGTCCACCGGCACACCCCGGAGATGATGCAGAACCTCACCCCGCTCGCGGGCGAGCCGGTCTCCGTCTCCTTCACCCCCACCCTCGTCCCGATGCCGCGCGGCATCCTCGCCACCTGCTCGGCCAAGGCCAGGCCGGGCGTGACCGCGCAGAGCCTGCGCGCCGCGTACACCGAGGCGTTCGCCGACGAGCCCTTCGTCCACCTGCTGCCCGAGGGGCAGTGGCCGCAGACCAGCAGCGTCTACGGGGCCAACACCGCCCTGGTCCAGGTCGCCCTGGACGCCGCCGCCGGGCGGATCATCGCGATCAGCGCGATCGACAACCTGGTCAAGGGCACCGCCGGCGGTGCGGTGCAGAGCATGAACATCGCCCTCGGACTGCCCGAGGAGCTCGGCCTTCCCGTGAACGGAGTCGCACCGTGAGCAAGAGCACGAACGTCGGAGTGACCGCGGCCAAGGGCTTCCGTGCCGCCGGGGTGACCGCGGGCATCAAGGCCTCCGGCACCCCCGACCTCGCCCTGGTGGTCAACGACGGGCCCTCGCTCGCCGCGGCCGGCGTCTTCACCGCCAACCGGGTCAAGGCCGCGCCGGTGCTCTGGTCCGAGCAGGTCCTCAAGGGCGGCCGGGTCTCCGCCGTCGTCCTCAACTCCGGTGGCGCCAACGCCTGCACCGGCCCGCTGGGCTTCCAGGACACCCACGCCACCGCGGAGCGGGCCGCCGTGGACCTGGGGCTCAACGCGGGCGAGGTCGCCGTCGCCTCCACCGGTCTGATCGGCGTACGGCTGCCGATGGACATCCTGCTGCCCGGGGTCACCCTGGCCGCGGGCGAGTTGAGCGGGACCGGCGGCGAGGCCGCCGCGATCGCCATCAAGACCACCGACACCGTCCACAAGACCGCCCAGTACACCAGTCCGGCCGGCTGGACGGTCGGCGGCATGGCCAAGGGCGCCGGCATGCTCGCCCCGAGCCTCGCCACCATGCTGGTGGTGCTCACCACCGACGCCGACCTGGACAGCGCCGCGCTGGACGCCGCGCTGCGCGGCGCCACCCGCACCACCTTCGACCGGATCGACTCCGACGGCTGCATGTCGACCAACGACACCGTGCTGCTGCTCGCCTCCGGCGCCACCGGCACCACCCCGGACGAGGCCGAGTTCGCCGAGGCCGTCCGCCAGGTGAGCGCCGACCTCGCCCGCCAGCTGATCGGCGACGCCGAGGGCGCCGGCAAGGACATCCGGATCGACGTCACCGGCGCCGCCACCGAGGACGAGGCGGTCGAGGTCGCCCGGACGATCAGCCGCAACAACCTGCTCAAGTGCGCCATCCACGGGGAGGACCCCAACTGGGGCCGGGTGCTGGCCGCGATCGGCACCACCTCCGCCGCGTTCGACCCGGACGAGCTGGACGTCGCCATCAACGGCGTCTGGGTCTGCAAGGCCGGCGGCGTGGGCGAGGACCGCGACCTGGTGGACATGACCGGCCGGGAGGTCGTCATCAGCGCGAACCTCAACGCCGGTACGGCGAGCGCCTCGGTGTGGACCAACGACCTGACGGCCGACTACGTCCACGAGAACAGCGCCTACTCCACCTGATCCGGCCTCGTTCCACCTGATCCGGCCTACTCCACCTGATCCGACAAGGACACCGGAAACCGTGCAGATCGCACCCAAGGGCGAACAGGCCCGCAACAACACCGCGTTGCCCAAGGCCATGACGCTGATCGAGGCGCTGCCGTGGCTGGAGCGCTTCCACGGCAAGACCGTCGTGATCAAGTTCGGCGGCAACGCCATGGTGGACGAAAGCCTCAAGGCCGCCTTCGCCCAGGACGTCGTCTTCCTGCGCTACGCCGGCCTGCACCCCGTCGTGGTGCACGGCGGCGGCCCGCAGATCAGCGCCCAACTCGACAAGCTGGGGCTGGAGTCGAGCTTCACCAACGGCCTGCGGGTCACCACCCCGGAGACCATGGACGTGGTCCGGATGGTGCTGGCCGGCCAGGTGCAGCGCGAGCTGGTCGGCCTGCTCAACGGGCACGGCCCGTTCGCGGTCGGCATGACCGGCGAGGACGCGCACACCATGACGGCGGTCAAGCGGTACGCGGTGGTGGACGGCGAGCAGGTCGACATCGGCCTGGTCGGGGACATCGTCAACATCGAGGCCGGCGCGGTGAAGGCGATGATCGCCGACGGCCGCATCCCGGTCATCTCCTCGATCGCCCGCGGCACCGACGGCCACGTCTACAACATCAACGCCGACACCGCGGCCGCCGCCATGGCGGTCGCGCTCGGCGCCGAGATGCTCGTCGTCCTCACCGACGTCGAGGGCCTCTACAAGGACTGGCCGGAGTCCGACGACGTGATCAGCCAGCTCACCGCGAGCGAGCTGGAGGAGCTGCTGCCCGGTCTGGCCAGCGGCATGCTCCCCAAGATGGAGGGCTGCCTGCGCGCCGTCCGCTCCGGCGTGGGCACCGCCCGCGTGCTGGACGGCCGGGTCCAGCACAGCCTGCTGCTGGAGATCTTCACCGACGAGGGCATCGGCACGATGGTCGTGCCGGACGACGAACCGACCGTGACCGGGGGACTGGCATGAACGGCGTGACCGGAGTGACGCACAACGAGCAGCTCGCCGAGCGGTGGCAGCACTCCTTCACCGACAACTACGGCACCCCCCGCGTCCCGCTGGTGCGCGGCGAGGGCAGCACGTTCTGGGACGCCGACGGCAAGGAGTACACCGACCTGCTCGGCGGCATCGCCGTCAACGCCCTCGGCACCGCCCACCCGGCGGTGGTCGAGGCCGTGACCCGGCAGATCGCCACCCTCGGCCACGTCTCCAACCTCTTCATGGCCGAGCCCACCATCGCCCTCGCCGAGCGGCTGCTGCGGCTGGACGGCCGGCCCGGCGGCCGGGTGTTCTTCTGCAACTCCGGCGCCGAGGCCAACGAGGCCGCCTTCAAGATCAGCCGGCTGACCGGCCGCACCCACCTGGTCGCCCTCCAGGGCGGCTTCCACGGCCGCACCATGGGCGCCCTCGCGCTGACCGGCCAGCCCGCCAAGCAGGACCCGTTCCGCCCGCTGCCCGGCGACGTCACCCACGTCCCGTTCGGTGACGTGGAGGCGCTGCGCGCGGCCGTCACCACCGAGACCGCCGCCGTCTTCCTGGAGCCCGTCCAGGGCGAGAACGGTGCGATCCCGCTGCCCGAGGGCTACCTGAGGGCGGCCCGCGAGATCACCCGGGCCACCGGCACCCTGCTTGTCCTGGACGAGATCCAGACCGGCATCGGCCGCACCGGCCACTGGTACGCCCACCAGGCGGACGAGGGCGTCGAGCCGGACGTCGTCACGCTGGCCAAGGCGCTCGGCGGCGGCCTGCCGATCGGCGCGGTGCTGGCCTTCGGCCCGGCCGCAGACCTGTTCACCCCGGGCCGGCACGGCACCACCTTCGGCGGCAACCCGGTGGCCGCCGCGGCCGGGCTCGCGGTGCTGGACACCATCGAGTCCGAGGGCCTGCTGGAGCACGCCCGCAAGCTGGGCGAGCGGCTGCGCGACGGCGTCGAGGCGCTCGGCGACCCACTGGTCTCGCACGTGCGCGGGGCGGGCCTGCTGCTCGGCATCGTGCTCACCGAGCCGGTCGCGGCCGAGATCCAGGCCGCCGCGCAGGAGGCGGGCTTCCTGGTCAACGCGGCCGTCCCGGACGCCGTCCGGCTGGCCCCGCCGCTGGTGCTGACCGAGCAGGAGGCGGACGCGTTCCTGGCCGCGCTGCCGGGCATCCTCCGGGCGGTGCGCGAAAGCGCCCCGGCCGATGCGAGTTGACCGTTCTCCGGGAGAATAATCACATGACCGCATCCCACTCCGGCCCCTCCGTCACCGGCCCGACGCCGCAGGTCCCGCAGACCCGCACGGCGCGCCACCGGCGGATCGTGGACCTGCTCACCCGCCAGCCCGTGCGTTCGCAGAGCCAGCTCGCCAAGCTGCTCGCCGACGACGGCCTGGTGGTCACCCAGGCCACCCTCTCCCGGGACCTGGACGAGCTGGGCGCGGTCAAGATCCGGAACCGGGACGGCGCGCTGATCTACGCCGTCCCGGCCGAGGGCGGCGACCGCACGCCGCGGGCGCCGATGGGGGAGTCGGCCAGCGAGGGCCGGATGGCCCGGCTGGCCGGCGAACTCATGGTCTCCGCGACGGCCTCGGGCAACCTGGTGGTGCTGCGCACCCCGCCCGGCGCCGCCCAGTTCCTGGCCTCGGCGATCGACCAGGCCGAGGTGTTCGAGATCATCGGCACCATCGCCGGCGACGACACCGTGCTGCTGATCAGCCGCGATCCGGCCGGCGGCCAGGCGCTCGCCGACCACCTCATGCAACTGGCCCAGGCCAAGGCGCAGTAGGGCCTTCCCCGGGACGACCCCGGCCGACGGAACAGCAATCGGCCGGGGTTTTGTGTTTCATACGGTCTGATGCATACTTATGCCACCTACTGCACATGCATGAAGGAGCCACCGCGATGACCGTCCAGCAGTCCGCCGACGTCCGCCTCTGGGGCGCGCGCTTCGCCGACGGCCCGTCCGAGGCGCTGGCCAAGCTCTCGGCCTCGGTCCACTTCGACTGGCGCCTCGCGCCGTACGACATCGCCGGTTCCAAGGCCCACGCCCGGGTCCTGCACAAGGCCGGCCTGCTCTCCGACGAGGAGCTGGCCGGCATGCTGGCCGGCCTGGACCTGCTGCTCGCCGACGTCGAGGCGGGCACCTTCACCGGCACCGTCGCCGACGAGGACGTGCACACCGCGCTGGAGCGCGGCCTGCTGGAGCGCCTCGGCCCCGACCTCGGCGGCAAGCTGCGGGCCGGGCGCTCGCGCAACGACCAGATCGCCACCCTGTTCCGGATGTACCTGCGGGACCACGCCAGGATCATCGGCGGCCTGCTGCTCGACCTCCAGCAGGCCCTGGTCGGCCTCGCCGAGGCGCACCCGGACACCGCGATGCCGGGCCGCACCCACCTCCAGCACGCCCAGCCGGTGCTCTTCGCCCACCACGTCCTCGCGCACGTGCAGGCCATCGGCCGGGACGCCGAGCGGCTGCGCCAGTGGGACGCCCGCACCGCCGTCTCGCCGTACGGCTCCGGGGCGCTGGCCGGCTCCTCGCTCGGCCTCGACCCGCAGGCCGTCGCCGCCGAACTCGGCTTCGAGGGCGGCTCGGTGGGCAACTCCATCGACGGCACCGCCTCGCGCGACTTCGTCGCCGAGTTCGCCTTCGTGACCGCGATGATCGGGATCAACCTCTCCCGGATCGCCGAGGAGGTGATCATCTGGAACACCAAGGAGTTCGGCTTCATCACGCTGCACGACGCCTTCTCCACCGGCTCCTCGATCATGCCGCAGAAGAAGAACCCGGACATCGCCGAGCTGGCCCGCGGCAAGTCCGGCCGGCTGATCGGCAACCTGACCGGCCTGCTGGCCACCCTCAAGGCGCTGCCGCTCGCCTACAACCGGGACCTCCAGGAGGACAAGGAGCCGGTCTTCGACTCCTGCGACACGCTGGAGGTGCTGCTGCCCGCGTTCACCGGGATGATGGCCACCCTCACCGTGCACCGGGAGCGGCTGGAGGAGCTGGCCCCGGCCGGCTTCTCGCTCGCCACCGACATCGCCGAGTGGCTGGTCAAGCGGGGCGTGCCGTTCCGGGTCGCGCACGAGGTGGCCGGTGCCTGCGTCAAGGTCTGCGAGGCCGAGGGCATCGAGCTGTCCGACCTGACGGACGAGCAGTTCGCCGCGATCTCCGGGCACCTGACGCCCGAGGTGCGCTCGGTGCTCAGCGTCCACGGTGCCATCGCCTCCCGCGACGGGCGCGGCGGTACGGCCCCCTCGGCGGTCGCGGTCCAGCTCGCCGAGGTGAAGGCGGACCTGGCGCGGCAGCAGGAGTGGGCACAGGGCTGATCCCCGACGGAGGGGGCGGCCCCGGCGAGGGCGTCGATCCCTGACGTCACGGGGGAGGGGCGCGGCGGTCCGACCGGCGCGCCCCTCCCGCGTCCGCGCCCCGGCCCGGGCGTAACCGGCCCCGCCCGGCGCCGTCATGCACGGTGTGTGCACCGCCATCCCACCCGTCCCCTCCGCCGAGGACGTCTACCTCGCCGAGCGCCGCCGCCGTGTGGTCCGCGAGAGCGTGGCCGCCCTGCCCGGCCGATGTCCGCAGCTGATCGCCGCCCTCGCCGAGGACCCGCCGCCCACGTACCGTGAGCTGTCCGAGCGGCTCGGCATGCCGCGTGGCTCGATCGGCCCCACCCGCTCCCGCTGCCTGGCCTGCCTGCGGATGCTGCTCCACGCGGAGCGGTACCCCTGAACGGCCCGGGAACGGCCGTACGGAACCCGTGCGGCACCCGAGGTGACCCTCCTCACGTATGCCCCCCGGAAGGTTGAGGGAAGCTGACGTCCGGGTAGAGCGCTGGCGAACGCAGCCCTTGACGGTGACGCGATCACTCGGATACTGAGCGTGAGCGCGCCACCCTCTGCGCGCCGCGCACGACGACTGGGGAGGCCCCTCCACATGGGCATGAGCGTGATCATCTCGGCCGCGGAGGCCGAGGACGCGGAGCAGATCCTCAAGCTCCAGTACCTCGGCTACCAGCCCGAGGCCGAGCTGTACGGCGACTGGGCGATCGAGCCCCTGACGCAGAGCCTGGAGAGCCTGCGCGCCGAACTGTCCGAGCAGCACGTCCTGGTCGCCCGGCTGGGCGGCGAGGTGGTCGGCACCGTCCGCGGCCACGTCGGCGCCGACGGCGTCGGCCGGATAGGGCGCCTGGTCGTCCATCCGCGGATGCAGCGCCACGGCCTCGGCGGCCGGCTGCTGGACGCGCTGGAGCGCCGGATGGCCCAGGACGGCCCGGTGAACGCCTACGAGCTGTCCACCGGCCACCGCAGCCTCGGCAACCTGCGGCTGTACGCCCGCCAGGGGTACCGTCAGACCAGGGTCGAGCAGGTCGACGGCCGGCTGAGCTTCGTCCACCTCGCGAAGCCCGCTATGACGCCGCTCGCCGCGACGGCCTGAGCCCGTCGTCCCGCGCGCGTTCCCGGCGCCGCCACCATCCGGACCCCCGGTGGCGGCGCCGAGCCGTATCCGTACTGGTGGCGGCGAGGCATGTCCGCATTGCGGACAGGTCCGCCAAATGATTGGGCGGATATCGACCCATCTGTTTTACTGGCTCACATGACTGCGACGACGAACTGGACCCCCACCGGCACCCTGCCGGCAGGTGAGCGTGCCATGTGTCGTCGAATGTGTCACTGCTGAGGGCCACCGCCCCCGGCACCCCCCTGAGGGTGCTTTCCCCTCGCGCCCCGAAGCGAGAATCCGGCGCCGCTCCCGCCCGTGCGAGCGCGCCCCCTCCTCCCGGACTCCTCCCCCTGCCGTGCCCGCGGGCCCGGTGACTCGTTAGGGCCACGCCGTCGCGCGGCCCGGCCGTCCGACGGCCACGATCAAGGGGTGGCGAGCCCGGATCCCCCCGGCGCAGCGCCGTGACGACGCCGCCGACCGCACCCCGGTCGGGCGGTCGTCCCGCGCCGCCCGCGCCCCCGACCCACGGAAAGCCGCTGTGATCACCACCACGGACCTGACGAAGGTCTACCGTTCCCGAGGCCGCGAGGTGACCGCCCTCGCCGGCGTCGACCTGCACGTCCGCCCGGGCGAGGTCTACGGAGTCGTCGGCACCAGCGGTGCCGGCAAGTCCACCCTCATCCGCTGCGTGAACATGCTGGAGCGCCCGACCTCCGGCACGGTCACCGTGGACGGGGTCGAGCTCACCGCGCTGTCCGGCGGCGAGAACCGGGCCGGCCGCGAGCTGCGGGAGGCCCGCCGCCGGATCGGCATGGTCTTCCAGCACTTCAACCTGCTCTCCTCGCGGACGGTGCAGCAGAACGTCGAGCTCCCGCTGGAGATCATCGGCCTGGACCGCACCGAGCGCCGCCGCAAGGCCGCCGAGCTGCTCGACCTGGTCGGCCTCGGCGACAAGGCCCGCAGCTACCCCACCCAGCTCTCCGGCGGCCAGAAGCAGCGCGTCGGCATCGCCCGGGCACTGGCCGGTGACCCCAAGGTGCTGCTCTCCGACGAGGCCACCTCGGCGCTCGACCCGGAGACCACCCGTTCGATCCTCAAGCTGCTGCGCGACCTCAACCAGCAGCTGGGCCTCACCGTCCTGCTGATCACCCACGAGATGGACGTCATCAAGTCCGTCTGCGACTCCGCCGCCCTGATGCGCGGCGGCCGGGTGGTCGAGTCCGGCGAACTCACCGACCTGCTGGCGCGGCCCGGGTCTGAGCTGGCCCGCGAGCTGTTCCCGCTCAGCGAGTTCGGCACCGGCCACGCCGGCTCCACCGTGCTGGAGATCACCTTCCAGGGCGACAGCTCGGCCCAGCCGTTCGTCTCCCAGCTCGCCCGCACCTACCAGATCGACATCAACATCCTCGGCGCCGCGGTGGAGACCATCGCCGGCCGGATGGTCGGCCGGATGCGGGTCGAACTCCCCGGCAGCCACGAGGACAACGTGGTGCCGATCGGCTACCTGCGCGAGCAGGGCCTCCAGGTGGACGTGGTCGACGCGGCGAACGGAGCGGTGGCATGACCTGGGACCAGATGCAGGAACTGATGTGGCCCGCCACCCAGGAGACCTTCCAGATGGTCGGGGTCTCGACCCTCTGCACCGTCCTCCTCGGGCTGCCCATCGGCATCCTGCTGGTGCTCACCTCCAAGGGCGGGGTGCTCCAGAACCAGCCGGTGAACAAGGTGCTCGGCGCGATCGTGAACCTCACGCGCTCGATGCCGTTCATCATCCTGATGATCGCGCTGATCTCCTTCACCCGCTGGCTGACCGGCAACTCCCTCGGCTGGCAGGCGGCCACCGTGCCGCTGACCGTCGGCGCGATCCCGTTCTTCGCACGGCTGGTCGAGACCTCCGTCCGGGAGGTCGACCGCGGCCTGATCGAGGCCGTCCACGCGATGGGCGGCGGCACCTGGACGCTGGTCCGCAAGGTGCTGATCCCCGAGGCCCTCCCCGGCATCGTCGCGTCCGTCACCACCACGGTCATCGCGCTGATCGGCTACTCCGCGATGGCCGGCACGGTCGGCGGCGGCGGCCTCGGCGACCTCGCCTACCGGTACGGCTACCTGCGGTTCGAGACCTCCTTCATGTGGATCATCGTGGCGGAGATCGCGATCATCGTCACCGTGATCCAGCTGGCCGGCGACTACGCCGTGCGCCGGCTGGCCGGCCGGGGCCACGGCGGTGGACGCACCCGCCTGCTGCGCCCGCGTCCCGCCACCACCGCCGACGAGGACCTCGGCGCCCACTGACCTCCCCCGTCCGACCCCGGACGCGGCTCCCCGTTCCACGCAGAAAGGCACTTTTCGTGCGCAACGCCCTGAAGTTCACCAGCATCCTCGCCACCGCCGGCATCGCCCTCTCGCTCGCCGCCTGCGGCAGCTCCGGGTCCTCCTCCTCGGACCCGAACGCGCCGCTCAAGGTCGCGGCCACCCCCACCCCGCACGGTCAGATCCTGAAGTACGTCAAGGACAACCTCGCGGAGAAGGCGGGCCTCAAGCTCGAGATCAAGGAGGTCACCGACTACGTGACCCCCAACACGGCGGTGCAGGACGGTTCGGCCGACGCCAACTACTTCCAGCACCTGCCGTACCTGGAGGACTTCAACAAGAAGAACGGCACGGACATCGTCTCGGTCGAGACCGTGCACCTGGAGCCGCTGGGCGCCTACTCCAAGAAGGTCAAGTCGCTCGCCGACCTGCCGGACGGCGCCACCGTCGGCCTGCCCAACGACGCCACCAACGAGGGCCGCGCGCTCAAGCTGCTCGCCGACAACAAGCTCATCACCCTCAAGGACGGCGCCGGAACCGCCGCCACCCCGGCCGACGTCACGGGCAACCCGAAGAACCTCAAGTGGAAGGAGCTGGAGGCCGCCCAGCTGCCCCGCTCCATCGCCGACCTGGACGCCGCCGTCATCAACGGCAACTACGCGATCGAGGGCGGCCTGAAGCCGACCACCGACGCCCTGGTGCTGGAGAAGGCCGAGGGCAACCCGTACGCCAACATCCTCGCCGTCAAGAAGGGCAAGGAGAACGACCCGCGGGTCAAGAAGCTGGCCGAGCTGCTGCACTCCGACGAGGTCAAGAAGTACATCGAGGACACCTTCCAGGGTTCGGTCATCCCGGCGTTCTGAGCCGCGACCCCGCCCGACGCCCCGATCCCGACCGGGCCCCCGCCGCACCTCGGCGGGGGCCCGGTCGGGCAGTATGCACCAGGGACACTCCGGCCGGCCGCGATCTGACGTACCGTCGTGCGGGCGGCGCACCGCGTGGCATCCGGGGCACGACGGAGGCGTACGGTGTTGTGTTCACGACCCGGCGAGGAGAGACGGCATGGCAGCGAGCTTCCCCGAGACCGCCATCAGCACCGAACGGCTGCTGCTGCGCCCCCTGGCGGAGGACGACGCCCCCGGCCTGGCCACGATGATGGCCGACGACCTCGTCCTCGCCTGGACCGACCTGCCGCAGCCCTTCACCGAGGAGTACGCGGCCGAGCTCGCCCGCACCCTCGCCCCCGGTCACCGGGCCGCCGGGCGCGGCATCGTCTTCGCCGTCACCGAGCACCTGACCCAGCGCCTGGTCGGCCTGGTCGAGCTGCGCAACACCGACTGGCGGCTGCTCAGCACCGAGATCTCCTACGTCACCGCCGTCTGGGCGCGCGGCGAGGGCTACGCCCCCGAGGCCGTCCTCGGCGTCGCCCAGTGGCTGTTCGAGGACCGCGGCTTCCTGCGCCTGGAGCTGCGCACCGCCGCCGGGAACACGGCCGCCCAGCAGGTCGCCCAGAAGGTCGGCGGCATCAGCGAGGGCGTGCTGCGCAGCGCCTGGATAGTGCGCGGGGAGTCCGGCGAGGTGCCGGCGGCGCCTCCCGGCCACCGGGCCGGGGGAGAGAGCCGCAGCGACCTCATCCTGTGGAGCCTGCTCCCCGAGGACCTGGAGTCGCCCGAGCTGCACCGCGCGGGCTGGCACGGCGACCACCGCTACGTGCTGCGCGACTGAGGCGCGCGGGCCGTTCACCCAGCGCGGACATGTGTGCGAGTTGTCGGGCTCCGGCCGAACGCACCCGGTAGCCTCGGCTCCGGCACCGCACGACGGCGGATCGAGTGGCGCACCGAGTCGAGGGAGAACGGCCGCAGATGGCTGACCGGATCACGGTCATCGGGTGGGACGGCACCCCGCTGACCGAGGCCGCCGGCGCGGCCCTGGCCGCGGCGACCCTGGTGGCCGGCGCCCCCTACCAACTGAACGCCCTCCCGGTGCCGGAGGCCGCCGAGCGGATCACCCTCGGCAGCATCCGGGAGGCCGCCCGCAGGATCGCCCAGCACCGCGGCGCGGCCGTCGTGGTCGCCGAGGGCGACCCGGGCTTCTTCGGCGTGGTGCGCACCCTGCGCCGCCCCGAGTTCGGCCTCGAACTGGAGGTGCTGCCAGCCGTCTCCTCGGTGGCCACCGCCTTCGCCCGGGCCGGCATGCCCTGGGAGGACGCCCAGGTGGTCAGCGTGCACGGCGGACGGCTGCGCCGCGCGGCCAACATCTGCCGGGCCCACCCCAAGGTCGCGGTGCTCACCGCGCCGGGCGCCGGACCCGCCGAACTCGCCCTGATGCTGCGCGGGGTGCACCGGACCTTCGTGGTCTGCGAGGCCCTCGGCACCCCGGACGAGGACGTCACCGTCCTCACCTCCGACCGGATCGCCGACCACGTGTGGCGGGACCCCAACGTGGTGCTGGTGATCGGCGGCGCCGCCCAGTCCGCGGTGACCGAGGCGGCCGGCTGGCTCGCCGGGCGCCCGGTCGGCTACCCCGGCGCGGAACGCGGCTGGGCGCTCCCCGGTGACGCCTACGCGGGCGCCGGGCGCGTGGAAGGTGCACCGGGCGCGCCGGAGTCGCTCCCCGCCCATGTGCGCGCCCTGGTGCTGGCCCGTCTGGGTGCCCGTCCAGGGGACCTGGTCTGGTCGGTCGGCGCCGGCAGCGGCGCCCTCGCGGTGGAGGCGGCCAGGTTCGGCGCCGCCGTGGTCGCGGTCGAGGGCTCCCGCTCGGCCTGCGCCCGGCTGACCGTCAACGCCCGCCGCTACGGCGTCGAGGTGGAGGCGGTGTACGGGAGCGGACCCGAGGTGCTGGGCGGCCTGCCGGAGCCGGACGCGGCGGTGGTGGAGTCCGGCGGCCTCGACGTGGTGCGCGCGGTGCTGGCCCGCCGGCCCGAGCGGTTCGTCGCGCTGCCCCGGACCCTCGCCGAGGCGGAGGAGGTCCGCCGGGCGATCGACGGGGCCGGCTACCGGGCGGACGGCGCGCTGCTCCAGGCGACCCCGCTGCTGCCGGCGGGGGAGGGCGACGGGCTGGCGCTGGGAGCGGCCGGAACCGGCGCGCTGGTGCTCTGGGGTGAGCAGATCGTGTGAAGGCCTCGGGCCCGCCCGGCGGATCCCCGGCGGGCGGCCGGGGGCGCGCACCGGGACCGTCCGCCGGCGTGGACGGTGATCCAGGTCGCATCCGGACACCTATTCGAGAGGTGACCGCGCCGTGCCGGTAGTGTGACGTCCTGGGCGGCTGCATCGGTCGGCGACCCACCCGATTCAGTCGGTTTGTCACCATTTTGACGCGGTGCAACCCGGTTCCGCTCGGAGTGTGGGCAATTCGACGGGCCTCGTGCCGGACCTGGAGAATGCCGTAGGGTCCGGTGCGGTCGTGCCGGTTGCTCCGGGTTGTCGTTGTTTCAGACGACGTGCCGTCCCGTACGGGAGGTGCACCGGGCCGGGTGCCGCAGTGCGCCGGAAGGACTTGGGCCGCAGCGCCACGGCGCGGCGGCCACATGTAATTAGGGGCGGGTCGGTGCTGGTTCGGCCCGCGCGGATGGGCGCTGCGATCGGTGATCGCGTCGCCGAGGGCGCGGCAGCGGCCTGGAAGGAGCTTTGACAATGACCGATGGCGGCCACGTCCCGGGCGAGGGAATGCCGGAGCACCTGCACGCCGGGCCTGACGGGCTCGGCGGACCGGAGGGCGTCGCGGGCGTTGCACCCCTCCAGGGCCTCGTGACGGACGGCGGTGTGATCCCGAACCCGGCGGCCCCGATCGGCGGCGTGCCCGGCGCGATGCCCCCGGGTGCGGGCGTCATCCCGCCGCAGGGCCAGCACGGCTACGGCGTTCCCGGGATGCCCCAGCCCGGCCACCCCGGCGAGGGCTGGGCCGTCGACCAGGGCGCCCCGCGCCCCGCCTTCCACTTCCTCGACCAGCCCGACACGCCGGACGGCCTGGACGACGATGACGACGTGCTGCTGATGCCGGGACCGCAGGGCTCCTGGGGCGAGCCGCTGGCGGCCGTCCCGGCCGAGCAGGTGCCGCTCGCGCCGCAGCAGGACGGCACGCCGGTCGAGCCGTCCTGGCCGCCGGTGGACCCGCCGGTGCTCGGCGCCGAGCACGGCAGGCATCCCGTCCAGACGCAGCCGCAGGTGCAGCAGCCGATGACGCAGGCTCAGCAGCCGCGCCGCCCGCTGCACGCCGGGCCGCCGATCCCGGACCCGTCGCTGATGACCGGCCAGGTGCCGGTCCGCTCGCTGGCCGACCGCGGCCCCTCGCAGGGCGGCACGCCCGCGCACGGCATCCCGGTGGTCGGCCGTCCGCCGGTGGCCGAGGCCGTCGCCCAGGCTCCGGTCGCCGCGCCGCAGGCCGTCCCGATGGCACCGGTCGCTCCGGTGGCCCCGGGCGTTCCCGTCGTGGACGGGCAGCAGCCGCCGCAGGCGCCGGACTTCCACCAGCCCCAGCAGGCGCAGCAGGTCCAGCAGGTGCCGCTGCACGCGTACCCGGTCGAGGCCGTGCCGTCCGTCGAGACGGTCGGGGCGATCGAGGTGATCGAGGTCGTCGAGATGCCGGAGGCCGTCCAGGCCGCCGCCGTTCAGGACGTCCAGGCGGTTCAGGCCGTTCAGGCCGTTCAGGACGGGCCCGCCCCCGAGGCCGTGGTGGAGGCCGTCGCGGTCGCTCCGCAGGCCGTCGTGGCGGAGCCGGCCGAGGCCGTGCCGTCGGTGGCCGAGGCGGCCGGCGCGCCTGCCGCCGAGGCCGTCGTCGAGCCCGCCGTTGCCGAGCCCGCCGTCACGG
>NZ_MSJQ01000299.1 GCF_014596515.1 Streptomyces sp. CBMA156
GTCGCCGGCTCCGACGCCCCTGCGGACGCCGAGGAGGACGACGCCCTGGACGCTGCGATCGAGGCGGACGACGCCCTGGACGCCGCGGCCGAGGCGGACGACGCCGTGGACGCCGTGACCGAGGCGCGGGGCGGGCCGGCCGGGGCGCGGTGCGGCGGCGCCGGGGTGGGCGCGGGCGTCCTCGGCCCAGAGCGCCAGCCGCCCGTCCGCCTGCCAGAGCGCGTGCAGGACGAACATCGGGGGCCTTCCGGGCGGGGTGGAACCGTCCCTCGCAGCCTAACCGGGAGGGCCGACAGGGCCGCTCCGCTGAGCCGTCCGGGGGATGCCCGGGACTTGTGGTTGAAAGTTGAACGAAACTGTCCTACGCTGGAGCCAACAAGTTGAAGCCTAAACAAATGGCTTCGAACCAAGGAGGAAGCCATGGGCCTGTTCAACCGCACCAAGACCGTCACCACCCCCGCCGCGGCCGCCGTCCGGACCCCGGCCGGCCCGGACCTCGCCCACCTGACCGGCGACTGGGCGATCGACCACACCCACAGCGAGATCGGCTTCTCGGTGCGCCACGCGATGGTCACCAACGTCAAGGGCCGCTTCACCGAGTACGACGGCAAGCTGCACCTGGACGGGACCCACCCGGGCAACTCCTCGGCCGAGCTGGTGATCAAGGTCGCGAGCGTCGACACCAACCAGGCCCAGCGCGACGAGCACCTGCGCACCGGCGACTTCTTCGCCGCCGAGACCCACCCCGAGATCCGCTTCCGCAGCACCACCGCCGAGCTGGTCCACGGCGACTCGTACCGGATGACCGGCGACCTCACCATCAAGGGCACCACCCGCCCGGTCGTGCTGGACCTGGAGTACACCGGCAGCGCCACCGACGCGTACGGCGCCGACCGGGTCGGCTTCGAGGGCAAGGCCGTCGTCGACCGCACCGAGTTCGGCCTGACCTACAACGCGGCGCTGGAGACCGGCGGCGTGCTGATCGGCGAGAAGGTCAAGCTCAGCTTCGACATCTCCGCCGTCAAGGCCGCCTGAGCCCGCCCCCACGAGCACCGCCCCTGCCCATCCCCCCTGGGCAGGGGCGGTTCCGCGTTCCCGTGCGGGAGCGGTGCCCGCCCTGCGCGAGCGGCGCGGGCGGCGGACGGCGCGTCAGCGGGCGTGTCCGGGCGGGGCTCCGGGCGTGTCCGGGGGTGCGCCGGGCGGGGCGCCGGAAAATGGCGAGCCGATTGTCAGTGGCACCCTCTAACGTCGAGGCATGGGGGAAATCACCTACGTCCGAGGCGATGCCACCACGCCCCAGGGCAAGGGCGTGAAGGTGATCGCGCACGTCTGCAACGATCTCGGCGGCTGGGGCAGGGGCTTCGTGCTCGCGCTCTCCAGACGCTGGCCCGAGCCCGAGGCCGCGTATCGACTTGGGCCTGTCTTCGGACTCCCGTCGTCCGCTCGGAGAGCGGGCGGGGCGGCGTTGGGGTGCGTGCATCGCAAGGCGGAGGAGGGAGCCACTGCGGTGGGGGCACCTCCCGGCCGCCAGGCTGGGGGCCATTGGCGACCGACGACAACGCGGCGAGGTGCGTGCCCCGGCGTCGCCCCGCAGGCGGGAGTCCGAAGACAGGCCCATGGGTACCGGGAGCGGGCGAAGAACGACTTCGGCCTGGGCGCCGTCCAGTTGGTGCCGGTCGCTCCGCACCTCTGGGTGGCCAACCTGGTCGGCCAGCGCGGCATCAGGAGCGGCCGCTCCACCGGGGTGCCGGTGCGCTACGAGGCGATCGACACCGGGCTGGCCGCACTCGGCGGGCACGCGCTCCGGCTCGGCGCGTCCGTCCACATGCCGCGGATCGGCTGCGGACTGGCGGGCGGGCGCTGGGAGAAGGTCGAGCCGCTGGTCACCGGCCGGCTGGCGGACCGGGGTGTCCCGGTGACCATCTACGACTTCGACTGACCGGACGCCCCGGCCCCGGCCACGACTTCCACCACGTTCACCACGTCCACCAGTCCGGCCACCGCCGCCACTTCGACCACGTTCACCGGTTCGGCCACCCTGGCCGCCTCGGCTACGTCGACCGCTTCGACTACTTCGACCGATCCACCGGCTCCGGCCGGTCGGATCCGGGCGCCACGCGCCCGGCCGGCCAGGCGTACACGTACTCGGGCAGCAGGAACCCACCGGGGAACTCCCCCTCCTGCGCCCGGACCCGCTCGGCGCCCTCGCGCTCGTAGAAGGCGATCGCGCGGGTGTTGTCCCGCAGCACCTCCAGGAAGAGTTCGGCCCCGGGGTGCCGCTCGGCGACACGGGTGCGGGCCGCCGCCAGCAGCTCACGGCCTATGCCGCCACCGGTCAGGCCGGGACGCACGTGCAGGTTGTCGATCAGCACCCCACCGTCCGGCTGCGGGACGAGGTAGATGAACCCGACCGTCACGCCTGCCCGTTCCGCCACCAGGAGCTCGGGCACGTTCTCCGGCTCGCCGTAGTCGGCGTCCAGGCGCAGCTCCCACAGCTCGCGCCGCTGGGCGGCCATCCCGTCGCCCAGCCCCTCCTCCGGGACGATCCCCCGGTAGGCGGTACGCCAACTGTCAGCATGCAGTTCGGCGATGGACCCGGCGTCCTGCACTCCGCCGCGTCGGATGACGGTCTGCCCTGAACTGATCATGTGACCAGCCTCCCACAGAGATGGAGTTGAACATGTTCAACCGACGCGCCTACAATCCTGTCCAGCCTTTGAACGCGTTCGAAAAATGGGGGGCCACCGTGGCACCGGGTGTGGAGGGGACATCCGGTGGCACGAACACCGACACCGGATGGAACGTCGTCTCCGGCTAGGCTCGTCCCCGTGGACGACCTGGCAGCGACGAACCGAGCGGACGGCGAGAACGGCACGGCCGAGGCTTCGGCCGTGCCCGGACCGGAGGGCGGTCCCGGCCCGGACGGCGGGCCCCTGCCCGGCGGCCGGGCACAGCCGAAGACCGACAAGAGCGAGGCGACTCGGGCGCTGATCCTGGAGACGGCCATGCGGCTGTTCCAGGAACGCGGCTACGAGAAGACCACCATGCGCGCGATCGCCACCGAGGCGGGCGTCTCGGTGGGCAACGCGTACTACTACTTCTCGGCGAAGGAATTCCTGATCCAGGGGTTCTACGACCGGATGACCTACGACCACGCGGCAGACGCCAAGCGCCGCATGGCCCACACCCGGGACTTCTCCGAGCGGTTGCAGATCGCGCTCACCTCCTGGCTCGACACGGCCGCGCCGTACCACGAGTTCTCCGCGCAGTTCTTCCGCACCGCCGCCGACCCGACCAGCTCCCTGAGCCCGTTCTCCAACGAGTCCCACCCGGCCAGGGCGACCGCGGTCGAGCTGTTCCGCGAGGTGCTCCAGGGTTCGGAGCTGGCACCCAAGCTGGATGCCGAACTGGTCGACCTGCTGCCGGACGTGCTCTGGCTGTACCTGATGATCGTGGTGCTCTACTGGGTCTTCGACCGCACCCCGGACACCGAGCGGACCAGGGAGTTCGTCCGGCGTTCGACGCCGCTCACGGCCCGGGTGATCAACCTGTCCCGCTACCGGGTCTTCCGGCCGATCGTCCGCGACGCCAAGGGCCTGATCCAGGACTTCATCCTGCCCACCATCGGCAAGGCGGCGGTCAAGTAGCGCCCAACGGCATGCGGAAGGCCGACCCGATCGCGGGCCGGCCTTCTTCATGGCGCCGGGCTCAGAACTCGGTCGGCGTCCAGGCCCGCACCGGGGTGCGGAGCAGCAGGTCGGCGGCGGCGGCCGCGCCCGGGCGCAGCTCGGTGACCAGGCCGGCCGCGGCGAGCCGGGGCGCCGTCTCACCGCCCAGGTAGAGCGAGCCCAACTCCGAGGCGCCGAGCGCCAGGTCGGCGTCGTCCGTGGTCCGGGCGCAGCGCCCGGTGCCGTCCTCGGCCACCTCCAGCGCCCAACGGCCCGAGGCGTAGCCCAGCTTGTCGTCGACCTCCAGCACCACCCGGCCGGGGGCGCCGTAGCTCCGGGCGCCGAACGCGGCCTCGACGTCCAGCAGCCGCAGCCACACGATGTCCCCGTTGTCCTCGTGCGGGGTGGCCGCGCGCGGGTCCTGGAGCAGCAGCGGCAGCGGGTCGTCCGGGCTGAGGTTGCGCACCTCGACCCGGGCCACCCAGTCCACCGACAGCACCAGGCGCCAGAGTTCGACGGAGGTGGGCAGGTCGAGGGCGATGAACTCGTCCACGGTGAGCTTGCCGTCGGGGTAGGCGCCGTCCCACTTGGCGTCGATCCGGTAGACCACCAGCCCGGTGACCACGTCGGCGGCGTCCCGGTGGACGGCGGCGAACGGCTCCTTGAACTCGTTGCCGGGCGTTTGGACCTCTCCGACGGTGCGCTCCCACCAGAGCGAGTCGCGGTCGATCGCGCCCGGCTGGGTGCGGCGCCAGCGGTCGTACAGCTCCGCTCCCTGCTCGCGCAGCTCCGCCATGGTCACGAAGTCGATCCGGCCGCCGGGGACGCCCGGCAGGCCGTCGCGCAGACCACGGGTGCGGCGCAGCTCGATGTTCCGGCCGCCGCCGTGGGTGGCCGGGCCGAAGCCGAACCGGCCGTAGATGTTGTACTCGGCGGCGGCCAGGATCGCGACCGCGCTGCCGCGCTCGGCGGCGGCCGCGAGGTCCCGGCGCATCATCGCGCTGAGCAGGCCGCGGCGGCGGTGGGTGGAGCTGACCGTGACGTTGGTGATGGCGTCGGCCGGCACGACGGCCCCGCCGGGGACGGTCAGTTCGGCGTCGAAGCTGCGGAAGGTGGCGATCTGGCGCTCGCCGTCGAAGCCGGCCAGCATCCGGCCCGGCGTCCACAGCCGGCGGCGCAGATCCCCCGAGGCTGGCACGTGGGGGCGCAGGAAGCCGAAGTTGAGCGCCCGGCCCCACTCCGCCACCTCGTCCACCGAGACGGCCCGGATCCGGAGTCCGCTCACGCTGTCCACGGCCGTGTGATCGATGCTGTTGCCCATGGGGCCACCGTACGGCGGCCCTCCCGGGGCGGCATCCGATTTATTCCGTGCCCGACCCGACGTGCTCGCCCGGCACCACCACCCAGCAGTTGGTGCGCAGGACGCGGTCCGCGAAGTCGAGGTCCCGCTCACCGAGCAGCCGGAAGCCGAGCGCCCGGCAGATCCCGTTGGACGGTCCGTTGGTGGTCCCCGGGTTGGCGTGCACCTCGCCCCAGCGGCCGTCCGCGGCGGCGGCGTCCAGCACCAGGCGGACCGCCGCCTTGGCGAGACCGCGGCCCTGGTACCCGGGCAGCACCATCCAGCCGATCTCGGAGACCGTCACGCCGTCCTCCTCGTCCGACCAGAGCGTGACGGCGCCCACCGCCTCGTCGTCCTCGGCGCCGTCCGGCACGATCATCCTGATCCAGGCGCCGTCCGCGTCGGTCAGGGCGAGGTCCTTGCGCAGCCGCGCCTCCACCGTCTCCCGGGGCAGCGGGCCGCCCAGTTCGGCCATCATCACCGGGTCGCAGCGCATCCGGACGTACGCCTCAAGGTCCCCCGCCCGAACATCCCGCAGTCGCATGACGCCTCCTCAGTGCCGGTCCGAGCGGACACGGTAGCGCGGCCCGCCGACAGTGGCCCCGGGCGGCCCGACCTGGCATCCTCGTGCCGGTTCAGATACGGACGATCCGCTTCGGGGGGAACCATGGAGGACGAGTACGTCCGCGCGTCGAAGGAGTACGAGGGCCGGGCGCTGGCGGCGAAGCTGGTCGGCGGGCTGACCGTGGCCGGCTGGCTCTGGGCGCTCGGGCTGGTCCTCGTCCCGGCCGCGGGGCTCTGCGGCTCACCGGCCTTCTACCAGCCGACCGGCTTCCACATGGCGGAGGTCTGCGACTCCGAGGTGATCGGCCGGATCGGCGGCGCGGTCGCCGTCTTCCTGGCGACGATCCCGCTCGGTGCCCTCTGGGCCTGGACCGTGGTGCGGCTGCGCGACAGCCGTACCGTCGTGTCCGCCCTGGCCGGCCGGTAGCCGACCGCCCCGCCCCGGGCGGTCGAAGCAGCCGCCCGGCTCGAGGGCCCGCGGAGCGTTCCGGAGTGCCTTAGGGGCGGGCGTAGAAGTTCGGGGTTCCCATGATCCAGAGGCTGGCCTGCTTGACCGGCATGCCGGCCCGCGGGGCCTCGATCATCTGGTCGTCGCCGATGTAGAGCCCGACGTGGTGGATGTCGGCGGCCCGCCCGGTGGCCGTCCAGAAGACCAGGTCACCGGGGCGCAGCTGGCGGTAGCCGATCGGGGTGCTCTGGGCGTACTGGTCGGCGGCGAAGTGATTGAGCCGCCGGCCGCCCTCGCGCCAGGCCATCATGGTCAGCCCGGAGCAGTCGTAGCCGCCCGGGCCCTCGCCGCCCCAGACGTAGGGCAGGCCGATCTTGGACCTGGCGAAGGCGATCGCGGCGGCCGCGCCCTCGGCGGACCACGGGCGGGCGAGCGGCGGCGGGGCCTGGGCCTGCGTCTGGGCCTGCACTTGGGCCTGGGCCTGGGCCTGC
>NZ_MSJQ01000003.1 GCF_014596515.1 Streptomyces sp. CBMA156
AGCCACCGGCCCCCGCCACCGAACCGCGGGCCGAACCACGGGCCGACCCGGTGGCCGTCCAGCCCGCCAGGCCCGTCGTACCCCGTCCCGTCGTCCGCGCGACCGAGGCCACCGAGACCCAGGACGGCCCGCCCTGCCCCCGCTGCGGCACGCCCAACCTGCCCGAGCGGAAGTTCTGCCGCCGCTGCGCCGCACCGCTGACCGCCACCGCCGCCGCGCCCGAACTGCCCTGGTGGCGCACCCGTTGGCCGTTCCGGCGCCGGGTGCGGATCGGCGGCTCGGGCAACGCGCTGCGCCGCACCATCGCCCTGCTCGTGCTGATCGCGCTGGTCGTCGCCGGGATCCTGCTGTACCCGGCCGGTCAGCGGGGCTTCCAGGACGTTCTGGACAAGCTCCGCGGCACCGCGCCGGTCACTCCGGCCGCCACCTCGGCGAGCGCCGCGGCCGAGGGCCACCCGGCCACCGCGGCCGACGACGGCCTGAGCAACACCTACTGGGGGGCGCCCGCGCCCGGGGACTCCGTCACCTTCTCCTTCCGCACCCCGTTCCGGCTGGTGGACCTGATCATCCACACCGGCGGCTCCGCGGACCCGCAGCAGTTCCGGCAGCAGGCCCGCCCGACCGTCCTCACCCTGGAGGTCACCGAGAAGGGCGGCGAGGTCCACACCCAGCAGGTCTCGCTCAACGACCAGCCGGGCCCGCAGACCGTGCCGACCGGGATCAGCGACGTGACCCAGGTGAAGCTCACCGTCCGCGAGGCCGCCGGAACCGGCCCGGGACGCGCCATCGCCCTCGCGGAGGTGGAGTTCTTCAAGCGCACCTGAGCCGGCTGCCGGGCGCGCCCCACGCACCCGGCGGCCGGCCCGGGCCCGTGCCCCTCACACCAGCAGGAGACCCCCGCACCGCTGGGCGCCGTCCTTCATCGCGATCAGGTTCGCCACGACGTAGGAGATGTTGTTCCGCGAGTGCCATTCGGTGGGGAAGTACGTGACCAGCCGCGAACTCTGGAACCGGGCCCGGATCTCCGGGACGAAGGCCCGGTACTGGTCGTCCGTGTAGTACCAGAAGGAGTTCTCGTTGTAGAAGGCGACGTGGGTCGGGTCCTGGTACGCCCCCCGGCCGTCCGAACTGGGCGTCATGGTGAGGAGCATCCCGCCCGGGGCCAGCAGCCGGTACAGCTCGTTGATCAGCGCGATCTTCTCGGGCACGTGTTCCAGGAAGTCCACCGCCCGCAGCACGCCGACCGAGTCGTCCGGGAGGTCCAGGCGCCCCGGCAGGGTCGCGACGAGGTCGACACCCTCCCCGGGGTACTGGTCCACCCCCAGGTAGCCGGGCGGCTTGCGGTGCGCCGCGCCGAGGTCCAGGGCCAGCAGCCCGCGGCGCTTCGTCCAGGCCAGCGCGTTGGCCTCGATGTACTTGTCGTACAGCGCGACGGTCTCGCGCTGGATGTGGGCGTTCACCTCCGTGTCCCGCTGGGTGTTCCCCGGGTGCATCCGCTGCAGGTACAGGCAGCGCGGGATGTGGTGGAAGTCCCCGGCCTGGAACAGGCGGCACATCAGGTCCTGGTCGTCCAGCACGGTGCGGGTGGCGTCGTACCCGCCGACCTGCTCGTAGGCCTGCCTGCGGAACGCCCGCACGTGGTTGGGCGCGTACCAGATGTACGAGACGTTGTGCGGAGTCGGTGCCATGGCGAGCACCTGCAACAGCCGTCGGCCGTCGACCTCCGTCTCCTCGTACCGCCAGCCGTGCTCCTCGTTGAAGCGCGAGTCGTCCCGGCCGCCGTCCTCGGTGATCTGGGCGGTGTGGCTGTACACGAACACCACGTCGGGGTGGTCGTCGAAGGCCGTCGCCAGCTCCGCCAGGCAGTCGCCGGCCAGCAGGTCGTCGTGGTCGAGCTCGACGAGGATCTCGCCCTTCGCCAGCTCGCAGGCCCGGCGCTTCGCCGCCCCGACGCCCCGGATCCCGTCGTTGACCTCCACCCTGATGCGGTCGTCCGGATGCTCGGGCCGCCATCGCGCGCCGTTGTTGAGCACCACGATCCACTCCCAGTCCGAGCGGCTCTGCGCCTTGAGCGTGGCGAGGCACTCGTCGAGGAAACGGGGCTGGTGGCTCGGGGTGAAGACGGAGAACTTCGGTGTGGCGAGCGGGGTCATCGGTTGGCACCTGCCTGAGGGGCTGTCGGTTCTGAGGTCGGATCCGTGCTCACGGAGTCCCGGAACTCCTCCGGGACGAGGGGCCGTAGCGACGGGTCGGTCCGGACGGCGGTCCGGAAGGACTCCTCGGCCTCACCACGGCGGCCCTGCTTCGCCAGGTCGTAGCCGAGGTTCAGATGTGCGGTGGCGGCCTTCGGGTCCGCGGCGACGATCCTCCGCAGGATCGAGACCGCCTGGTCGGTGTCGTCCGGCCCGAGCAGGATCGCCTTGTTGAAGAGCGCCGGCTGATACGCGGGATCGGTCCTCAGCGCGCTGTCGTAGGCGGTGAGGGCCTCGGCGGAGCGGTTGTTCTGCTGGGCGACGACACCGAGGTTGTACCAGGCCAGCTTGTTGCCGGGATCCAGCGTCAGGACCTGGCGGAAGATGCTCTCCGCCAGGTCGTGGTTCCTCAACTCGCCCTGCTTGATCCCTTCCTGGAGCAGCACCTCGCCGGGTGGGACCGCGGCGGGAGCGGACCTCGCCGGCCCCGGAGCCGACGCCCCCGGACCCGGCGGGGCCGTGCCCGTGGAGCCGCCTGTGGCCAGGTGGAGCCAGCCCGCCACCGCCGCGGCGGCCACCGTGACGGCGAGGCCCTTCCACAACCATCTTCGTTTCACAGGATTTCCACCTTGCCGTTCCTATGGGGCAGCTCACCCGGCCCGCGGGAAGCGGAGCCGAGTGAGCTGGAGGGTGTTCCGCGGGCGGAGGCGCGGGCACCACCGGCTTCCCGATGGGTGCCTAAGGCGCGCACACCGCGTACGCGGTGACCTGAGCGAGCGGTGCCACCAGGCTGTTGACCTGCCATCCGGTGGCCGGCGACGTTGCCGAACCTCCGACCGGTTCGCTGGCGGTGACGTTGACGGCGAGGCCCTGGAAGCCACCGCCGACCGCGTGCGTCCCACTGGGGCAGACCGCCGTGGCGCTACCGACGCCGGTGGCCGTGATGACCACGCTCTGCGCTCCGGAGGCCGGTCCCTGGGTGCCCTGGAAGCCCTGCGCTCCCTGGGTACCCTGCGACCCCTGGCTGCCGGTCGCGCCTTGGGCGCCTTGAGAGCCCTGGGCACCGGTGACACCTTGAGTGCCCTGGGTGCCCTGGGCGCCCGTGGCACCGGGGTCGCCTTGGGTGCCATGTGACCCCTGGGCACCGGTGGAGCCCTGGGTGCCCTGCGTTCCCTGGCTGCCAGTTGTGCCTTGGGCGCCGGTGACGCCCTGGGTTCCCTGGGCGCCGGTTGAACCTTGGGTGCCGGTGGAGCCTTGGACGCCTTGGGTTCCCTGGCTGCCAGTTGTGCCTTGGGCGCCGGTGACGCCCTGGGTGCCTTGGGCGCCGGTGACGCCCTGGGTGCCTTGGGCGCCGGTGGCACCGGGGTCGCCCTGGGTGCCCTGTGAACCTTGGGCACCGGTGGACCCCTGGGTGCCGGTGGAGCCCTGGACGCCTTGTGTTCCCTGGCTGCCGGTGGCGCCTTGGGCGCCGGTGACGCCCTGGGTTCCCTGGGTGCCTTGGGAGCCGGTGGTGCCCGGGTCGCCTTGGGTGCCCTGTGACCCCTGGGCGCCGGTCGCGCCCTGGGAGCCGGTGGTGCCGGGGTCGCCCTGGGTGCCCTGTGACCCCTGGGTACCGGTCGCGCCTTGAGTACCCGTCGCACCCTGGGCGCCGGTGGTGCCCGGGTCACCCTGGAAGCCTTGCGCGCCCTGGGTGCCGGCGACGCCCTGTGTCCCTTGGACACCGGCGGCGCCTTGGTTGCCCTGCGTACCCTGGACCCCTGGGGTACCAGCGGTGCCCTGCGAACCTTGAGCACCGGTGGCACCTTGCGCGCCCGTGGTGCCCTGGGTTCCTTGGAAGCCCTGGGCGCCGACGGCACCTTGGTTCCCCTGGGTGCCCTGGATTCCTTGTGCTCCTACTGACCCCTGGCTGCCCTGGGCTCCTTGGCTGCCCTGCGGACCCTGTTGCCCGGAGGAGTGGCCGCAGCCGCAGTGGTCTTCGCAGCAGTGATCTCCGCCGGAGCCTCGCGTGGCTATGCGGTGGACGAGGTCGGAGGTCACGGCGCCGTTCGGGCCCGGCACGTTCGCATGGTCCGTGCTGACGGAGCGTGTGATCGCGTCGGCCAGCGCTGCCGTGGTCGATGCCAGATTGACGGTCGCGGCCAGGGCTGCGGCTGTCGACAGCATGGCGATGGATCTGACACGGGATCTTCGGAGGGATTTCTTGTTCATGGACGGGATCCTTCTGAGAGGCGATATATGGACACCGTCGTGCGGGTCGGACCTGCGGGTATGCGCAGGTGCGCCGCGACGGTCATCGGGTGGAATCAGTATGTTTCGGGCGTCATCCGGAGCTCGGGTGCGTTCCATCCGTTGCCCGCCGAATGTCACCCACCCGGGTTCGACGCGCCGGAACACCTGGATCCGAGTGCCCGTCACCTCAGGGCAGTCGGCGCCACCCCTGTGACGCTGTGCAGGGGATCGCCTTCATCGAGGCGACAGGTGCGGCTGGGCGCGGCGCACCGGGAGCCGTCGGCCGCGGGCCCCGGGCACCACCACGGTGACCGGGGTCGCGATGTGCTGGGAGTCTCGGAAACGGTGTCCGTTCCGGTGGCGCAGAGCAGGCGAGCGTCGCTTCTGCCGTGGGCCGCCTGGAGCCCGCTCACAGCGACGGGCCGGGCGGGCCTCGCCCGGCACCACCGCGGCGGCGGAGCCGCCTCAGCCGTAGACGGCCACCCGGGGTTCGACCGTCCCCTGGACCGGTGCCGACGCGACGACGGTGATCCGGTAGTGCTCGGTGAGGGTGTGGTGGCCGTGCAGGACGACCTTCGCCGGGACGAGCGCGGTGTACAGCGTGCCGGTCTGGCTGGCGAGCGGCGTGGTGTGCCAGTGGCCGTCGGGGGACTGGGCTTCGAGCCGGATGCTCGACGGACTGAGGAAGGGGCCGGTGGCGGGGGACTCGACGAGGATCTGCGGGGCCACCGTCCGGTCGGTCGAGGCGTCGTTGCGGTAGGTGACGGTGACCGCCCGCGTCGCGTGGCAGGACGGCAGGGAGGAGGCGGGCAGCTCCACGAAGCCGACCGGCGGGGCGCCCGTCGCCGTCTGCGCCTGGGCCGGGGTGGTGAGCAGGGCGGCCGGCAGGGCGGCGAGGGCGGCGGCCAGGGCCAGGCTGCGACGGGGGATCTTCCGGGTGCGCATGGCGCCTCCTGCGGTCGACGGCCGGGGGCGCGGAGCGCTCCGACGGTCCTGGCGGATCGGTGCCCCACCACCCTGCCCCCTCACCCGGAAGGCCGCACCCGGAAGCCGCACCCGGAAGCCGCACCCGTTGAGCGCGCGCCGGGCCCGGAAGGAGTGCCGGGGGAGGCGGCCGGACTGGGCCGAACGTGCGGGCGGCGGAGCCACGACGCCGATGCGCCGCCCCCGCCGCGACCTGTCCCCTTACCTTGGGCGCAACCCCGGCCCGGCGGCCTCGCGTCGAGCGGAGCGCCCGGAGTACCAGGTCCGCCGGGGAGGTCACGAGAAGGGGAGGGACGGCTTGCGGGCGCGTTCCGTGGAGGAGCCGGCGCCGTGGCTGCCGATGCTGGTCCAGTACGGCCACCGGGCCTGGCTGGTGCCCCTGGCGGTGCTCGCGCTGGTGGTGGGCGTGGACACGGCCACGCCCACCACGTTCGCGGCCGTCAGCTGGCTGGTCATGGTGCCGGTGGTCGCCGCCGGGCTGTGCGGGCCGGTGGTCACCGCGCTGTTCGCCCTGACCGCGGTCGCCGTCTACCCGGTTCTGGACAGCTTCGGGGGCAAGGTCCAGGGGGTGGAGGACTTCCTGCTGGTGATCGCCGGGGCCCTGCTCTCGGTGCCGATCAGCATGTTGCGCGCCCAGGCCGCCGCCTACGTCCGCCACCTCCAGGGCACCGCCGAGACCACCCGGCAGGTGGTGCTGCGCCCGGTGCCGCCGGGCTGGGGCGGGGTGGACTCCGCGGCGCGCTACCTGGCCGCGGACGTCGAGGCCCGGGTGGGCGGGGACTTCTACGACGTGCTGGCCACCCCCTTCGGGGCGAGGGTGATCCTCGGCGACGTCCAGGGCAAGGGCCTGCCGGCGGTCTCCTCCGCGGCGGCCCTGGTCGGCTGCTTCCGGGAGGCCGCCTTCCACGAGGCCGACCTGGCCACCGTCGCGTCCTGGCTGGAGGAGCGGCTGCACCGGCAGAACCTGCTGGCGGAGCAGCTGGGGGAGCGGGAGGAGCGGTTCGCCACGGCGGTAGTCGTCTGGTTCCCCGCGGATGCGCCGGGGGAGGTGGAGGTGGTCAACTTCGGCCACGACAGCCCCCACGTCCTCGGCCCCGCGGGTGTACGGCAGCTGCCGCCGGGCGACGGCGCCCCGCTCGGGCTGGCCCAGCTGGCCGGCGGGCTGCCGGAGGTCCGGCGGCTGCGCCTGGGCGTGGGCGAGACGCTCCTGATCGTCTCGGACGGGGTGACCGAGGCCCGCGACCGGGCGGGTGCCTTCTTCTCCCTGCGCGACTGCCTGGACCGGCTGGCGGGCGGCTTCGGCGTGGTCGATCCCGGGCGCCTGGTGGACGAGGTCGCCGCGGCCGTCCTGCGGCACACCGGTGGCCGGCTGACGGACGACACCGCTCTGCTCGCCGTCCGCAGGCCCCCGGTGGAGGGCACGGAGGCCGGTCTCAGTCGTCGATCCGGCTGATCGCGCAGCCCCGCACGCCCGGGAGTCGGGCCAGCTCGGCGGTGAGTGCCGGCAGGTCGCCGCGTCCGTGCAGCGTGACGGTCACCTCGGCGACCCGGCCGTCCGGGCCGGGATCTTCGCCTCCGGGGCGGCTGTCGCCCGGGTCGGGGTGGCCGTCGTCCGGATCGCCCGGCGGGGCGGGCCGGTCGGCGGTGGCCGGTTCCACGGCGGCCAGTTCGGTGACGGTGAACCCCTCCGCGGTGATCCGGGCGAGCAGCGTGCGGAGCAGGCCGTGCCCCGCGGTGTAGGTGATGCGGCAGGTGGCCGGGCGGGCGCGCAGCCTCGGCAGGCGGTGGGTCAGGGGCCGCAGCACGTAGCCGACGAAGAAGTAGGCGGCGGTGGCCGCGGTGGCGAGCAGCGGCAGTCCCGCCGCGGCCGCCGTGCCGATCGCGGCGGTCAGCCAGACGGTGGCGGCCGTGGTCAGCCCGCGGATCGAGCCGCGCTGGACGAAGATCACCCCGGCGCCGATGAAGCCGAGCCCGGAGACGATCTGGGCGGCCATCCGGGACGGGTCCAGTGTGACCTCTCCGGAGCGCACCACGTCGCTGAAGCCGTACTTGCTCACCAGCGTGAACAGCGCCGCGCCGAGGCCGACGACCGTGTACGTCCGCAGCCCGGCGGCCTTCTGTCTGATCTCCCGTTCCAGGCCGATCGCGCTGGCCAGCACCAGGGCGATGCCGAAGTCGGTGAAGTGGACCCATCCTTGCCCGAAGGGCTCGATGACCGCGCCCAGCGTCCTCAACTCCTCCTGCCGTCCATTCGTCCTGCCCGCTCCCCGGAGGGGCGGGCACGACCCCGGTTCGGCGAAGCGGGTGCCCTCGACCCTACGACTCGTCAGCTGATCGGACCGGCGCTCGGACGAGTCCACTGGAAGGTCGGGGGCGGACGGGAGGCGCGAGCGGTGGCGCACCGTCGCGATGGCGGCGCCCTCGCGGCCGGTGGGTTCAGGCCGCGGGTTCAGACTGCGGGTTCAGGCCGCGGGGACGGGCCGCAGCCGGTAGGCGTCACCGTGGGGGACGACCCGGCCGGCGGTGGGTGGGGCGAAGTGGGTGCCCAGCAGCAGGGTGTCGGTGCCGACGAGGGAGGCGAGCAGCGCGCGGCGGGTGGCCTCGGACTGCCGAGGGTCGATGTCGACGCACGCGCCGATGGCCGGGTGGGCGAGCTGGACGGGGTGGTGGACGCAGTCGCCGGTGATCAGTGCCGTCCGGCCGCGGCTGGTCAGTTCGACCGCGACGTGCCCCGGGGTGTGGCCCGGGGTGGGGACCAGGCGCAGGCCGGGGGCGAGTTCGAGGCCCCCGGCCGGGACGTCGACCGGGTCCAGCAGCCCGGCCCGTTCGACCGGGAGCACCGAGTCGCGGAACATCTGCGCGCGGGCCTCGTCCATGGCGTACCCGGCCCAGAACTCCCGTTCGGCGCGGGCGGTGACGTAGCGCGCGTGGGGGAAGGTGGGCACCCACGCGCCGTCGGCCTTCCGGGTGTTCCAGCCGACGTGGTCGGCGTGCAGGTGGGTGAGGAGCACCAGGTCGACGGCGTCGGGCGGGAAGCCGGCCGCGGTGAGCCGCTCCGGGTAGTCGGTGCGCAGGTCGTGCCAGGCCGGGTTGGCCCGCTCCTTGCCGTTGCCGATGCCGGTGTCGACGAGCACGCGCAGCCCGTCCAGGACGAAGGCGAAGCTGTGGCTGTCGAGGCGCAGGACACCGTCGGCGCCGGCGAAGTCGGGGCGCAGCCAGTCCTGGCGGGCCACCAGTTCGGGGGTGGCGCCGGGCAGCAGCCACGGTCCGGTCGCGGGCGGCAGCGGGACTTCGTCGATGCGGTGGACGGTGAGGTCGCCGACCGTCCAGGAGGGAATGGGGGTGCTGGGCATGGGGACGGATCCTCCGCTGTAAAAGCAATGCGTTTGCGTTAGCGCGACGGTAGAACCTACAGTCGCACTAACGCAAACTCTTGGCTTTTGGTGCGAGGGCGCCCGGCCTCCGCCCCGTCCGCCAAGGTGCCAAGGTGCCAAGACGCCAAACCGACCTGCCGCCAAGCCGCCCACGAACCGGAGTGAACCCATGGATCCCACCGAACTCACCCCGCCCGAGGCAGCCCGCTGGGCCGCCAGGGCCGGACTCGCCCTGCCGGCCGAGCGCCACGCCGCGGTGGCGGCCACCGCCGAGCACATCGGCTCCGTCGTCGCCGTCCTGCGGGAGCTGGACTTCGGGGACACCCCGCCCGCCTCCGTCTACCGCGCGGGAGGGGAGAGCCCCGATGCAGCCGTATGAGCTGACCCTCGCCGGCGCCGCGACGGAGATCCGCGAGCGGCGGCTCTCCCCGGTCGAACTGGTCGACTCGGTCCTCGGCCGCCTCGACCGGGTGGAGCCGTACCTCGGCGCGTACGTCTCCGTCGCCCGCGACCAGGCGCGCGAGACGGCGCGCGAGGCCGAGCGGGAGATCGCCCGGGGCGGGTACCGGGGGCCGCTGCACGGCGTCCCGGTCGGCCTCAAGGACCTGATCGACGTCGCCGGAACGCCCACCACGGCCGGCTCCCGGGTCCGGGACGGCCACCGCGCGACCGCCGACAGCACCGTCGCCGCCCGGCTGCGGGCCGCCGGCGCCGTCCTGGCCGGCAAGACCCACACCCACGAGTTCGCCTACGGCCTGACCACCCCGCAGACCGGCAACGCCTGGGACCGCGACCGGATCGCCGGAGGTTCCAGCGGCGGATCCGCCGTCGCGGTGGCCTCCGGCGCGGCGACCTTCGCGCTCGGCACGGACACCGGCGGGTCGATCCGGGTGCCCGCCGCGCTGAACGGGATGGTCGGCCTCAAACCGACCTACGGGCTGGTGCCCCGCCACGGCGTCACCCCGCTGTCCTGGTCCCTCGACCACGTAGGCCCGATCACCCGCACCGTCGAGGACGCCGCCCTGGTGCTGGGCGCCCTCGTCGGCCACGACCCGCGCGACCCCGCCTCGCAGGCCGCCCCCGCCGCCGACTACCGGCCCGGGCCGGACCCGGACCTGACGGGTCTGCGCGTCGGCGTGCCGGCCGACTACTACGTCGACCACGTCGACCCGGAGGTGGCGGCCGCCGTCCACCGCGCCGTCGCCCGGCTGGAGGTGCTCGGCGCCCGGCTCGTCGAGGTCGGGATCCCGATGGCCCGCTACCTGCTGCCCACCCTGTGGGGCCTGGTGGCGCCCGAGGCCAGCGCCTACCACGCGGCCACGCTGCGCACCGTCCCCGAGCTGTACCAGGCCGACGTCCGGGTCCTGCTGGAGGCCGGCGAGCTGATCGGCGCGGTCGACTACCTGCGCGCCCAGCGCGCCCGGACGCTGATCAGGGAGGCCTGGGCGCGACTCCTGGAGGAGGTCGACGTGATCGCGGCCCCGACGGTCCCGATGACGGCGGTACCGGCCGGTCAGGAGACGGTCACCTGGCCGGACGGCACGGTCGAAAGCGTCGCGGACGCCTACGTCCGGCTCTCCGCCCCGGCCAACGTCACCGGTGTGCCCGCGCTGTCCGTGCCGGTCGGCCGGGACGCGGCGGGCCTGCCGATCGGCCTGCAACTGCTCGGGCGGCCGCTCGGCGAGCGGACGCTGCTGCGGGTGGGCCACGCCTACGAGCGGACGCAGCCCGCGCGGTCGCTCGCACCGGTCCTCCCCGCGGACGGCCCCCCGGCCTAAACGCAAGAATTGCGCTTTAAGATGACGGTATGAGTCCTCGGCAGATGGTCCGCCCGGGTGGGCGCAGCGCCCGGGTCCAGGAAGCGGTGCACACCGCTGTGCGTGAGCTGCTCGCGGAGGTCGGCCGCGAACAGCTCACCGTGCCGATGGTCGCCCAGCGGGCCGGAGTCACCCCGTCGACGGTCTACCGCCGCTGGGGCGACCTCGCCGAGCTGCTGTCGGACGTCGCGGTGGAACGGCTGCGCCCCGACGCCGAGCCGCAGGACCGCGGCGACCTGCGCGCCGACCTCACGGCCTGGGCCGCACAGTTCCTCGACGAGATGGGCTCGGCTTCCGGCCGCGCCTACGTCCGCGACGCCCTGCTCGGCGACCCGGACGGCGGCAACGCCGGCCAGTGCTCGGCCTACGCCGCCGAGCAGCTCGACCTCGTCCTCGCCCGGGCCCGCGCCCGCGGCGAGGACGCCCCCGAGGTGGAGACCGCGATGGACCGCGTCGTCGCCCCCCTGATGTACCGGATCCTCTTCCGCCCCTCCGGCCTCGACGCCGACTACGCCCGCCGGCTGGTCGCCGGCCTCCTCGGCGATCCGCCCGGTGAGACGACCTGACAAGCGGTCATATCCCTTGGCCGGAACGTGAATGGGCGCTGTGCGAAGTGCGGCACCGCGCGCCCGTCCGTGCGTTAACCTCCTTTTGGCATGGACACATGCCGACCTCACGACTGGGGGAATCGCATGGCAGTCGGACGACGGCAACTCCTCACCTCCGTCGCGCTCACCGCCCTCGCCGCGCCCGTCCTGGCCAGGGGCACCGAGACCCGCGCGGCCGCCGCCCCGGGCGCGGCCATCGGCTCCGGGCCGTTGTTCATGCAGGTCGTCGCGCACGAGGACGACGACATCCTGTTCATGAACCCGGACCTGTCCAACGCGATCGCGGACGGCACGCCGTCCGTCACGGTGTTCGTCACCGCCGGGAACGGGAGCGGTGACCCGTGCGCCACGGTCTGCTGGGACACCGCCGGAGAGCCGCTGCGCACCTGGAACCGGCAGATGGGCGCCGTCAACGCCTACTCCCTGATGGCCGGGGTCGGTGACAGCGACCCGGCGACCGACGAGGTCGGGCACTGGACGGTCGAGGCGTGGACGGTGGCGGGCAAGCAGGTCGAACGGTACGTCCTCAAGGGGCGGCCGGTGCACCTGGTCTTCCTCAACCTGCACGACGCCAAGCTCGGCGACGTCCTGGCCGGCGCCACCGACACCACGATCGTCCCGGTCGGCAGCCCGCTGTCCGGGCCGTCGACCTACACGGCCGCGGACGTCGTCGAGGTGCTGCTCCAGTTGATGGCGACGTACCGGCCGACCGTGCTCAGGGCCCAGGACGAACTCCCGGACAGCCGCTACTCGCGCGACCACACGGACCACGTCGCCGCCGCGAAGTTCGCGGGCGAGGCGGGCCGGCTGTACGGCGGCTCCCTGATCCAGGTGAACTACCGGGACTACAACATCGGCGACTGCCCGGCCAACCTCGACCAGCCGACGACCGCCACCAAGGACGCGGTGTTCGCCGCGTACGCCAGCCACGACCACTCGTCGGGGAACTACCTGCCCTCCTGGTTCTCCCGGATGTACTACCGCTGGTCGCGGGGCACCTCCTGGGCCGGGGCGAACCAGGACGGCCGGCCGCAGGTCTTCGTCGTCCGGGCCGGCGCCCTCCACACGTCCTGGCGCCAGACGGACGGCAGCTGGGGAGGCCCGCTGCGGCTGGCGGACCCGGGCGGGCGGCTGGCCCCCGGCATCACGCTCGGCACCCACGCCGACGGCCGGCTGGAGGTCTTCGCCCGGCGCCTGACCGACCACCACATCGTCTCCCTGCCGCAGGGCACGCCCAACGGCTGGTGGTCGGACACGTGGACCGACCACGGCAACCCCAACGCCGGGTCCGGCAACGAGGCCCAGGTCGGCGTGCCCGTGGTGGCGGCCTCCCAGGACGGGCGGCTGGAGATCTTCGTCAAGAACGGCGGCGGCGGCCTCAGCACCACCGGGCAGAGCACCCCGAGCGGCGCGTGGGCGGGCACCTGGGCGGACCTGGGCGGCACCGACCTCCAGGACCCGGTCGCCGCGATCCGCGACGGCGTCGGGACGATCGAGGTCTTCGCGAGCACCCGCAACGGGATCCTGAGCTGGCGGCAGGGCGCTCCGAACGGCGCCTTCGGCCCTCCCGGCGCGATCCCGGGCGCCCGGCCGGCGAGCCCGCCCAAGGCCGCGCTCGACCAGGACGGCCGCATCGAACTCGCCTACCGCGAGGTGGGCACCGGCGCGATGCTGGTCAGCTACCAGGTCAGGCCCGGCGGTTCGTGGAGCCAGGCCCCGGCCGCCCTCGGCGGGCACGGGGGAGTGGGCGAGCCGGCCGCGGCCACCCTCGCGGGACGGGTCGTCCTGTTCGAGCGCAACCGCGGCGGCGGCGTGAGCACCACCGCCCAGAACACCCCGAACTCCGGCTACGGCCCCTGGCAGGACCTCGGAGGCACCGTCCTCGACCACCCGGCCGCGACCGTCGACGGCGCCGGCGTCCTCCACCTGTTCGCCATCGGCACGGACGGCCGCGTCTACTACCGCACGGGCACGACGCCCAGCGCCTTCGGCAGCTGGCAGGTCCTCCCGCTCTGACCGCCCGCCGGCGGCCGACCGGGTACGCCCCCGGCCGGCCGCCGGACCGGTGTCACGATGCCCGGCCTCAAGGGCGGAGCGGGCCGCAGCCGGTGACGGTGCCGGTCCACCAGCCGGGTCCATCGGCTTCCCGCCAGGCGATCTCAAGTCGGCGGTGGGCGAGTTCCTCGGCCCTGCGGTGCAGGGCCGCCTGTGCGGTTCCGGGCTCCCCGGACGGGGCGGGGTCGTCGAGCCTGCCGTCGGCCACACCCCTCGGCTCGTCGAAGTGGACGGCGAAGCGCCACTCGTCCGGCGTGCGGAACAGCACGAGTGTCGTCGGAGTGCCGTGGGCCCACCAGTACCGCTTCGTCCTTTCCACGGCGGCACGCTATCGGCACCGCCCTCCGTGGAGCCCGTCCGGGCAGGCTACGGCTGCGCCGGGGGCGGGGCGAGGAGCATCGGCCAGTCGCCGTCGGGGCCGAGGAGGTCATCGAGCGGGGTGTCCGGTGCGGCGACGAGGACCATCGTGCCCTCGGAGAGCCGGGCGGCCACCTCAGGGGCGACGGCCGCCTCGGCGCGCAGGACGACGAGGGCCTCCGGGTCGGCGGCCGAGCGCAGCGGGAAGTCCGCCGGGCTGCTCTCCGTCCGTGCCAGCACGGCCGGGTGGACGGCGATGCCGACCGTCAGCCGGCCGTCGGCGTACGCGTGCTCGGCCCAGCCGTCGGTCTGCACCAGGTAGAGGACCTCGTCGCCCTCGTAGCAGTTCCCGCCGAGCCGTTCCACGGCCTGCTCCCCGGGGGTGCCGTCGGGGTCGGCGACCAGGACGGCCACCGGGGCGTCCGGCTCGTCGGGGTCGAGGCCGGAACGGACGTACAGACGGGCCATGGCGGCACCTCCGGGTCGGACAGCGGGTCGGGCCCCAGTACACACGGCGCCACCGACATCGCCGCCGGTGGGGCCGTCAGCCGCCGTCCATCAGGCGGTACATGCCGATCGAGCCGTGGGTGGCGGTGTCCGCGAAGCCGAACTTCTCGTAGAGGAAGCGCGCCGGGCCGTCGGCGATCAGCGAGACGTAGGCGGTGGCGGGCGCCCGGCGTTCCAGTTCCCCGGTGAGCGCGGCCATGATGCGCCGGCCGAGGCCGTGGCCCTGGTGGGCGGGGTGCACGCAGATGTCGGTGATCTGGAACGCGGTGCCGCCGTCGCCGATGATCCGGCCCATGCCGATCGGCTCGCCCGCGTGATGGAGGACCACGCCGTACCAGGTGTTGGGCAGGGCGAGCGCGACCGCCTCGGGGGCCTTGTCGGAGAGGCCGGCGTCGGTGCGCAGGCGCCGGAAGACCTCGACGGTGGGCGCACCGGGGCGTAGTTCGTAAGGGTCAGCAATCGAGTTCATGGCTTACATTCTATCGATGGGTGCGCCCGTGCCGTTCCGGCCGCTCGGGTGAACGCGCGGTGCGACATGCCGGACGGAGCAGGGGGTCGCTCGGACGGAGGCGATGATCGCCGGGTTCCCGGAGCCCCACCCCATCGGAGGCGGACATGCGGATTCTTCTCCTCGCCAGCGCGTTCAACAGCCTCAGCCAGCGGCTGCACGCCGAACTGCGCGACCGGCGCCACACCGTCGACCTCCAACTGGCCGGTGACGACGTGGAGTTGCGTGACTCGGTGCGCCGGCTGCGGCCCGACCTGGTGCTCGCCCCGATGCTGCGCACGGCGATCCCGCGCGACATCTGGACGCGGCTGACCTGCCTGATCGTCCACCCGGGACCGCCGGGCGACCGAGGCCCGTCCTCACTCGACCGGGCGATCCAGGAGGGCCGCACCGAATGGGGCGTCACGGTGCTCCAGGCCGAGGCGGAGATGGACGCCGGACCGGTCTGGGCCTGGGCGCCCTGCCTGCTGCCCGAGTACGGCAAGAGCGACCTGTACCGCAACGAGGTCGCCGACGCGGCGGTGGCGGCCGCACTGCTCGCCGTGGAGCGCTTCGCCTCCGGCACGTACCCGCCGCAAAAGCAGTCCGGCCCCGGCTGGAGCGCCACCGTGCGCACCCGGCCCGTCCTGCGTCAGGAGGAACGCCGGATCGACTGGACGGCGGAGCCCACCGAGGCGGTGCTGCGCCGGCTCCGTGCCGCGGACTCCAGGCCCGGGGTGCTCGACCGGCTGTGCGGCGGCGAGTGGTACCTGCACGGCGGGCACCGCGAGCCGGTGCTGCGCGGCGCCCCGGGTGAGCTGCTCGCCACCCGGGCCGGCGCGGTGTGCCGGGCGACGGTGGACGGCGCGGTGTGGATCCCCGAACTGCGCCGCCGCACGCCCGGCGGCCCCGCGGGCGTCAAGCTCCCGGCGGCGACGGCGCTCGGCGGCCTGCTGCCGGCCCTGCCGGAGGTCCCGGCGCCGCTGATGCCGGAGGAGCAGGACGGCCCCGTCTGGTCGGACATCCGCTACCGCGAGGCCGGCCCGGTGGGCCTCCTGCGCTTCTCGTTCCCGGGCGGCGCGATGTCCACCGGCCACTGCCGGCGGCTGCTGGCCGCGTACCGCTTCGCCGCCGCCCGCCCGACCTCGGTGCTGGTGCTCGGCGGCGGCCGGGACTTCTTCTCCAACGGCATCCACCTCAACGTCATCGAGGCCGCGCCGGACCCGGCCACCGAGTCCTGGGACAACATCACCGCGATGGACGAGCTGGTCGACGCGGTGCTCACCACCACCGACCGGCTGGTGGTCGCCGCGATCGGGGGCAACGCGGCAGCCGGCGGGATGATGCTGGCGCTGGCCGCGGACGAGGTGTGGTGCCGCGGCGGCTCTGTCCTCAACCCGCACTACCGGCTGATGGGGCTGTACGGGTCGGAGTACTGGACGTACACCCTCCCGCGCCGGGTGGGCCCGGCGGCGGCCGAGCGGCTGACCCACCAGGCGCTGCCGCTGTCCGCGGCCACCGCCGAGCGGATCGGCCTGGTCGACCGGGTGCTCGGCTGCGGCCCCGAGGAGTTCGCGCCGGGCGCGGCCCACCTGGCCGGGCTGCTCGCCGCCTCGCCCACCACCCAGCAGCGGATCGCGGCGAAGAAGGCCGCGCGGGAGGCCGACGAGCGGGCCAAGCCGCTCGACGCCTACCGGGAGGAGGAGCTCGCGGTGATGCACCGGCAGTTCTTCACACCCGAATCGCCGTACCACGCGCTGCGATCCGCGTTCGTCCGCAAGCGCCCGGTGGCGACGGGGGCCGCGGCGCGAGCGTGACCCGAACGGCCCCGTCCGGCTTGCCTCCTCCGGTGCCGGCCCGGGCCGCGCGGACCGGCGCGCGGCCCCGGCCGTTGCTATGACTGGCATTCGAGCCAATACGTCCGGCTCCCATCCCCGAGGAGGCATCCTCATGGGTGCTGCAACAGCTGCCACAGCTGAACAGACCGACACCGACGTGGTGCACATTCTCTGGATCAACGCCGGCCTCAGCTGCGACGGCGACTCCGTCTCGCTGACCGCCGCGATGCAGCCGAGCATCGAGGAGATCGTCACCGGCGCCCTGCCCGGCCTGCCCAAGGTCGCGGTGCACTGGCCGCTGATCGACTTCGAGTGCGGCCCGGTCCAGGGCGCGGACAACTTCGTCGAGTGGTTCTTCAGGGCCGAACGCGGCGAGATCGAGCCGTTCGTGCTGGTCGTCGAGGGGTCCATCCCCAACGAGAAGATCAAGGAGGAGGGCTACTGGTGCGGCTTCGGCGACGACCCCGCCACCGGCCAGCCCATCACCACCAGCGAGTGGCTGGACCGGCTCGCCCCCAAGGCGACCGCCGTGGTGGCCATCGGCACCTGCGCCACGTACGGCGGCATCCACGCGATGGCCGGCAACCCGACCGGCGCGATGGGCGTGCCGGACTACCTGGGCTGGGACTGGAAGTCCAAGGCCGGGCTGCCGATCGTCTGCGTGCCGGGCTGCCCGATCCAGCCCGACAACTTCGCCGAGACGCTCACCTACCTGCTCTACCAGCTGGCCGGCTCCGCGCCGATGATCCCGCTCGACGACAAGCTGCGGCCCGCCTGGCTGTTCGGCGCCACCGTCCACGAGGGCTGCGACCGCGGCGGCTACTACGAGCAGGGCCAGTTCGCCACCGACTACGGCACGCCCGAGTGCCTGGTGCGGCTCGGCTGCTGGGGCCCGGTCGTGAAGTGCAACGTCACCAAGCGCGGCTGGACCAACGGCATCGGCGGCTGCCCGAACGTGGGCGGCATCTGCATCGCCTGCACCATGCCGGGCTTCCCGGACAAGTTCATGCCCTTCATGGACCCGCCGCCCGGCTCCCGGGTCTCCACCAACGCCAGCAGCGCGTACGGCTCGCTGATCCGCCGGCTGCGCGCGATCACGCTGAAGACCCTGGACAAGGAACCCAGGTGGCGCCACACCGGCCGCCACCTGACCACGGGCTACCGCCCGCCCTGGTGACGCCCCGGGGCCGCGCGCCGTCGGGCGCGCGGCCCGCCGCCGACCCAGGCCCGCTCGCCGACCCCGGTCGCACAGACCCCCGCTCGCACAGACCCCGCTCGCAGACAAGGACACGACAGACACGATGGCAACACCGACCACCAGGGCGGCCGGCGACGGCAGCGGCCTGACCGAGATGTCGTGGGACCCGATCACCCGGATCGTGGGCAGTCTGGGCATCCACACGAAGATCGACTTCAAGCAGAAGCGGGTCGCGGAGTGCTACAGCACCTCCTCGGTCTTCCGCGGCTACAGCGTCTTCATGCGCGGCAAGGACCCGCGCGACGCCCACTTCATCACCAGCCGGATCTGCGGGATCTGCGGCGACAACCACGCCACCTGTTCCGTCTACACCCAGAACATGGCGTACGGGGTGAAGCCTCCGCACCTCGGCGAGTGGATCATCAACCTCGGCGAGGCCGCCGAGTACATGTTCGACCACAACATCTTCCAGGAGAACCTGGTCGGGGTCGACTACTGCGAGCGGATGGTCCGCGAGACCAACCCCGGGGTCCTGGAACAGGCCGAGCGCACCGAGGCCCCGCACGCCGCCGACCACGGGTACCGGACGATCGCCGACATCATGCGCTCGCTCAACCCGATCGAGGGCGAGTTCTACCGCGAGGCGCTCCAGGTCAGCCGGTACACCCGGGAGATGTTCTGCCTGATGGAGGGCCGCCACGTGCACCCCTCCACGCTCTACCCTGGCGGCGTCGGCACGGTCGCCACGGTGCAGCTGTTCACCGACTACCTGACCCGGCTGATGCGCTACGTCGAGTTCATGAAGAAGGTCGTACCGCTGCACGACGACCTCTTCGACTTCTTCTACGAGGCCCTGCCCGGCTACGAGGAGGTCGGCCGGCGCCGGGTCCTGCTCGGCTGCTGGGGCAGCCTCAACGACCCCGACCACTGCGACTTCACGTACCGCAACATGACCGACTGGGGCCGGCGGATGTTCGTCACCCCCGGCGTCGTGGTGGACGGCAAGCTCGTCACCAACGACCTGACGGAGATCAACCTCGGCATCCGCATCCTGCTCGGGAGCTCCTACTACGAGGACTGGCAAGGCAAGGACCTGTTCGTCACCCACGACCCGCTCGGCAACCCCGTCGACCCCCGGCACCCGTGGAACCAGCACACCATCCCCGCCCCGCAGAAACGCGACTTCGACGACAAGTACAGCTGGGTGATGTCCCCGCGCTGGTTCGACGGCAAGGACCACCTCGCCCTCGACACCGGCGGCGGCCCGATCGCCCGCCTGTGGTCCACCGCCCTGTCCGGGCTGGTCGACATCGGCTACGTCAAGGCCACCGGCCACAGCGTGCAGATCAACCTGCCCCGCTCGATGACCAAGCCCGAGGTCACCTTCGAGTGGAAGATCCCGCAGTGGAGCAACGCCATCGAGCGCAACCGCGCCCGCACCTACTTCCAGGCCTACGCGGCCGCCTGCGCCCTGCACTTCGCCGAGAAGGCCCTCGACGAGGTCCGCGCCGGGCGCAGCCAGACCTGGGAGCGCTTCGAGGTGCCGGACGAGTCGATCGGCTGCGGCTTCACCGAGGCCGTGCGCGGCGTGCTCTCGCACCACATGGTGATCCGCGACGGCAAGATCGCCAACTACCACCCGTACCCGCCCACCCCGTGGAACGCCAGCGTCCGCGACAGCTATGGCACCCCGGGACCGTACGAGGACGCCGTGCAGAACACCCCGATCTTCGAGGAGAACCCCCCGGAGACGTTCAAGGGCATCGACATCATGCGCGCGGTGCGCAGCTTCGACCCCTGTCTGCCCTGCGGCGTGCACATGTACGTCGGCGGCGGGCGCACCGTGCAGACCATGCACGTGCCCACCGGCCTGAGCGGACTCACCGCATGACGGCCGAGCAGACCGGCCTGCGGATCCAGCAGGCCCTGGACGCCCTCACCGACACCGGAGCCGAGCAGGCGGGCGAGCAACTGGTCCGCGAACTCATGGAGTTCTACGGTCAGGGCCTGGCCAGGCTGGTCCCGGCGCTGCCCCCGCCCGCCCTGGGCCGGATGCTGGACGACCCGGCCGTCGCCGGACTGCTGCTCCTGCACGACCTGCACCCAGAGGACCTCACCGCCAGGATCGACCGGGCCCTCGCCAACCTGCCCGAGCGGGTCGAGGTGACCGGCTTCGACCCGGCCACCGGCACCCTGCGACTGCGCCGCACGGCCACCGGCTGCGGCTGCGGCGAACAGGACGTGGAGGCCGCCCTCGCCTGCCACGCACCCGAGGTGACGGCCGTCGAGCTGGAACGCGCCCCGCAGCTGCTCCAGATCGGCACCCGCCCGCAGCCGGCCGCGGAGGTGCGATGAACACCCGCCGGATCTCCCGCGACGGCACCGCCCTGCTGCAACGGCTGCGCGAACCGGCCCCGCCGCGCCCCGAGCAGTGCGCCTTCTGCGGCCGGGACCTCCCGGCCGGCCACCGCCACCTGGTGGACGTCGAGGAACGCGCCCTGGCCTGCGCCTGCACCGCCTGCGGCCTGCTGTTCCGGCAGCCGGGCGCGGCCGGCGGCCGCTACCGCACCGTACCGGACCGCTACCTCACCGACCCCGAGGGGGAGTTGGACCAGCGAGCCTGGTCGGCGCTGGGCATCCCGGTCGGCACCGCCTTCCTGTTCCGCAACACCGTGCTGGACCAGCTGCTCGCCTTCTACCCGGGCCCGGCCGGCGCCACCGAGAGCGAGCTGGACGAGGACACCTGGCAGCGCGCCCTCGGCGGCAGCCGGCTGGCCGCCACCCTGGAACCGGACGTCGAGGCGCTGCTGCTGCGCCGCACCGGGGAGAACGTCACCTGCCTCCTGGTGCCGATCGACGTCTGCTACGAACTGGTCGGCCGGCTGCGCCGGTGCTGGCACGGCTTCGACGGCGGCGCCGAGGCACGGGCCGAACTCGACGAGTTCTTCGCCAAGTTGGCCGCCCTGGCCCGCCCGCTGCCCACGGCGGTGACGGCGTGACGGCCCTCGGCTTCGCCTGCACCGGCGTGCGTTCCGACCCGTACGCGGCCGGGCCGGCCCTGGTCTTCCGGCTGCGCATCACGGCCCCGGCCGACACCCGGGTGCACGCCCTCGCCCTCCAGTGCCAGCTGCGGATCGAACCCGGCCGCCGGCCGTACGGCGACACCGAGGGCGAACGGCTCACCGACCTGTTCGGCGGACGGGAGCGCTGGGCGACCACGCTCAACCCGATCCAGTTCGCCACCGTGCCGCTGCTGGTGCCCGGCTTCACCGGCGACACCGAGATCGACCTCACGGTGCCGTGCACCTACGACCAGGAGGTGGCCTCGGCCCGCTACTTCCGGGCACTGGACGGCGGCGAGGTGCCCCTGCTGCTGCTCTTCTCCGGCACCGCCTTCGCCGGCCCCGGCGGCTTCCAGGTCAGCCCGGTGCCCTGGGACCGGGAAACCAGGGTGCGGATGCCGGTGCGCGTCTGGCGGGAGGCGATCGACCGGCACTTCCCCGGCTGCGGCTGGCTGCGGCTGCCGGACGACGTGATGGACGAACTGCTGGCCTACCGCTCCCGGCGGGCCCTGCCCTCCTGGGAGGCGACCGTGCGCGAGCTGCTCACGACGGCGGCCATCGAGGGGACGGCCCGGTGAGCGGCTACCCCGAGCGGATCGAGCAGGGCTTCGCGGCCGCCCGGCAGATCGCCGACGCGGTGCTGCTGGAGGGCTACGTGCTCTACCCGTACCGCGCCTCGGCGGCCAAGAACCGGCTGCGCTGGCAGTTCGGCGTCCTGGTGCCGCCCGAGTACACCGCCCAGGGTGGCGAGCACTCCCACCAGCGCACCGAGTGCCTGATGGAGGCGCGCGAGGGCGACGTGCTGGCGGTCGAACTGCGCTTCCTGCGGGTCCAGCGGCGCACCGTCGAGAAGGCCACCGCCGTCGGCTTCGAGTCCGTGGAGAGGCTGGAACTGGCCGACCGGGACCTCGTCGAGTGGGACGAGGGCGTCGAGGAGCGGATCGAACTCATCGTGCCCGTCGAGGAGTTGGCGGGCGACGGGGTGCAACGGCCGTTCCGGCTGCCGGGTATAGGGGAGACCGGGCTGGTGCACGAACACGGCGCCGTCGTCGGCCGACTGGTGCGGCGGCGCGAACAGGTCGACGGCCTGGTCTGGCTGCGCGCCGAGGAACTGCCGGGCCCGTACCGGGCGCAGCGGCTCACCGTGGAGGTGGAGAACACCTCCGCCTGGATGCCGCCCCGGCGGGCCACCCGCGACCAGGCGCTGCCGCGCTCACTGGTCTCCGCCCACCTGCTGCTCGGACTGGAGCACGGACGCTTCCTGTCCGTCACCGACCCGCCCGAGTGGGCCCGCCCCGCCGTCGAGCGCTGCCGCAACGAGCGCACCTGGCCGGTGCTGGCAGGGCCGGACGGCGAACGCCGGGTCGTGCTCTCCTCGCCGATCATCCTGGAGGACCACCCGCGGATCGCCCCCGAGAGCCTCGGCACCCTGTACGACGCCACCGAGATCGACGAGATCCTGGCGCTGCGCACGGCGGCCCTGACCGAGGAGGAGAAACGCGAGGCCAGGGGCACCGACGAGAGGGCGGGCGCGGTCATCGACCTGGCCGAGTCCATGCCGCCCGAGGTGCTGGAGCGGCTGCACGGCGCCATCCGCGGACTGCGCGAGGTCACCGGTGCCGCCGGCGCGGACCAGCCCTGGTGGGATCCGGGCGACGACCCCGCAGTCGACCCGGAGCGGGACCGGGTGCTGGTCGACGGCCACGAGGTCGGCGCCGGCAGCCGGGTGCTGCTGCGGCCGGGCCGCCGGCGCACCGACGCCCAGGACCTCTTCCTGGACGGGCGTACCGGCGTGGTGGAGGCGGTGCTGCACGACCTCGACGGCTCGGTGCACCTGGCCGTCACGGTGGAGGACGACCCGGGCGCCGACCTGTGGCGGGCGCAGGGGCGCTTCCGCTACTTCCAGCCCGACGAGGTCACGCCGCTGGACGGGGCCGTTCCCGGGGCTGCTCCCGGGACCGTTTCCGGGTCCGGTGTCGGGACCGTTGCCGGGGCCGTTCCGCTGGAGGGGCCGTGACGCGTCGGACGGTGCTGGTCGCCGGGGTGGGCAACGTCTTCCTCGGCGACGACGGCTTCGGGGTCGAGACCGTACGGCGGCTGTCCGTCCACCCGCTGCCGCCCGGTGTGGAGGTGGTCGACGTCGGCGTGCGCGGGGTGGACCTCGCCTACCGCCTGCTCGACGGCCACCACACCGCCGTCCTGGTGGACGCCACCTGCCGCGGCGGTGCGCCCGGCACGGTCTACCTGATCGAGCCGGCCGCCGAACGGCCGCCGGAGGTGCCGGTCCTGGACGGCCACCGGATGGGGCCGGACGCGGTGCTGGCGCTGCTCGCCACGCTCGCCGCCGGCACCGGCGGAGAGCCGCCCGCACGGGTACTGGTGGTCGGCTGCGAGCCGGCCTCGCTGGAGGAAGGGATCGGGCTGAGCGAGCCCGTCGCCGCCGCCGTGGAGGAGGCGGTCCGAGTGGTCCTGCGGGTCGTGGACGAGGCCGCGCAGCCGGAGAAGGAGACGACACCATGCTGAGGAAACTGTTCTGCGTCGCCCTGCTGGCCGGGATCGGCGCACTGGTCTGGCAGAGCCTGCCGGACATCAAGCGGTACCTGCACATCTCCCGGATGTGAGCCGCGGACTGCTGCGAACGGCGCAGCCCCGCACCCGGTGGCGGCGCGGCTTCGGGCCGATGCCGCCACCGGGCCCTGTAATGGGGGCCGCTGCCCCCCGCCCTGCCCCGCTCGCTCTCCATTCCTCGCCCTTCTTGCCTCGCCCCGCGCGCCTCGCACCGATTGGGGATCCATGCACGAGATGTCGATCGCCGAAGCCGTCGTCGAGCAGGTGGACGCGGCCGCGCGCGAGCACGGCGCCCCGGGAGTGGCACGGGTACGGCTGCGGGTGGGCGAGTTGGCCGGTGTGGTGCCCGAGGCCCTCGACTTCTGCTTCGAACTGGCCTGCACCGGAACCCTGGTGGCGGGCGCGGCGCTGGACACCGAGTCCGTCGCGGCCCGGGCCCGCTGCACCCCCTGTGCGGTCGAGTGGGCGGTCGGCATGCCGCCGGACCTCGGCTGCCCGAGCTGCTCGGGAGGCGGCGGCGTCGAGCTGCTGTCCGGGCGCGAGTTGCAGATCCTCGACGTCGAGTGGTCGCAGAGAGCCGGCGTCCCGGCCGAACAGAAAGGCTGATACCGATGTGCCGCACGGTCGACCTCCGTCAGGCGGTCCTCGCCCGCAACGACGACAGCGCCCGCGCCCTGCGGACGGCCCTGGCCGCGCGGGGGACGGCCTCGGTGAACCTGCTGTCCAGCCCCGGCAGCGGCAAGACCGCCCTGCTGGAGGCCGAGTTGGGGCTGGCCCGGCGGCGCGGGGTGGCGGTCGCCGCGCTGACCGCCGACCTCGCCACTGAGAACGACGCGCGACGGCTGGCCCGTTCGGGCGCACCGGTCAAGCAGGTGCTCACCGACGGGCTCTGCCACCTGGAGGCCCGGATGCTCGCCGGGCACTTGGACGGCTGGCTGCCGCCGGAGTGCCGGCTGCTGTTTGTGGAGAACGTCGGCAACCTGGTCTGCCCGGCCTCCTACGACCTCGGCGAGACGCTGCGGGTGGTGCTGGCCTCCGTCACCGAGGGCGAGGACAAGCCGCTCAAGTACCCGACGGCCTTCGGGCTGGCCAACCTGGTGCTGGTGACCAAGACGGACCTCGCCGCGGCGGCCGAGTTCGACGAGCCGGCGTTCCTGGCCAACGTCCGGCGGGTGAACCCCGGGGTGGAGGTGCTGAAGACCTCCGCCCGCACCGGCGAGGGCGTCGGGGCGCTGCTGGACCGGGCGCTGGCCGTCCTGGACGGGGCGCAGCCGCACCGGCCGGTGATGGCCGCGGCGCCGCCGCACTCGCACGAGCACGATGACGGGCACGAGCACGGTGACGGGCACACGCAGGGCCATGGGCACGACCACACACACGACCACGCGCACCGGCCTGAGCACGGTCATCACCACGGGCACTCCGCGGTGGGGGAGAACGCGTGACGGCCGGTCACCCCGGGCTCGACCGCGAACGGCGCCGGGTCGCCGTCCGCGGCCTGGTCCAGGGCGTCGGCTTCCGGCCGTTCGTCCACACGCTTGCCGGCGAACTCGGTCTGGCCGGCACCGTCACCAACACCGGCGAGGGCGTCCTCGCTGAGATCGAGGGCAGCCGCGACGCCCTGGAGGCCTTCTGCCGGCGGGTGGCCGGCGACGCCCCGCCGCTCGCCCAGGTGGACTCGGTGGAACACACCCCGCTCACCGCCACCGGCGCCACCGGCTTCCGGATCCTCCCGTCCCGCCCCGACGGCCCGCGCGCCACCCTGATCCCACCCGACACCGCGACCTGCGCCGACTGCCTCGCCGAACTCGCCGACCCGGCCGACCGCCGCCACCGCCACCCGTTCATCAGCTGCACCAACTGCGGCCCCCGGCACACCATCGTGACCGGCCTGCCGTACGACCGGGCCAACACCACCATGGCCGGCTTCCCGATGTGCCCGGACTGCGCCCGGGAGTACACCGACCCCGCCGACCGCCGCTTCCACGCCCAGCCCGTCGCCTGCCACGCCTGCGGGCCCACCCTCGCCCTGACCGTGCCGGGACGCCCCGCACTGGGCGGGGAACAGGCCCTCTCGGAAGCCCGGCGGCTGCTCGCCGACGGTGCGATCCTCGCCGTCAAGGGCCTCGGCGGCTACCACCTCGCCTGCGACGCCCGCGACACCACGGCCGTCGCCCTGCTGCGCCGGCGCAAGCGGCGCCGCGCCAAGCCCTTCGCCGTGATGGCCCGCGACCTCGCCACCGTCGAGGCCCTGCTGCCCGTCGACCCGGTCGAACGGGAACTGCTCACCGGCCAGGCCCGGCCGATCGTCCTGCTGCGCCGCACCGGCCGGCCGATCCCCGAGGCCGTGGCACCGGGCAGCCCCGACCTCGGGGTGATGCTCCCGTACACGCCGCTGCACCAGCTGCTGCTGGCCGCTCCCGGGCCCGACCTGCTGGTGATGACCAGCGCCAACCTCTCCGGCGAGCCGATCGTCACCGACGACCGGGAGGCGCTGGACCGGCTGGCCCCGCTGGTCGACGGCTGGCTCACCCACGACCGGCCGATCCACGTCCCGTGCGAGGACTCGGTGGTGCGGGTGGTGGACGGGGAGCAGCTGCCGCTGCGCCGCTCGCGCGGCTACGCGCCGCTGCCGATCCCGCTGCCGGTGCCCGTCCGCCCGGTGCTGGCGGTCGGCGGCGACCTCAAGAACACCTTCGCGCTGGCCAAGGGCGGCTACGCCTGGCTGTCGGGCCACATCGGCGACATGGACGACCTGGCCACGCTGCGGGCCTTCGACCGGGCGGTGCAGCAGCTCGGCACCGTCAGCGGGGTGCGGCCCGAGCTGCTGGTCGCCGACCGGCACCCCGGCTACCGCTCGGTCCGGCACGCCGAGCGGACCGCCGCCGGCCGGCCGGTGCACCGGGTCCAGCACCACCACGCCCACATCGCCGCGGTGATGGCCGAACACGGCCTGGACGGCGGCCGTCCGGTGCTCGGCGTGGCCTTCGACGGCACCGGCTACGGCGAGGACGGCGCGATCTGGGGCGGCGAGGTGCTGCTGGCCGACTACGACGGGTTCCGCCGCCTCGCCCACCTCGGCTACGTGCCGCTGCCGGGCGGGGACGCGGCCGTCGAGCGCCCGTACCGCACGGCGCTGGCGCACCTGCGGGCTGCCGGGCTGCCGTGGACGTCGGGACTGCCGCCGGTCCGGGCCTGTGGTGAGCATGAACTACGGCTGTTGGGGCGCCAGTTGGAGCGAGGGCTGAACTGCGTGCCGACCTCCGGGATGGGGCGGCTCTTCGACGCGGTGTCCTCGCTCGCGGGGATCTGCCAGCGGTCCGGCTACGAGGCCCAGGCGGCGATCGAACTGGAGGCGGCGGCCTGCGAGTTCGGCCGGGCGGACGGCTACCGGTTCGGCCTGCCGGCGCGGGCGGACGGCTGGACCGCCGACCCCGGGCCGGTACTCGCCGCGGTGGTGGCCGACGTGACCGCGGGCGCCCCCGCCGGGCTGGTCGCCGCCCGCTTCCACGGCGCGGTGGCCGGCCTGGTCCGGCGGATCTGCACGGCCGCCCGGAGCCGGTACGGCACCGCCACGGTCGCGCTCAGCGGCGGCGTCTTCGCGAACGCGCTGCTCTCCTCGGCCTGCGCGGGCGGCCTCCGGGAGGACGGCTTCACCGTACTGCGGCACCGCCGGGTGCCGCCCAATGACGGAGGGCTGGCACTCGGCCAGCTGATGGTGGCCGCCAGGTCGTCGGCCACCCGGGAGGAGTGAGAGCGGATGTGCCTGGCTGTGCCCGGCAGGGTGACGGAGATCGGTGAACGGGACGGAGCCCGGATGGCGGTGATGGACTTCGGCGGCGTGGTCAAGGACGTCTGCCTGGAGTACCTGCCGGACCTCGCGGTGGGTGAGTACGCGATCGTCCACGTGGGCTTCGCGCTGCAACGGCTGGACGAGGAGTCGGCCCGGCGCACCCTCGCCCTCTTCGAGGAACTCGGGCTGTTGCAGGAGGAGTTCGGCGACCCGTGGGAAGCCGCGGGGGTCGACGGGGTCGAGGAGGCCGGACGGTGAAGTACCTGGAGGAGTTCCGCAACCCCGAGCTGGCGGCCGGGCTGATCGCCGACATCAGGGCGACGGTCACCCGGCCGTGGGCGCTGATGGAGGTCTGCGGCGGCCAGACGCACAGCATCATCCGGCATGCCATCGACCAACTGCTGCCGGACGAGGTCGAGTTGATCCATGGCCCGGGCTGCCCGGTGTGCGTCACCCCGCTGGAGGTGATCGACCGGGCGCTGGCGATCGCGGCCCGGCCGGGGGTGATCTTCTGCTCCTTCGGGGACATGCTGCGGGTGCCGGGCACCGACCGGGACCTGTTCCGGGTCCGCGGCGAGGGCGGCGACGTCCGGGTGGTGTACTCGCCGCTCGACGCCCTGCGGATCGCCCGGGAGAACCCGGACCGGGAGGTGGTCTTCTTCGGCATCGGCTTCGAGACCACCGCCCCGCCGAACGCCATGGCCGTCCACCTGGCCCGAAAGCAGGGCCTGCGCAACTTCAGCATGCTGGTCTCGCACGTCCGGGTGCCTCCCGCGATCGAGGCGATCATGGACTCCCCGGACTGCCGGGTCCAGGGCTTCCTCGCCGCCGGGCACGTGTGCAGCGTGATGGGCACCGCCGAGTACCCGGCGCTGGCGGAGCGCCACCGGGTGCCGATCGTCGTCACCGGCTTCGAACCGCTGGACATCCTGGAGGGCATCCGGCGGACCGTACGGCAGCTGGAGCGCGGCGAGCACACCGTCGACAACGCCTACCCGCGGGCCGTACGGGCCGAGGGCAACCCGGCGGCCCGCGCCATGCTGGAGGACGTCTTCGAAGTGGCCGACCGCTCCTGGCGGGGCATCGGCATGATCCCGCGGAGCGGCTGGCGGCTCTCGCCGCGCTACCGGGACCACGACGCCGAGCACCGCTTCGACGTCTCCGGGATCACCACCCGCGAGCCCGCCGAGTGCCGCAGCGGCGAGGTGCTGCAGGGGCTGCTGAAGCCCCACCAGTGCGAGGCCTTCGGCACGCTCTGCACACCGCGCACACCGCTCGGCGCCACGATGGTCTCCAGCGAGGGGGCGTGCGCCGCGTACTACCTGTACCGTCGGCTGGGTGCGCCGGGTACGTCCGTCCAGGCCCAGGAGGCGACTCGCGTTGGCTGACATCGACCTGGTCACCGAACTGCTCACCGACCTGCCTGGTGGGGCGCCGGGCCGATCGCCCGCCGAGCGGCCTGCCGAACGGCCCTCCGAACTGCCCTCCGAGCGGTCCTTCGAGCAGCCCGACTTCTCCGGGTGGAGCTGCCCGCTGCCGCTGCGCGACCACCCCCGGGTGGTGATGGGCCACGGCGGCGGCGGGGCGCTGTCCGCCGAACTGGTGCAGAGCCTCTTCGCGCCGGCCTTCGGCGGTCCGGTGCTCGCCGGGCTCGGCGACTCCGCCGTCCTGGAACTGGGCGGCGCCCGGCTGGCCTTCTCCACCGACTCCTACGTGGTGCGGCCGCTGTTCTTCCCCGGCGGCTGCATCGGCGACCTCGCGGTCAACGGCACGGTCAACGACCTCGCCATGAGCGGGGCCAGGGCGGCCTACCTGTCCTGCGGCTTCATCCTGGAGGAGGGGGTGGAGATGGCGGTGGTGGACCGGGTCGCCCGGGCGATCGGCGCCGCCGCCCGCACCGCCGGGGTCGAGATCGCCACCGGCGACACCAAGGTGGTCGAGGCCGGGCACGGCGACGGCGTCTACCTGAACACCGCCGGCCTCGGGCTCGTCCCGGCCGGCGTCGACATCCGGCCGCAGCGCGCCGTACCCGGTGACGTGGTGATCGTCAGCGGGCCGATCGGGCTGCACGGGGTGGCGATCATGAGCGTCCGGGAGGGCCTGGAGTTCGGCGTCGAAGTGCGCAGCGACACCGCCCCGCTCGGCGGCCTGGTCGAGGCGATGCTCGCCGCCACCGCCGACCTGCACGTGCTGCGCGACCCCACCAGGGGCGGCCTGGCGGCGTCGCTCAACGAGATCGCGACGGCGGCCAGCGTCGGCGTCGTGCTCAGCGAACGCGCCGTCCCCGTCCCCGAGCCGGTGGCCAACGCGTGCGCCGTGCTGGGGCTGGACCCGATGTACATCGCCAACGAGGGCAGGCTGGTCGCCTTCGTCCCGCGCACCTCGGCGGACGCGGTGCTCGCCGCGATGCGCGCCCACCCGGACGGTGCGGAGTCGGTGGTGATCGGCGAGTGCGTCGCCGACCACCCCGGGATGGTTGTCGCCCGCACCGGCTTCGGCGGCACCCGGGTGGTCGACCTGCCGATCGGCGAGCAGCTGCCAAGGATCTGCTGACGCCCCTGCTGTTCGCGCCGCCCCGGGAGAGGCCTCCCGGGGCGGCGCGTCGGCGGGGTCACCCCAGGAAGCGGCGCAGCGACCGCGACATCGCTCCGACGAAGCCCTCCCTGACCTCGTCGGCGACCAGGTCGAGGGACAGGTACGGGTTGAGGTCCTCCAGCTCGACCAGGAGCAGCCGCCCGTCCGGCGCCCGGCAGGCGTCGACCCGCTGGATCCCGTGGGCGAGCGTGTTCCAGCCGACGAAGCCGCGCGCGAACTCCAGGTCGGCCGCGCTCGGCTCGTACGGCTCCAGCACCCAGCGCAGGGCCGGGTCGGGCGCGTGGAGGGCGTACTGGAAGGCGTCGTCCACGAAGTAGAACGAGACCTCGTAGCGGAAGTCGATCCGCGGCTGGACCAGCACCTCGCCCCATTCGAGACCGTCCAGCTCCCGGCGGGTGAGGAACCGCAGGCCGATGCTGTCAGCGCCCTCCTTGGGCTTGACGGCGTAGCGGTCGGCGGCGGGCAGCCGGCCGAGGTCCTGCGGCCGGTCGACGGTCGGTATGACCGGGTGGCCCTGCTCGGTGAGTTCCAGCAGGTACCGCTTCCCTGCCATGTCACCCCGCCCGGTCAGCGGGTTGTAGACCCGCACGCCGTCGGCCAGGGCCCGGGCCCGGAAGCGGGCGTACTCCTCCCGGTAGTGCAGCACCGGCCCGCTGTTACGCACCACGACGGCGTCGAAGCGCCCCATCAGGGCCCGGGCGTCGAGCGGGTGGCACAGGGCCAGGTCGAACCACTCCCGCAGCCGGGAGGTGAGGAAGACGTCCTCGTCGCCGTACCGCCGCCCCCGGGCCGGGTAGGCCAGGTCCGTCACGTACAGCAGGCTGGGCCGGTCGGGCACGGGCGCTCCCTCGGTCGGTGGTGGGGGAGCGAATCTACCGGGGGCCGTGCCCGCGCCGGCCGCCGGGCGGTCAGGACGTGGTCTGGGCGGTGCAGGTGCCGAGCTGGTCGCCGGGCTGGATGGTGCCGTCGCCGAAGGTCTGGTTCATCACGGTGGCGAACTCCGGCAGGACGATCATCCGGATGTCGGAGAGCGCGAGGTCGACCCGGGGCGGGACCAGGGACTGCACGTCGGGGGTGATCTGGGGCCGGGTGGGGATGTCGTAGACGGGGATGCGGGTGCCCGCGGGGTCGCTGCTGGTCTGGACGACGAAGGTGCTGTCGCCGGAGAGGCTGCCTTCGAGGTTCGTGGCCTGGACGTAGTGGCCGGAGGCGTCGGTCAGGCTGAAGCCGCCCTTGGCCGCCGTCCGGATGTAGACGGAGTTCGCCAGGGTGACGGGGTTGCCGACGGCGGTGAGGTCGATGGTGACCGTGCCGGTGGCGTCCTTGTCCAGGAAGGCCGAGGCACTGCTGCCGGGCGTGAGGGGCTTGAAGGTGACGCCGTCCTTCGTCCACGAGACGGTGCAGTCGGCGCTGCCGGTGGCCATGTTCAGGGTGACGGGCGCGCCCGCGTAGGCGACGGTCGCCAGCACGACGGCGCCGGCGATGCCCGCGGCGACGGCGGCGATCCTCTTCGGGGACATGTGTGGGGACTCCTGATCTTCCGGGTGCTTCCCCCTGGACTCCCTCCCCGGTCCCAGCGTTCCGGGCCCCTTCGTGTACGGCAATCCCGGTGAGCCCAGAAGCGTCATCACCCACGGTCACGGGCATGGACCGCGGGCCCGGCCGGCCTTCGTCGCGCTCTGGTCAGCCGGAGTCCTCACCCACCCGCCGGGTCTCGAATCGGCCGCCCGGCTTGTCGGCCGGATGAATATCGGCATGAATACCCACCGGCAAGCTGTTCCGCGCCAAGGCACTGTCTGCGCGACGTACCCTGTGGCCGGTGCCCGGCCCGTGAACTCGCCTGGCGCCAGGCTTCGTTCGAACCCCCTCCGCGCGAACGCGCGGTCTCCTCCGGAGGAACTGCGACTGGTGGGCAGGGCACATTCAGGGCTCGGAGGAAGCCATGAGCTCGAAACCTACCGGGTTGAGTTCCCGGTAGCCCTCGACAGGCCGCGCTCTCTGTCTGCCCGCATGGTCAGACTCTTTCGGTGGGACTCGCCGGCTGGAGCCGACAAGTTCCGGGGGAGCTGCGCGCGGTCCGTGCGGCAGGAGTGCCGAAGCCGTTCCGAGAGGGACGGGCGACGGAGCATACTTCTCGGATGGGCGATCTCCTTGAACCCGCAGGCGGACCTGCTTCGGCTAGCCCGGATGCAGACCAGTGGGCTTTTCCCTGGACAGATCCCAACCTTAGGGAACCGCCCGGTCCTGGCGTGCCCGGGAACTGCCCACCCGGTGAAGATCTCGACCTGGCAATCGGATGGGATCGGTTCGAAAAGCTGTTGCTGGCGGTCGTGAGCGGCGCGCGCGGCCTTCGCGGTGTCAAGTTCCGTCGGTACGGAGTCCAGGGACAGGCCCAGCACGGCATTGACCTTGCTGGGAGGGAGCCCGACGGCAGCTACACGGTAGTGCAGTGCAAGGACTACCGGAGGTTCACCGCAGGTGACCTGCGTGCTGCAGTCGAGCTGTTTGCGAGTGGGAGGCGTCCGTTCGGTGCGGTGAGGCTGATTGTCGCCACGTCGGCAGAGACACAGACAACGCAGGTTGCTGACGACCTCGCAGCTCTTCAGAAGCAATACCCTGCGGTCGATCTGGATTTGTGGGGCGCTGAGCAGATCAATGAATACCTCCGGTACCGAGCGGATGTGGTGGCCCGCTTCTGGACCCGTGAGACGGCTGAGACATTCTGTTCGGGGTCCCCTCTGCCTGGGGTGCCGACACCACCGACCGACCGCCAGGAGCAGGCCGACCGGATCCTTCTCGGCCCGCTCGACACCAGTGACGTGAGGCCGATTCTGCGCGAGGCCGACAGAAAGCTTGAGGCCCATCCGGGCGCGTCTGCCGAGTTGTACGGCGAGTTGGCAGATCGCCTGACCGAGGTTGGATTCCGTGGTCATGCGATCGTCCTGCGGAACAAGCAACTAGATGCTCTCCGTATGGGGGGCCGACTCGAGGAGACAGCTGAACTTGCCGCTCGCCTTGCCGTCCTCGCCCTTCATCACGGGGACTGGCATGAACCCAGGCGACTGTCGTTCATGCTCCAGAACCTGGTCCAAGAGGCCCGAACGAGCGACTCCGAAGGAGCGACGGACGTTGCGCGTCACGCCCGGCTGGTCGAAGCCGCTGTCAGAGGTGATCTTCATCCGCTAGGGGAGTGGGCCGGCCTCCGTGCCGAACTTGAGTCCGGGGCTGATATGGACAGTATCCATCGGCCGGCGATAGTCCTGCACCTCGCAGAATTGCTGCTGGCTACCCAGCCTGACACTATCGATGGGTTGGACAGGCTCCTCGCAGCTGCCATTGCTCAGGCTGAGCGACATTCGACGGACGAGGATATCGTGCTGCGCTTGCGCCTCGTTCGGGCGGAATACAGTCCAGAGGAACGTCGACGGCTCCTGCATACGGCGAAGATGCGTCGGATCGAGGGGCGGTTCCGGGCGCTCATCAACGCGCGGGAGGCGCGCCGATGCTGCCTGGAAGGGATCGTGGACGAGGCGCTCGAGCACTGGCGGGAAGCAATTCATGACGGAATCCTCGCTGGCATGTCCGAAGAGGCGGCCGACTGGCTTTACGCTACCCGGGCATTGAACGCTAAATATGGGAACTGGGCAGATTTGGACGACGACCACAGGCTGGCTCAGGCCCTACGAGGAACAGGCACCTCACGTCTGTTGAACCGTGTACGCAATCCACGGGAACGTGCGATGTCGGCTCATGTCAGCGGAAATGTGATCGATGCCGTCCATGCAACCCGGCGCTGGCTCGCAGACAGCGTTGTGACTGCAAGCTGGCAGTCCGAAAACGACGCACTCGCATTCCTCGGCGATCTCTACCGTGACAACTCCGAGCCTGGGCTGGCCGCTCGCTACTATCAGCGGGCGGGCAGGCCGGAAAAGACCGTGGATTTGGCAGAGGGTGCAGGGGACTTGCTGCTGCCATTGCCGGACTTCAGCGCGGCCCCCTGGTGGGTGCTGAACACTGGAGTCACACTCATCGCTGCGCAGGCGGATCTAATCGATGATGCCTCTGCTTCAACGTTCCTGGGCCAGCTGGTGGAACTTGCGGCTCGGGGAAGGCGGGGCGAGCTCAGTGAATCGCCTCGCCTGACGCTGACAGCCCAGGCAGCGAAGAGTGCTTGTGCCCTGGCCGGCCGTGGCACGTCGGCACAGGCGGCGGCGCTCCTGGACTTGCTAGCTGCCGATGTGCGGCGCTCGGAACATCAGGGCCGAGATACGGACAAGGTGCACGCTGATGCTTGTGTCGAGATTGCGGGAGCGCACCCGGATCTCACCGTGACTGCCTTGATGCGTTTGTTCGATCTGGCGGATCAAGGTGTAGACCATGCGCTCGAATTGATCTTAGATATCCGCGTGCTGAGCTTGCTTGGGGCTCCGTCGATTCAGCGTATGGGGCCTCATCTATCGGGCAGGTACGAGATTCTTCCTGCGGAGATCCGTCAGGCACTTGATGTGCGTCTGCGGGATCTCTCCGGGTGCGGACATTATCTGGTTCCGCTGATTCATGATGAGTTCGACCCTGACAGTTCGGAGGTGCTCTTTCGCAGGCAAGAAGCGATGGACCGTATCCTGAATCGCCCGCCCCCTGATCCGAATCGGGTGGAGTTCGGGACCGCACTGGTTTCTGATTCGTCCCTAGTGTCCGGTCTTGGTGCTGATGATCGAAACAGATGCTTGGCCAAGTTGCTTGCAGTCGCTGAAGACTCACGTGAAATGGCTTCCAACAGGCGGGAGGCATTGATCGCGGCGCGCAACCTTGTGCTCGATAAGGAGTTGGAAACCAGTGATGCGTTTGCCGTGGCCAAAAGCTGTGTTCTCGGTACGGGGGGCGGAAGCCGCTTCGACGAGTGGGAGAGGGAACCGCATCCACTTAGTTCATTCAAGATGAACATGGGATCGGGCTCGTTACGCGGCTGTGGACTACGGCTCGCTGCTGCCGCTGTTTCAACGGGGGATCAGCACCTCTGGGTCCGAGAGTATGCGCTGAACATGCTGCACAGCGATGACAAGGGTGATGTGCAGGATTCCACCCTTGTGTTGGTCGGCCTTCCTGAATCTTCTACCAGCGACATCGACGCCGATCTCTTGTCGATTCACAGCCATGTGAACGTCCGGCAGCTCGCCGCCGTGCTGTGCGCGCGGTACCCGAGCCGGTATCCGGGGACTTTGCTGCGGCTCGAGGCTGATGCAAATTACAGGGTACGCCGTGTGCTGGCGCAGGAAGTCTCCATGGTCCCTGAGGAGCGGAGAGCAGCAGTCCTTCAGGTTCGGGAGCAACTGCGAAATGATCTCAGGTCCAGCGTTCGAATCGCTGCACGAGGAAGGGGCAGCGAGAATACCCAGTAAGGTGGGTCGTGGTCGTTTCCTTGCATTGGGGAAGCATCGGACCAGCGGTTCGATCGACGGCCTCTGCGCCATGCGATGAGGTTGGTGGCCTACCATGAGTGGCAGGCTGGCTCCAACTGTCTCGGCGCCACGAGGGCTATTCGGGCGCCGGCCTCCCCACCCCGAACATTCCGACGCTCCCCCCAGGCCCTGCGGCAACAAGTGTGACCTGTGTTCCGCAGGTGAAACTCGGCAGCCCACACTGCCGCTCTCCTCGCCCACAACGGTCCTGTGCGCGAGTTCGGCCCACGCCCTTGGCGCCGCCCTGAGTGGGGACATGAGGCAGAGTTCGATTGTCCGCGGCACCGGCAGGAACCTCCAGAACACCGCGTGCCACGGTCGACGGGGCTGCGGCTGGTGTGTGGTCCCCCTTTCCATGCGGATGTGCACCGCATCGACGATCACCCATGACACGTCCAACACATCTGCGGCGACCAGGCGCTCCGGCACTACCCGCCGCACCCGGCCCCACAGACCGTTCCTGGTCCAGAGCGTGGAGCGATGGTGCACCATTGTCGTCGGCGGTGGCGTCGGTGCCGGACCACCACAGCCATACCGGCTTCGGGATCGCCCCGCTGGGCAGGTGGTCGACCTCCAGGCGGATCATGGTGCCCTCGATCACCAGCAGGGTCCCGCATCCACCACTCCGGCGGACCGATTGGTCAGCCGCGGGTGCAGGCGGTCCCAGGGGCGGACCATGGCGGTGCCGTAGAGGCGGGGGTTGCCGACGAGGTTGACGTCCTGGCTTGGGATGACGCTGATGGATGCGCCCGCGTCGAGCTCCACCCAGGCCAATACCGTGGCCGAGCCGAAGAGCCGTGCAGAGCGGTCCTGTCGGCCCCAAGACGAACCAGGACCGCTCCGGGCTCAGTGCGCGGAGAAGAGCTGGTGGAGTGGCACCACCGCCAGCGCCTTGGCCGGCACCGCGTCGATCAGCCAGGTGGTGCCCCCGGCATATCGGCATTCGAGGCCGTGAGCAGCCGGGTCGTGGACCAACAGGAGTATGGCGGGACCGTGTCGCCGTCCGGCGAGGAGCGCCGTTGGTGGATGGGTGGTGAGGTGGACGGCCTTTCGTGTCATCGGTCGCAGGCCCTGCCTGAGTTGGAAGATGTCGCGCAGGTTCACTGATGCCGTGGCGTGGTACAGCACTCCGTCCGGTGTCCCGACTGTGTGGTCGTCGGGTGCCGACGTGGTGTGGCCGTAGCGAGCGCGGATGAGGTCGTCCCAGACTTCGAAGCGCGGCTCGTCCAAGGCCTGGGCGACGGCCAGCACCTCTGCGGACGACGTGGGTTGCCCGTTCTCCGAGAGGGCGGACAGGAGGTCGTCGAGCCGCGCCCAGCCCTGCGGGTTCGTTGGCAGGTGCGGGTTGTGACGCAGTTGGTAGGCAAGAGCCTTGCTGATACGCCGCTTGCGTCTGAGGTTGAGCTCCCGCAGCGGCGCGCCTCCTGGGGCGCCGCGGCGCTCGGCCCAGGCGTTCCGCAGGGTGACGGCCACCTCGTGGACGGAGCCCCACTCAGGGTGGGCGCTGATTTCGTCCAGCAGGGCCTCGCCATGCCGGCGGAGCGAGGGGCTTCCGGTTCGATCGGTCAGGCACCGTACCGCCCTGACGATCAGTGAGGCGCGGTAGACGGCCCAGATCCGTTCGACCTCCGCGTCGTCGTACGGCTCACCGGTGCACTCACGCAGCGCTTCGACGTAGCTTTCGAACACCTCACGGCGAAGATCCCAGGACCCGGGTGACAAGGCTGGCACGTCGTCCGTCAACTGGGCCAGTTCACACCCGACTGGTTCATGGCCCGTCGCCTCCAGGTCGATGGCGACGATTCTTCCATCGTTGGTGGTGAGCCAGTTGAACGCATGGGCGTCCCGGCGGGGAAGCGTCGGCGCGTCGGCCAGCAGAGCCCACCAGCGATCGAAGGTCTGGTCGACCAGTTTGTCGGCGCCTTTGGGGAAGACGTCGCGGAGCCACATCCGCACCCGACCGCGCACCTTGGCGCGGACCTTGGTGGGCATGACATCGCCTGGCCGGGGAGCAGCGTGGATGTAAGCGAGAAAGGCGGCCGCCTGCTTAAGCAGACCCGCGGAGGCGTCTTCCGTCTCGGGGGAGAGTAGCTCGGCGAGGACCGTTCCGTGCTCGAACCGTCGGACGGTGATCACGTTCACGTTGGACGCAAGGCCCGAGCGGCTGCTCAGCTCGTCCGCGGCCAGGGTAGTGATCAGGTCGCTGGTGCGGAAGCGGGTGTCGGCGCCCACGCGGGCGAGAGCGCTCTGTACGGCCTGAGCGGTACGGGTGTCGCGTTCGACGTTGTCTGTGTGCGTGGGCTTGAACACCAGGGTCGACGAGGCGAAACCCAGGTGGTCCTCGACGGTGACCACGTTGCTGCGGCCGCCGAGGTTGCGACGGGTCACGTCCGGGCTGGTCATCGCGCGGGTGGCCGCCCGAGCGTAGTAGAAGTCCGCGTCACCGTCGGCGAGTGCCCTGACCCAGGAGGCCGGATCCGAGACGAGGCCGGCCAGCCGGGCTTCCAGCGCGGCTCGGTCTGCGGGACTGACACTCCGCTGGAGTTCGGCCTCCCGGCCCAGGACGACCAGGGGGACACACGTCGATGGGTCGTCAGCAGCCTCCCGCACGAGCTGTACTACTCCCTCGGCCCAGTGCTGGGGCGAGGTGCCCAGCGCGGCCATGTGGAGCAGGTCGTCGGCGTACCGCATCCGACTTGGCGTGTCCGTCAGAGCGGTACCAGCCGTGCGGCCCCCGAGGAGGTCGATAACCGTGCGGCGCAGTTCGAGCCGGGTCGTGGGCGAGCACTCGACGAACTGTGCGCACGCCCGGTGCCAGTCGGCGAGAAGACGCCTGATTAGCGGCTCCCCTGAACCCTTGAACCGCTCGTTCAGGGCTCCGAGGAGCAGCTGAGGGAACGACGACGCCGGGGCACCAGCGCCGACGAACCGCTGCACTTGCTGGTCGAACCCGAACTGGCTCGGCAGACCGCGCAGCGCGAGCCGGACGGTCGCCGACTTGGGTACCACGCGTGCCTGGGCGACGATGGTCAGCAGGAGCGTGTGGCGCACTGCCTCCCCACTGACGAAATTTCGGATGGTGTCGAGTGTGGCGACAGCCTGATCGAGATAGTGAGCGGTCCGTTCGTCCATCGGGCGCCCGTCGGCCAGCCGGAGCCACGCCTCGACGGTGTGCAGTCGCCAGGCGGTGCTCTTCTCGGCATCGGCGAACTCCCGGTGTACCTCGATGATCCGGCCCAGGTACCTGCGGTCGCCGGTGCTGTCATGCAGGCGAAGGAAGCCCTCCATCAGGTACGGCACGGCGTCGGCGACCTTGTTGCCTTCCTCGATCGAGCGTCGGATCAGTTCGGCGGACCGTGACAGCTCGGCCGTGCCGACCGACTCGAACCTGCTAAGCAGCACCGGGCCTTGGCCGAGCCGTCCGCTGAACTGGTGACGAGCGTTCACACTGGTCAGCTCGCTGTCGCTCACCACGGCGTCCAGGTACACCTTGGCCAGGCGCAGTGCCCGACAGAACACCGTGGGCCGCTGCCAGGTCACGTCGAGCGCGTGCTGGTGCAGCTTGGTGCCGATCCGCTGTCGGACCACGTGAAGCGTCTTCGCGAATTGCATTCCGGGCGGAAGCCCCTGCGACGTCGCGCCCGGTCGGCAGAAGCCGTGCTCGAACACCAGCAGCTCCAGCAGTGGGCGGCTGTCATCGCCGAGGAACTCTTGCCAGAGCTCGAAGATTCGGCGGGCCGACGTCTGCGGATTGACGATGGTCGACACCCAGGGTGCTTCGCGGAGCCGTATCCACTCAGAGAGGGTTTCGTCGAGCGAACACCCGAGCCAGTGCAGCAGGCTGACGAGCTCGGGACAATGCTCCTCTAGCACGAGACGGATCTCCGCCTCGGAGAGGCCGGACACCGGAGGTGGTGTCCGGCGAGCAAGATTCAACGGCGTGACTTTTCGATCCACGTTCACCCCGGTGAGTCTAAACGGTTCCCCTGACAGCTCGTTGGGTTGTTGAGGACGCATCGTCGGTGAGAGCACTGGCGGTCAACGTCTCGGATCGGGAGGCATGTTGACGGCGTAGGTGGGCTGGCGAGGTTTCACTTATCTGCTTATCCGACAATTAAGGGGCGGGCCCCGCCGGTGTCCTGTTCCGCGGGGAAGGATGCCAGGCGAATGATCGGCCCATACCGCTCGTTGGGGTCGTACACGGTCGTGAGGATGGCGCAGGCGAGGTGGGCGAGGTCGCCTTCTCGGCCGTCGGGCTGTGTGAGGGTGGTGGCCAGGCCTTCGAGGACGTGGACGCTGCGCCGACAGGCCGGAGGTGTACCTCCTGGGGCGTGCCGTCGCCGGTGACCCCGCTCCAGGCCATGCGTTCGGCGTAGGCGGCAGTGCGCGCCGGCCTACGACTCGGTGGATTCCTGCAAGCCCTCGGCTGGCACGATCAGCTCCTTGGAGCTGTCCACGCCGCGCTTATCATCACCGAGGCCTTCGGCGGACCCGCCTTCACCGCAGGCACGCCGATCACCCTCAACGGTCACCCTGCCTACCTTCAGGAGGGCCCGACGCCGGACCATGTCGACTTCCGGTCACTGACGTGGTCCGACGGCCCGAAGAACTACTTCGTCTACTGGTCAGGGCCCGAGAGCGGACAGCTCTCGCACGAGGACTTCCTGAAGGTCGCGGAGAACCTGTCCTGATCTCCGCCGGCCGGAGACGGTTCTCCCGGTCGGTCCGGGCCGGCGGCCGACCAGGGCGTCCCGCTGCTGAACCTCTCTCGACGCGAGGACACGATGTGTCCTAAAGTGAAATGTGTGTCCTTCCGGGGTCCCGCGGTTGCGTTGGGCGGCTTGCCGCTGCCCGCGCCCGCCGGGGGTGATCCGCGCCCCGTGCCCCGGCGGGAGCGTTCGACCGAAGACCGAAGGAGGACGACGGCCATGGCCGACACGTTCGAGACGGGCAAGTCCGACCTGGTGAACCTGGCCCACCAACGGATGGAGACCGCGATCCCCGACAACGGCTGGACGGTGCGCCAGAAGCTGGCCCTGACCTGCCGCATCCTGTTCGACGCCGGGCACGACTCCGGGCTGGCGGGCCAGATCACCGCCAGGGCCGAGCGTCCGGGCACCTACTACACCCAGCGCCTGGGCCTGGGCTTCGACGAAATCACCGAGGACAACCTGCTCCTCGTCGACGAGGACCTCCAGGTCCTGGAAGGCGACGGGATGGCCAACCCGGCCAACCGGTTCCACAGCTGGGTCTACCGGGCCCGGCCGGACGTCAACTGCATCATCCACACCCACCCGCTGCACATCTCCGCGCTCTCGATGCTGGAGACCCCCCTGGTCGTGTCGCACATGGACATGTGCCCGCTCTACGACGACTGCGCGTTCCTGGAGAAGTGGCCCGGCATCCCGGTCGGCAACGAGGAGGGCGAGATCATCTCCGCCGCCCTCGGCGACAAGCGCGCGCTCCTGCTCGCCCACCACGGCCAGCTGGTCGCCACCGGGACCGTCGAGGAGGCGTGCACGCTGGCCCTGCTCTTCGAACGGGCCGCCAGGCTCCAGCTCCTGGCCGGCGCCGCCGGGAAGATCCAGGAGATCCCCGAACTGCTCGCCCAGGAGGCGCACGACTGGATCTCCACCCCCAAGCGCGGCCAGGCCAACTTCGCGTACTACGCCCGCCGCGCCCTCCGGGCCGGCCACGGCGACGCCCTCGCCACCCGGAAGGACTCCTGACATGGCCACCACCGTCCTCGAGGGGATCATCGCCTACCCGGTGACCCCGTTCTCCCCCGCCGACGGCAGCCTCGACCTCGCCCGGCTCACCGAGCTGATCGACCGGCTGGTCCGCTCCGGCTGCCACGCCATCGCCCCACTGGGCTCCACCGGCGAGAGCGCCTACCTCGACGACCAGGAGTGGTACACCGCCGCCGAGGCGTCGGTGTCGGCCGTCGCGGGCCGGGTCCCCACGGTCGTCGGCATCGCCGACCTCACCACCCGCAGCGCCGTCCGCCGCGCCCGGTTCGCCGAGCAGGCCGGGGCGGACGTGGTGATGGTGCTGCCGCTCTCGTACTGGAAGCTGGACGAGCGCGAGATCACCCGGCACTACACCGAGATCGCCGACGCGATCGGCATCCCGCTGATGGTCTACAACAACCCCGCCACCGCCGGGGTCGACCTCACCCCGGAGCTCATGCACCGGCTGGTCGGCCAGGTGGAGAACATCACCATGGTCAAGGAGAGCAGCGGCGACATCCAGCGGATGCACCGGCTCACCCAGCTGTCCGACGGCGCGCTGCCCTTCTACAACGGGTCCAACCCGCTGGCCCTGGAGGCGTTCGCGGCCGGTGCGGCCGGCTGGTGCACGGCGGCGCCCTGCGTCATCCCCGACCTCACCCTCGATCTGTACCGGGCGGTTCGCGACGGCGATCCGGACACGGCCCGCCAGGTGTTCTACCGGCAGCTGCCGGTGCTCCAGTTCCTGCTCGGCGGCGGTCTGCCGACCACGGTGAAGGCGGGCCTGGCCCTGTGCGGCCTGGACGTCGGCGAGCCCCGGCGCCCGTTGCTGCCGCTGGACGGGGCGCGGACGGAGCGACTGGCCGCGCTGCTGTCCGCCGCGGGGGTCGCCCTGGCCGCCGACACCGAGCCGAAGGGCTGACGCCGGCCCGACACGTCAGGGCAGGGCTGCGTCAGGGCAGGGTGGGAACCCGGTCCGAGGGGCCGGCCGGGTCGTCGTGGATGACCACGAGGATCTCGGCCGGCTCCGGTCCGGTGCTCCGGCAGCGGTGGGGGAGCGCCGAGTTGAAGTACACGCTGTCCCCGGGGCCGAGTTCGACGCTCCGCTCGGGGAACTCCAGTACCGCCGTGCCCGCGTGGACGAAGAAGAACTCCTCGCCCATGTGCGACTTGAACGGCGAGCCCGTCGGCGCGGTCGGCGGATACATCATGAACGGCACCATCTGCTTGCCGCCGAGCCCGGTCGCGATGCCCTCGTAGCGGGAGGCGCCGGAGCCGGCCCCGGCACCCATCGGGGTGCGCTCGCCGGCGCGGACGACGGTGACGAGCTCGGGCTCCACCTCGTCCGAGAAGAGCCGGCCGACGTCGACGTTGAGGGCGTGGGCCAGTTTGAGCGCCGTCGAGATCGACGGGTCGCTGATGCCGCGCTCGACCTTGGAGAGGTAGCTCTTGGTGACGCCGACCTGCTCGGCGAGTGCCTCCAGGCTGAGCCGGTTCTGCTTCCTCAGCACCCGCAACCTGCCGGCCATGTGCCACCTCTCACCCACGGAATCGTTCGGTCCATTATCGGCCAGGCCACCCGGACGGCCGCGCCACCCCCGTACCGGAACGCGAGAGGACCCGGGAGCGTAGCCAGCTCCCGGGCCCCTGTTTGCCGCCCAATTGCGCACACCGGCACGTTTAAGGGTCGTGGATCAGGTTGAAATCGACGCGTTCTGCCTTTGAACTACCGTGCCACGGAGCGGCACAGACAGGACTCGAACCTGCATTCGTCGATATTCGTCCACACCCGGTCGATCCGGTGTTCGGCGGCGAATGCTGAGACTGGAGCGAGAGTCTGAGATTCACGGGGCCTGCCTCTGCCTGGCTTGGGCTACCCCGGCCGGTGGTGCCGGGGGGAGGATTCGAACCTCCACTGTGACCCCTGGTCAGCTTCAACATCAGTGTCAGCTTTTCGCACCGCGCAGCGCACCCGCCCGGTTCTCCCGGTACGGGCCGTTGTCGCGCCCGGTGCACCCGTCCGGCTCCCCGGACGGGCGATCATGGGGCTACCGGAACAGGTAGCCGAAGACGGCGTCGCCCACCCTCCGGTCGGTGACCTCGACGGCGTTGGCCTCCTCACGGGCGAACTTGACCGCCTGCTGGAGCTTCTCCACCCGCTCGGCGAGCTCGTTCACCCGGCGGGCCGGCAGCGCGCCGGAGAACTTGACCGTGGTCCAGTAGCCGACCGCGATGTCCTCGTAATAGACCTCGACCTGGGCCGGGTGCTTGTCGGTGGCCTCGGCCTTGACGTGGTTGCGCGGCACCTTCTTGGTCCGGATGGTGCGCACCGGCTCGGTCTTCCAGGAGTCGGTGGACGGGTCGAGGTTCCAGGACTCGGCGGCGTCCAGCACCGGGAGCTTCCTCACGAAGGTGAACAGGTCGGTGAGCTGCTTCTCCAGGAAGAGCAGGTAGGGCACCGGCACCTGGGCGAGGAGCACCTGGCCGTCCACCACCACGTCGGCGCGGGCGTCGACGTTGGCCCAGTCCTTGGTGGCCGTGACGTCGAACAGCCGGGTGAGGGTGTTCGCGGTGGACCGCAGGATGTCCTCGGCCTTCAGCTGCACACGGGTCGCCTCGGGCGGCAGCTGCTCGCCCTCCTCGTCCTTGGGCTGGTAGGTGCGGGAGATCCCGGCCAGCAGCGCGGGCTTCTGCAGGTCCTGGTGGGCCTGGGTCAGCTCCTGGAAGGACTTGGACTTGACGCCTTTTTCGACGGCGATGATCTGGTTCAACTTTGCCACGTCCGGGACGCTAGCAGCCTCGAACGGATGGGCGACACCGATTTACCGATCACCCTGTCGGCCCTGTGGGGCCCCCGCCTCCGGTAGGGCCGATCGGATGGCGCCCCGCGGTTCCCGGCGCGTCCGGGTGGTGAGGAGAGCGGGCCGGCGGCGGTCGGCGGGTTAGGTTCGACCCCGTGACCGGCAATGACGTGGTTCTGGCGCTGGTGGTGGTCACCGCGCTGGGTTTCGACTTCACCAACGGGTTCCACGACACCGGCAACGCCATGGCGACCTCGATCGTCACCGGCGCCCTCCCGCCGCGGGTCGCGGTCGGCGTCTCGGCGGTGCTGAACCTGGTGGGTGCGTTCCTCTCGACCGCGGTCGCCGCGACGATCGCCAGCGGCCTGGTGGAGAGCCAGAGCGTCACGCTGACCGTGGTCGTGGCGGGCCTGACGGGCAGCATCCTGTGGAACCTGGCGACCTGGTACCTCGGGATCCCCTCCAGTTCCTCGCACGCGCTGATCGGCGGCGTGGTCGGGGCGACCGTGGCGGCGGCCGGCACCTCGGCCGTCAAGTGGCACGGCCTCGTCGCCAAGGTGATCGTGCCGGCCGCCCTGTCGCCGGTCATCGCGGGATCGGTCGCCGCGCTCGGCACGTACCTCGTCTACCGCCTCACCCGCGGCGTCGCCGAAGGCCCGCGCACGCGCGGCTTCCGGAGCGGTCAGGTCGGTTCGGCCTGCATGGTCTCGCTGGCCCACGGCACCAACGACGCGCAGAAGACCATGGGCGTCATCACCCTGGCCCTGATCGCCGACGGGAGGCTGGGCGGTGGGGCGAAGGCCCCGGTGTGGGTGATCGCCTCCTGCGCCCTGGCCATCGCCCTGGGCACCTACATCGGCGGCTGGCGGGTCATCCGGGCCCTGGGCAAGGGACTGGTGGAGATCGAACCGCCGCAGGGGATGGCCAGCGAGTCGGCCTCGGCGGCGGTCATCCTCTGCTCCGCCGACTTCGGCTACTCGCTCTCCACCACCCACGTCGCCACCGGGTCGATCCTCGGATCGGGGATCGGCAGGAGGGGCGCGGTCGTACGGTGGAACATCGCCCGCCGCATGGTGGTGGCCTGGCTGCTCACCCTCCCGGCCGCGGCACTGGTCGGCGCGCTGGCCTACTGGACCGCCCGGGGGATCGGCGGCACCGTCGGCGTGGTGAGCGTCTTCACCGTCCTGGTGGTGGCCTCGGTCGCCTTCTTCATCGCGTCCCGCTACCCCGCCGTCACCCCGGAGAACGTCAACGCGGCGTGGACCGGCTCGGTCGTCCCGGTGCCGCCCCCCAGCGACAAGGTGGCCCCGTGAACTCCTGGATCGACCCGGAGGCGCTCTGGAAGATCGTCGTGGTCGGCTTCCTCGCCGGCGCCGGCCTGCCCGCGCTGTTCGCCATCGCCGTGCGCGCCCTCAACCCGGCGGCCGGGGCCGAGGGGGACGGGGCCGCCCGGCCCACTGCCGGGGCAGGCGGTTACGCCGTGGCCGCGGTGTGCTTCGCGGTGGTCCTCGCGGCGATCGGGTGGGGCATCCTGCTGATCGTCCACCACAGCTGAGCGCACACCGCTGCCCTTGACCGTCCACCCCTGTGGGCAGCGTGGCGGCGGTCGGCAGCGGGCCGCGGCAGCTCGGCAGCTTGCCCCGCCGGGCTCGCCCGTGGGATCGTTTGCAGCGCGCTTTTGACGCCTCAACAGCTCTACGGGCTACGTTGGGGGCTCCGCGGGGCGGCGCTCCACGTCATGCAATGAAATGGCAAAGCCGCCGCATCGCCGCAGGTCACGAAGTGTCCTCCCCGCACCCGCGGGGGTCAGCCGTGTCCGGGGTCCGTGAAGACGGCCGCCCCAGAGTCCTCCCCGCACCCGCGGGGGTCAGCCGGCTCCGGCGACGCGGAGTTCTTGGGCCAGCTCGTCCTCCCCGCACCCGCGGGGGTCAGCCGTCCGTGACGTTCGACATCAAGCCGAATGTCGCGTCCTCCCCGCACCCGCGGGGGTCAGCCAGGATCGCCAGGGCGTGGGCAAGGTGCTGGTGGGTCCTCCCCGCACCCGCGGGGGTCAGCCGGCCCGGCGCCACTGGCCGAGAATCTGGACGATGTCCTCCCCGCACCTGCGGGGGTCAGCCGTCGCCTGCGGCCCGGATGGCGTTCGTCGACGCGGTCGAGGGGCAGGCGCCGGTTCCGGGGGAGGTTCGGATGACCAGGTTCTGCATGGCGCGTGTAGGGCCGGCGGGATCCTGGCATTGCGGGGGCGTCGTGCTGTCGAGCGCCGTTCGTCGGCTGATCCGCGAGGGTGGGTGTCAGGCGGTGGCGGGCGGGTCGGCGAAGGTGTGCCGGTAGGCCTGGGGGGTGGTGCCGAGGCGTCGGGCGAAGTGGTGGCGGAGGTTGTCGATGCTGCCGAAGCCCGCGCGGTGGGCGATGGCGGCGACGGGGTCGTGGGTGGTCTCCAGGTGGTGCTGGGCGAGCAGGACGCGCTGGCCGGTGAGCCATTGCAGCGGGGTGGTCCCGGTTTCCTGCCGGAAGTGCCGGGCGAAGGTCCGCGGGGAGAGGCCGGCGTGGCGGGCCATCCCTTCGACGGTCAGGTCCCGGTCGAGGTTGGCTTCGATCCAGGCCAGGACGGGGGCGAGGGAGCCCGTCCGGTCCCGGGGTACGGGGCGTTCGCGGTACTGGCGCTGGCCGCCGTCGCGGTGCGGGGGTGCGACCATGCGGTGGGCGAGCGCGTTGGCGACGGCGCTGCCGTGTTCCTTGCGGATCAGGTGGAGGCAGGTGTCGACCGCGGCGGCGGTGCCGGCGCCGGTGATGACCGGGTCCTCGTCGACGTACAGCACGTCCGACTCGACCCGGGCCTCGGGGTGGCGGCGGGCGAGTTCCCCGGTGAAGCGCCAGTGGGTGGTGCAGCGCCGTCCGTCGAGCAGCCCGGCCTGGCCCAGCAGGAAGACGCCGGTGCAGATGCTCAGGACGCGAGCGCCGCGCCGCACGGCGGCCCGCAGGCTGTCGGCGAGGGCGTCCGGCTGCCGCACGCACGGGTCGTAGGCCGGGACGCAGATGAGGTCCGCGGAGGCCAGCCGTTCCAGCCCGTGCCGGGCGCGCACCTCGAAGCCGTGCCGGGTCGGCACGCTGTCGCCGGTGGCCGAGACGAGGGCGAAGTCGTAGACGGGGAACGCGTCGTCGCCCCGGTCGATGCCGAAGACCTCGCAGAACACACCCAGTTCGAAGGCGTGGGCGCCTTCGAGGGCCAGGACGGCGACATCACGGAGCATCGGCTTCGGGCCTCCTCGAACCGGTTGGCAGGAATTCCAGCCTATCCGTCGTTTCTGCCACTGCCTGCGGGCGGCCCGTCCTGCGAGGCTCAGGGGCGTACCCCTCTTCAGTATGCGAACAGCTAGGCGCCCGATGACCATGCACACCCCCGGCTCCACCTCCGACTCCACCACCGCCCTCCCGGCGCGGGCGGCCCAGGTCCTGCGCGCACTCGCGCTCGACGAGGACCTGAAGTGGCGCATCCCCGGCGATCCGGTCCTGGGCCCCCTGACCCGCAAGGCAGCCCGACGGTACGTGGCCGGCGAGACCCTGCCGGACGCCCTGGACCGCGCCCGGCAGGTCCTGGCGGCCGGCCACCGCGTGAACGTCGAGTACATGGGCGAGAGCTGCCGTGACGCGCGGCGGGCCACGGAGGAGACCGAGGTGTTCCTCGCCGCCGCCCGGCTGCTGCCGTCCGGCTGCTCGATCTCCCTCGACCTGTCCCACATCGGCCTCGTCGTCGATGCCGGGCTCGCCCTCGCCAACGCCTCCCGCATCGCCCAGGCCTGTGCCGCCACCGGGCGGGAGATGGTGATCTCGGCCGAGGGCTCCGACCGCACCGACGCGGTGCTGGACCTGCACCGCAGGCTGTGCGAGCGGTTCGACCACGTGGGTCTCACCGTCCAGGCACGCCTGCACCGCACCGCGGACGACCTGCCGGAGCTGCTCGGCCGACCCGGCCGCATCCGCCTGGTCAAGGGTGCCTTCCTTGAGCCCGAGACCATCGCGCACCACCGTGACTCGCCGGCCCTGCGCGCCGCCTACCTGACGTACGCGCAGCAGCTGGCCGACTCGGGCCACCTGTGCTCCTTCGCCACTCACGACCGGGACCTGATCGACCGCATCGAGCAGCAGGTCGGCGGGACGGGCCGGGAAGGTGCCCCGTGGGAGTTCGAGACACTGCTCGGCCTCGGGCCCGGCATCCTCGACGCCATGGCCGAACGCGGGCACCCCACGCGGGAGTACATCGTCTTCGGCACCGAATGGTGGCTCTACGTCTGCAACCGGCTCGCCGAAGACCCCCAGCGCGTCCTCCAAGCCCTCGTCGACGCGGCCGGGTGACCGGGCGTCCGCTCCCAGGCGCGAGTCGTCGCGTCGGGGGTGGGCTCCGCCGTGCGACCAGGTGTCCATGACCGACGGGGTCGGAGTGGCCGACGGGTGCGCGGAGCGAGCGGCAGCACCACCACTGCGGGAACCCCGTGAGCCGGCGCCGGCCGTCGGTCCAGGATCCGACTCCGCTACGGGCCGGGGCCGAAGACTCCGCCGGCTGCGAGGCGGTCGACACGGCCCCCCAGGTCCGGTCGGCCGGAGTGCCGGGGCGGGCCCGGTGTGGAAATCCGGTGTCCGGCAGCGGGCCTTCGGGGCGAGAATGCGCGCATGGACGACGTGGCGGGGCTGGTGGGGCGCTTGATGAGTGTGGCGCGGGTGGCGCAGGACTCGGAGGCGGACGACGACTGGCACGCCTACTGGGGACTGGTCTGGGAGACGGCGAAGGGGGAGGGCGGCGAGACCGCCTGGCGCGGTGGGGCGGGGCTGCTGGGGTCGGCCGATGTCCTGGAGCGGAAGGTGGGCTCCGATCTGGTGGGGAGCGTGGCCGAAGCGCACGAGGATCTGCGGAGCGAGGTGGCAACCGCCCTGATGGCGCGGGCCGATGTGGAGACGGAGGCCTGCGTGCTGCTGTCCCTGGCCCGGGGCCTGGGCCGGTCGCAGGATTCGCGCGCCGTGCCGGTGCTGGTGAGGCTCTCCGGGCACGAGGACGCCGAGGTGCGGTGTCAGGTCGCCTCGGAACTCAGCCTGACCAACAGCGGGTCGGCCGACGGGCCCGATGTCCGGGCGCTGATCCGGCTCACCCGGGACCAGGACGCCGACGTCCGCGACTGGGCGGCCTTCACGCTGGGATTCCAGCTGGAGCACGACACGACCGCCATCAGGGACGCGCTCTGGACCTGCACCACCGACGAGTGCGACGAGGTCCGGGAGGAAGGCGCGCGGGGGCTGGCCAGGCGGCACGACCCACGGGCCGTCCCGCTGATCGCGCGACTGCTGGAGTCCGAGGACGGGAACCGCGCCTTCATCCTTGAGGCGGCGGCGATTCTGGGCGTCCCCGAACTCCTGCCGGCTCTTGAGACCTGTGAGCCCGACTCACCCGAGACCGACCGGGTCATCGCGGCCTGCGACCCGGTCCGGCGGGCCCGGCTGGAGGGCGACGCCTGGACGGTCGTCGTGGAGTTGGAGCGGCTGCGCTCCGACCTCGGCGCGGCCCTCAGCTCACCGCGCTACGAGTCGGTGCACGGCATGCAGGTGACCCACCGGGAGTCGGGCGACACGAGCTACGACGTGGCCTCACTGCTCTCCCGCGCCGGCGGGGACCCGGCGCGGGCGGCCGAGCTGGTGGTGGCCGACCTCACCGGTACTGCCGTGAGCGGACCGAGGGCTGACGGCCTCCCGGAGTCTTCGAGGTAGGCGTCGCCGAGGAGGCCGATCGTCACGGCACCGCCGGACGGCACCGCCGCGCAGGTGCTCAGGACTCACGGCTTCCCACTGCTCGTCGGCCGTATGGTGCAACTCGCCCGGCAGGATGGGCACATGGCCGCCGCCCGCGGAGGCGGACGGCCCCGGCCCGCCGACCGGACCGGCGTGCTCGACCGACGAGGAGAGAGCCATGTCCACCGCACCGATCGCCCCCGGCGACTTCCCCACCAGTCCGCTCGCCCTGCGCTTCGCCGACCCGGCCCGACAGGTCAAGGCCCGCGCGTTCGCCGTCGAGCAGGCGAAGGCCGCCACCGAGGCGGCCGGCCTGCTGGCCCGGAGGTGGGAGGCCGCTCCGGGTCGGCCGGCCCGGGTGGCCGCGCTGGCCGCCGTCCACGCGCACCTGGTCGACTGGCGCTACCGTCTCGCCGTCACGATGGGCCCGCGTCCCGGCACCCGCATCGCCTTCTTCCCGGAGCGCTTTCGCACCCCGATCCGGGAGGGCGACACCAATTACGACCGCCTCGGTGAGGTCGGCCGGCTGAGAGAGGGCGCCCAGTGGGACCAGGCCGCGCACGCCTTCACCGGAGGCCTCGCCACCCCGGCCTGGGAGGCCATGGTCCGCTACGGCCGTCTCGCCGAGGAGCGCTTCGCCACCGAGGGCGTCGAGGGTGACACCCTCCAGAACCGGGTGCTGCTGCCGGACGGACGGCTGGTCGCGGGCAACCGCATCCTGCGGGGCGACGCCGCTCACCGGACCGACGCCGAGCTCACCGCCCGGTACGCGGCCCGGGGCCTGAACACGTCCTGGATGGAGCGCGGCGGAAACCCGGTCTACACGGCCTCACCCGCTCCCCGGGACAGCGCCGTCCTGCACTCCGCCGCCCTCGACCTGCTGGCCCGTCCCCGTCTCACCACCGAGGACTACCTGCTGGCCCGCTACCTGCTCTTCCAGGCCCCGCAGACCAAGAAGGGCAGCGACGCCGTGAGCAGGACGTTCGTCGTCGCGGTCGGCGCCGTCGTCCTCCCCGGCGCCGCGCCCGCCCTGCCCGAGGACATCGACCTGCGCTGCTATGTCCTCGGCCAGTGCCTTGCCACCTGCGGTTCGGCCGGGGCAGGACGGTCCTGTGACGTGCACGGTGCGCGCGAGGCCGGGGGCCGCGCCGCCCGCGGCTGAGTGCCCCGGGCCGGCGTGGGGGACTCCGGGAGTCCGGGGCGGTACGGCAGGAGCCCGGCCCGCCCGGCGGCAGCGGCCGGGGCGCGAGCGGTGGGTGCTTCGGCCCGCGCCCCGGCCTGTGCGGAGGTGGTCGGTCAGGCGGAGACGCCGCAGTACTGCTGCTGCTTGCCGATCACGCGGTAGACGCAGTCGGCCGTCTCCACCAGGCGCAGGACCGCCTCGCGGTTTCGGCTGGTCTCGCGGCCGATCACCTCGTCGGGCGGGTAGAAGCCGCTGCTGCCGTTCGGGCCGGGGTACATCTCGAAGGTGTAGGCGAAGATCCGCTGGGCGCCCCACAGCCAGTCGTCGATCGCGCCGTCGGTGATGTAGAGGTCGCTGGACTGTTCGGGGGTGTAGCCGTTGGTGGCGGCCATGCTGCGGCCGAGGGTGGCGAAGGTGTTGTAGTCGTCGGCGGTCATGCCGGGGGCGGTTTCGGCGGTGGTCCAGCCGTACGGCCAGAGCACCAGCTCGCTGTAGGTGTGGAAGTCGATGGCGGCGGTGATCTGCTGCCTGCCGCCGACGACCCGGCTGCGGACGAAGTCGGCGACCACCCTGGTCTCCTTGGCGGACTCCGGGGCGCTGCCCCGGTAGGTCTCGCTGGAGGTGGAGCCGGAGGAACCGCCGCAGCAGCCCCACTTGTAGTTCCAGTTGCGGTTGAGGTCGGTGCCGACGCTGCCGCTGCCGGTGTTGGGCTGACGGTCCTTGCGCCAGCTGCGGTAGCGGCCGGTCGCGATGTCGTACTCGCCGCCGTCCGGGTTGAGGTCGGGGATCACCCAGATCTCCCGGCTGTTGACGGCGTCGGCGATGCGGCTGTCGGTGGCGTACTTGTCGCCGAACTCGTGCAGCAGGTAGAGCGACATCTCGACGGTGAGGTGCTCCCGGGCGTGCTGGTGGGCGGTGAAGAGCACCTCGGGTTCGTCCTCGTCGGTGCCGACGTTGTCGCTGATCTTCACCGCGACGATCGGCCGGCCCTCGTAGGAGGTGCCGATGACGCGCTTGCTCATGATGTCGGGGTGCGCGGCGACGACCGCGTCGATGTCGGCGTTCGCCTCGGCGTGGTTGTGGTAGCCGGAGTCGGCCTGGGGGAAGTCGTACACCGGCCCGGCCAGGCCTTCGTCACCGGGCCCGGCACCGTGGCGGGGGCCGGGCAGCGCGACGGGGGACCAGCCGAGCGCGCGCAGCCGGGAGGCCTCGGCGGGGGTGGCGGTGACGATCACCGCGTCGGGTAGGACGGCGTCGACGGAGGCGCCGGTGGCGGCGACGGCGGTGCGGTCGGCGACCGTGCGCGGGCCG
>NZ_MSJQ01000030.1 GCF_014596515.1 Streptomyces sp. CBMA156
GTCGCTGACCTCGCGCGGCGGCCGGGGCCTGAGCATCGTCGACCAGCTGGCCGGCGACTGGGGCGTGCGCGACGCGCCCGGCGAGGTCACGGTCTGGGCGGCGCTGCCCGCCAGGGCCCGGCACGCCCGGCGCACCGGAGGCGATGCCCGTAGCGCGTGAGCCGGGCCCGGGGAATGTGTCGTTAGGCTTCCCGGAACACAGGACCACCGTTCCCGGGAGAGCCGCACCATGGGCAAGAAGGCCGCCAAGAAGGCGCCGCAGCGCCAGTCCACCACCGCCGTCACGGGCGAGATCCCCGTGGTCGGGGCCCGGGAGGACTGCCCCTGCGGCTCGGGCCGCCGGTACAAGGCGTGTCACGGCCGGGAGGCCTCCCACGCGGTGCAGGAGCTGGTGCAGCGCCCGTTCGAGGGCCTGCCCGGCGAGGCCGACTGGGTGGCGCTGCGCGAGCTGGTGCCCGCCGCCACGGTGCCGCTGAAGCTGGCCGCCGGGGTGGCCGAGGGCGCGAGCGGCGACGTCCCGTCGGTGACGCTGGCCACCGTGCTGCCGCTGGCCTGGCCGGCCCTGCGCCGCCAGGACGGCTCGGTCCTGCTCGGCCTCCAGACCCAGTCCGCCTCCGGCGACCTCAGCCGCGACCTCGCGGACGCCCTGGAGCTGGCCCTGGCCACCGAGCCCGGCAGCCCGGTGCCGGCCCGCAGGACCGTCCCCGGCGGCCGCCGCCTCCAGGACCTGCTGGACACCACCGCCGGGTTCGAGCCCGTGGTGCACACCGGATTCGAGTTCTGGCTGGAGGACGCCGAGTCCGCCACCGGTGAGGTCGCCGCCTCCCTGGAGCGCGCCAACGCCTCGGCCATCCCGACCGAGAAGCTCGCCGGCGTCGACGCCGCCTACTGGTGCGGCACCCCGGACAAGAACCACCTGCGCTGGGTGATGACCGTGCCGGAGGAGCAGCTGCTGGACGCGCTGGCCCGGCTGAACGCGGCCGGCGAGGCCTCGCTCGGCCAGGACACCCGCCTGGTCGGCTCCTTCCGCGCGCACGGCCTGACCGTCCCGGTGTGGGACCTCCCGCTCACGATGACCGCCGCCGACTGCGAGAAGCCGGCCGCCGAGTTCGCCGAGCGGCTCGTCGCCGTACTCGCCGACGGAACCCCGCTGACCGCCGAGGAGCGGCGCTCCCGCGCGAACCTGGTGAACCGTCAGGTCACCCTGAACTAAAGCGCGCAGGATCCGCGTGATACGCGTCACATTGTCGCGCTGAACGCGCAATTTCCGGGCGTGGAGGGCGTCTTGGAAATTGGCGCGGGCGCGGATCCTTGTTACTGTCTAAAGAGTCCGGCCGCTGGTGCATCCCCCGTCGCCAGCGGCCGGATCTTTTGTTTTCCGGAACACCCCGGTGGACGGCCCCGATGCCGGCCCGGTTCCGGTGATCCTCAGTAGGCCGAACGTCCGTGGTTCAACCGGACCGTCGCCTCCACCAACTCCCCCAGCAGCGGCCCGACCTGCGGCAGCCAGACCCCGCCGCCGGCGCCCGGCCGCGGGGCCAGCACCCAGCGCACCGGCCCGGCCGCGCCGCCGGGCGGCAGCGACAGGAAGCCGCCGGGCCCGTGGTAGCGCAACGACCCGGGCACCCAAGGGAGTTGGGCGAGCATCTCACCGAGCACGTCCAGTGAGTACGGGGCCACCAGCAGTGCGTAGCGGCCCGGCATCGCCAGCACAGGACCGAGCGGCAGCCGCAGCGCGCCCAGGTAGACCAGCGCCCGGGCACCGGCCGCCGCGGGCAGGCTGACCGCCGAGACCGTGGGGCCGGTGGCGACGATCACCGGTGCGTCCGGGCTCTTCCGCTCCCACCACCAGCGCACCATCCGGGCGTCCGTGGTGGCGGCCAGCAGCGAGGGGTCGTGCGGGTGGGCGCCGGGGACGGTGCAGTCCGGGTCGCCGCAGGAGCAGCAGCCGTCGCGCAGCACGGCGCCCGGCACCACGGGCCAGCGGTGGTCGACGGCGGCCGTCAGGGCCGCGGTCAGCCGGGCGGCGCGTTCCTCCGACCGGTCCTTCGGGTTCTCACGCATGGCGCTCGTTCCTTTCCCTGACCGCTCGCTTCGCTCCGACCCGTCGGCGTCCGTCGGGATCCTCCGCGCGGGCCCGCCGCGGCGCGGGCCCCGGGCGGCGCGGGGCGGGGCGGGGCGGCTGGGCGGACGGCGCGGCTACGACGTGGCACAGGTGTGGAGCACGACATGAAGGGCCGCGCACCGGCACAGCCCTTGGAACGAGAATCCCGTACGCGACCGGATGGACGCCGCCCGGGCGCGCTTGGTTCCACCGTACGAGTGAGAGAGTTCCGGCCGGCCCGGCTCGCGGGCGGCACGGACATACGATCCGGACGGCCGCCCGAGCCGTCCTCCCCGTTCTGCCCGCTCGCGGTCCGCTCCATGCCTCCGGGCCCGTGCGGCGCGCACACGACCCCCTCGCGCCCCCGGCCGGGTCACGCTGGACGCGGAACCGGGCACCGGCCTCGTCCTGGATCTGGACATGCCCCGAATGGCCTGTGTAGAAGTGGTGGCATTGCTGTCGATCAATGACGAGTAGTAGCGAATCGAGGCGAAACACGCCCTTTGGCCGTGCTCGCTCCACATCGGCCTATCTGGGGGTCTCGCATGGCACGTAGCACCGCGTCAGGAGTGGCGGCATGAACGAGTCCCACCCGTCGACGGCCCTCCCCTCGACGACGACCGCCGAACCGGGCGAGCCCGGCTGCGCAGGCGGGCTCACCGTCCTCGACCCGCCGGGACGGACCGGCCCCGCCGCCGCCCCCGACGGCACGGCGGGCGACCGCACGACGGACAACGGCACGACGGACGACCGCACGGCGCCGTCCGCCGCGGTGCAGGACCGTTTGGCCGGACGTCTGTCCGATATCACCAGCCTGCACGAGCACACCGAGCGGCTCGCCAGGACCCGCGGTCTGGCCGCCACCCTGGACACCGTCCTCGCCTCCGGCGCGGCCCTGCTCGGCGCCCGCCGCGGCATGCTGGTCACCAGGCTGCCCGGCGGCGGCCCCGGCCAGCCGGTCGGCCACGGCCTCGACCGCGCCAGCCTCGGCGCCCTGGAGACCGTCCCGACCGAGCAGAGCCTGCTGGCCCGGCTGCTGCGCGAACGGGACCGGCCCGCCCAGCTGCACTCCCGCGACCTCGCCGAGGACCCGGCCATCGGCGCCCGGCTGCGCGAACTCGCCGTCCACCTCGGCTTCGGCGGCGCCTTCGGCCTGCCGCTCGCCACCCCAGAGGACGGCCCGCTGGCCGCCGCCCTCTGGTTCTACGACGAGCCCGCCGAGCCGACCGAGTGCCAGCGCGAACTCGCCCGCCACTACTGCGAGATCGCCTCCCCGCTGCTCGCCAAGCAACTGGAGGCGGACCGGATCTCGCGCACCACCGAGGCGCTGCGCCGCGGCCTGCTGCCGGACCGGCTCCCCCAGGCGGCCGGGCTGCGGCTGGCCGCCCGGATCGCCCCGGCCGGGCTGGACCGCTCCAGCGGCAGCGACTGGTACGACGCGATCCCGCTGCCGGACGGCACCATCGGCCTCACCGTCGGCTCCGTCTCCGGCGACGGCCCCGGCGCGGGCCCCGGCTCCGCTCCCGGCGCGGCCGCCGCGATGGGCCGGATCAGGGCCGCGCTGCGGGCGTACGCGGTGCTGGAGGGCGAGGACCCGGTCTCCGTCCTGGGCGACCTGGAGCTGCTGCTCAAGACCACCGAGCCGACCCGCACCGCCACCGCCGTCTACGCCTGGGTGGAGCCCGAGGAGCGCCGGATCACCCTGGCCGGCGCCGGGCACTGCCCGCCGGTCCTGGTCGGCCGGCACGGCGCCGAGTTCGTGGAGACCTCGCTCTCCGCCCCGCTCGGCATGCTGACCTGCTGGGAGGCCCCCGGGGTGGAGTTCACCGCCGAGCGCGGCGACACCCTGCTGCTCTACACCGAGGGGCTGGCCCGTCGCTGCGGCCCGACCCTGCACGCCGGGCAGGCCAACCTGCGCCGGGCCGCCGCCGACGCCCCGCGCGACGTGCGGATCGACCCGGACCGGCTCTGCGCCCACCTGCTGGCCGTCTGCCCGGCCCCGGAAGCCGTCGGCGCGGACACCGACGACCTGATGCTGCTGGCGGCCCGCTTCGACTGAGCCCGGGCCGGGCTCCGGGCGGCCGGAGCCCGCTCCGGGGCGTCCCGCGGACCGCTCCGACCGGGCCCGAACAGACGAGCGGCCGGGCGTCCGTACCATGGACGCACGGCCGCCCGCGCGTGTCGCGATCCGACACCTCCCCCGAGGGGCGGCGGTACCACCCCCAAGGAGGCGTTGCACGTGACCGAGGACCGTACCCCCGCGGTGGCCGAGAACCCCGAGGCCGAGGGCGGCGAGGAGGCTGAGCAGCCCAAGGGCCGCAAGAACGGCCTCTACGGCGAGATCTCCGACGCGCTGGCCGACTCGATGAAGTCCGGCTGGGCCGACACCGAGCTGCACGGCCTCGCCCCGGTCGCCCAGGCCCCGTACGCGGCCGAGCGCCGCTCCAAGCTGTCCGCCGCCTTCCCCGGCGAGCGTCTGGTCGTCCCGGCCGGCAACCTGCGGGTGCGCTCCAACGACTGCGACTACGCCTTCCGCGCCGCCAGCGAGTACGTCCACCTCACCGGTGACCAGACCGAGGACGCCGTGCTGGTCGGCGAGCCGGCCGGCGCGGCCGGCCACGAGTTCACGCTCTACCTGCTGCCCCGCTCGAACCGCGAGGACGGCGAGTTCTGGCTGGACGGCAACGGCGAGCTGTGGGTCGGCCGCCGGCACAGCCTGAACGAGCAGGAGCAGCTGCTCGGCCTGCCCGCCCGCGACGTGCGCAAGGCCGCCGAGGAGCTGGCCGCGAAGGCCGCGGACTCCGCCGTGCCGACCCGGCTCGTCCGCGGCTACGACGCCGGCCTGGAGGACGCGCTCGCCGACGCCCTGGACGCCGACCGGGACGCCGGGCTCAAGGAGTTCCTGAGCGGCCTGCGGCTGGTCAAGGACGAGTGGGAGATCGGCGAGCTGCGCGCCGCCTGCGACGCCACCGTCAAGGGCTTCACCGACGTGGTCCGCGAGCTGGGCCAGGCCGTCAGCACCTCGGAGCGCTGGATCGAGGGCACCTTCTGGCGCCGCGCCCGGGTCGAGGGCAACGACGTCGGCTACGGCACCATCGCCGCGGCCGGCCCGCACGCCACCACCCTGCACTGGGTGCGCAACGACGGCGACGTGCGTCCCGGCGAGCTGCTGCTGCTGGACGCGGGCGTGGAGACCCACACCCTCTACACCGCCGACGTCACCCGCAGCCTGCCGATCAACGGCCGGTTCACCGAGCTCCAGCGCACGATCTACGACGCGGTGTACGAGGCCCAGGAGGCCGGCATCGCCGCGGTGAAGCCCGGCGCCCGGTTCCGCGACTTCCACGAGGCCTCGCAGCGCGTCCTCGCCGAGCGGCTGCTCGCCTGGGGCCTGCTGGACGCCTCGGTGTACGACGTCGAGAAGGTCCTGGAGCTCGGCCTCCAGCGCCGCTGGACCCTGCACGGCACCGGCCACATGCTCGGCCTGGACGTCCACGACTGCGCCCACTCGCGCCGCGAGGAGCACGTCGACGCGCTGCTGGTGCCCGGCATGGTGCTGACCGTCGAGCCCGGCCTGTACTTCCAGCAGGACGACCTGACCGTGCCGGAGGAGTACCGCGGCATCGGCGTCCGGATCGAGGACGACATCCTGGTCACCGCCGACGGCAACGAGAACCTCTCGGCCGGCCTGCCCCGCCGCTCCGAGGACGTCGAGGCCTGGATGGCCTCGCTCGCCTGAGCCCCGGCACCTGACAACCGGCGCCTGACAACCGGCACCCGAGAGGGCCCGGCCTCCCGAGCAGTGGGAGGCCGGGCCCTCGGTCATCGGCGCCGGTCCGCCACCACGTCCGTCCCGCCGTGGGGTTGCGGCCGGCAGCCGGGTCCGGGATGTTCTCCGCGGCCTTCCCCGGAACGCCGAGAGGCGCCGCGACCGGGGAGAACCACAGGTCACGGCGCCTCGACGAGGGCCCGCGGCAGGCTACTTCGCGGTCACCCGCAGCGGGACGCTGCGCTCGCCGAGGACGTCGGGCACGCCCTCGGCCGGGATCAGCAGGGCCTCCGCGACCACCGGCATCACCCCGGCGCCGTCCTCCTTGGTCAGCTTCATCCGGTACTTCAGCGTCACGCTCTGCCCGGCGGGCAGCGCGAAGCTCCCTTCGACGTCCGGCTTGCCCACGGCACGCCGGTTGAGGTCCACCGGGGTCCAGGCCGTGCCGTCCTGGCGTTCCAGGGTGCCGCGCACGGCCGGCTGGCCGCCCGCGTACGACTCGGCGACCACGACCGGGGTCACCTGGGCGTAGTCGGTCCTGCCGGTGTTCCTGAAGGTGACCGAGAAGGTCGTCGGGGTTCCGTCGTTCGGCACCTGCTGGCCCGTGACGAGGCCGTCCACGGTGACGGTGACGGCGTTCGCGTTCGTCTGTGCCGACGCGGGCGGCTGGTGGCCGCTGACGTCCAGGGTGTCCAGGATCGAGACCAGGGCGGGCTGGTACTCGGCCTTCAGCCCGTTCGCCACGACGTACACCTGGTCCGACTTCAGCCCCCACATCTGGGCCGTGAAGGTGTCGCCGGGCCGGCAGGTCACCTGCCACTGCGTCTTGTCGATCGTCTTCCCGGCCACGATGTCCTTGGTCAGCACCGGGGCGCCGACCGAGGAGTAGCCGCCGGCGGGAGTGTACGGGCGGCCCCACACCGGGCAGTTCGGCTGGTGGCCCCAGCCCGATTCGGAGCCCAGGTCGGCCATCGTGGGCCAGGCACCGCCCTCGGTCTCCTCCGCGCTGTTGTAGGCCACGACCAGCACGCCGTACGGCTCGCACTTCGACTGCGACCAGTTCTGCTGCGGGTCCGCCGGCGCGCCGGGGCTCAGCACGCAGACCCGGTCGGCCGCGACCGGCACGGCCCTCCAGCCCGCCGGGACCCTGAACCTGACGCCCCGGAGGGTGTACGAGCTCGCCGCGCCGGTCACCGGGGGGCTGGTGGTCCTGGGGGCGGGGGGCGAGGAGCCCTCCGCGAGCGGGACCTCGGCCAGCGGGACCTCGGCCGGCGGGACCTCGGTGACGGGCTCGCCGCCGGGGGTGCCCGGGTCGGTGGGGGTGGCCGTCGGGCTGGGCGTGCCGGTCGGCTCGGGAGCCGGGCTCGGCGAGCCGGTCAGGGTGGCGGCCGGCGGCGGGACCTCCTTCTGGGCGACCGGCTCGCCGTGGAAGGTGAGCACGCCGATCGCCATGGCGGCGGCCAGGCCGAGCGGCACGGTGACCGCGTACACCGGGCGCAGCCGGCGGATCCGGCTCTTCGGCGGAGCGGCCGGGCGCAGGCTGGTCGCCGTGACCCCGGAGGCCCGGGCGGTCATCGCCTCGCGGAGCAGCCGTTCCGTCGGTGTCTCGGCCGGCCCGTCGCCGTCACCGCCGATGCGGCGGGGGAGTCTGTCGGTCATCGAACCTTCTCCAGGTGCTTTTCCAAGGCGTCCAGAGCGCGGCTGGCGGTGGACTTCACGGCGCCCCGGGACAGTCCCAGGGTCTCGGCGATCTGCGCCTCCGACATGTCGGACCAGTAGCGCAGCACCAGTACCTCACGCTGGCGGGGAGTCAACTCCTGCAGGGCGACCAGCACCCGGCGGTGCTCGTCGTTGAGCACCGCGTGGTCCTCGGCGGACGGGGCGTCGGCCACGTGCGGCGGGACGTACTCGCGGGCGGTCTTGCGGCGGCGCAGCATCGAGCGGGCGCCGTTGACCACCGAGGTGCGCAGGTAGCCGAGCGCGTTGTCGAGGTCGTCCAGCTCCTCGCCGTGGCGCTGGTAGAGCTGGGTGAAGGCCTCCTGGACGACGTCCTCGGCCAGGTCCTGGTGGTCGACCAGCAGGACCGCCATCCGGACCAGGCCGAGCCGGTGGGCGTGGTACAGGTCGGTCAGGGTCGGCCGGTCCTCGGCGGGCCTGCGGCCGCCGCGCAGCAGCCGGAACCCGGACCGGCGCTGCTTCGCCTCCTGCTCGGTGACGACACCGGCGAGCGGCTCGCCGGCCTCCTGCGCGCCGAACAGCGCGGCGGCCATCCCCCGGACGGAGAAGCCGCGGCCCCCTGTCTGTCCGGCAGTCGGCCCGATGGCCATGGACATGTGCGATTCCGCTTTCCCCCGGGACGGTGACGGCGCACGCCGGCCCCGTCAGGTCACCTGATCAAGATCGTGATCGGGGGGATCCTCCCAGCCGCCCCCGGCCCGGTCCTCTCCGCCCCCGTACCCAAGGACGTGTGGCGGAAGTGAAGGTTGCAGGCGGGTTCGAAGAAATTTCCGAAGCGGTCGGGACGGCTACACTCACCGGCATTCCGCCACCCGTGAGCAGGGGGTTCGCATGACCGCGCAGAACGTCGAGGGCCCGGTCGGTGCCGCCCGCGCCCCGGGTACGGCCGGGGCAGCTCCGGGTACGGACGCCGGAGCCCCGGGTACGGCCGGGGGCACCGCCGGGTCGCGGCCGGTGGCCGTCGGCATCGGCCGGCGCCCCGAGCCCGTGCACGACGTCGCGGTGTACGCCTTCCCCGGCATGGCACCGTTCGAACTCGGCGTGGTGGTCGAGGTGTTCGGGCTGGCACGGCCGGAGCTGGCCGGGCTGCTGGCGACGCCCTGGTACGGGCTGAAGGTGTGCGCCGACCGGCCGGGGACGGCGCTGGAGGCGGTCGGCGGCTTCACGCTGACCGCCCGGCACGGGCTGGACGAACTCGCCGCGGCCGACACCGTGGTGGTCCCCGGGGTGCCGAACGCGTTCGGCGGCGAAGTCTCCCCCGGGCTGGTCGAGGCGCTGCGCACCGCGCACGGGCGCGGCGCCCGGATCGTGTCGATCTGCTCGGGCGCCTTCGCGCTGGCCGCCGCCGGACTGCTGGACGGCCGGGAGGCGACCACCCACTGGCGGTACGCCGAACTGCTCCAGCAGCGCCACCCCTCGGTGCTGGTCGACCCCGACGTGCTCTACGTGGACAACGGCGACGTGCTCACCAGCGCGGGCAGCGCGGCCGGCATCGACCTCTGCCTGCACCTGATCCGCCGGGACCACGGCGCCAAGGTGGCCAACACGGTGGCCCGCCGCTTCGTGGTGGCACCGCACCGGGACGGCGGACAGGCCCAGTTCGTCGAGGCGGCGGTCCGCCCGGTCGAGGAGGAGGACGACGGGGTCGCCCGCAGCATGCGGTGGGCGCTGGACCACCTGGCGTCCCCGCTGACCATCTCGCAACTGGCCCGCGCCGCACGGATGTCGGACCGCTCGTACCTCCGGCACTTCACCGCCCGCAACGGGACCAGCCCGATGCGCTGGGTCGTCACCCAGCGCGTCGCGGCCAGTCTGCCGCTGCTGGAGTCACCGGAGGGGACGGTCGAGGAGATCGCCGCGGCGGTCGGCTTCGAGAGCGCCGCGACTCTCCGGCACCACTTCGGCCGGGTGATGCGCACCTCCCCGACCGCCTACCGGCGCTCGTTCGGACGCGGGGCGGCCTGAACGCGGGGCGGCCTGAAGCGGGCCGGCCTGAACGCGGGCCGTCCGGCGGGGCCTACCGCCCCTCGCGCCGGTCCGCGTTGGCGAGCATCGCGTCGTGCAGCCACTGCGCCAGGCCCGGCGCGGTCTTCTCGTAGGCCTCGGTCCAGCGCGGGTCGGAGACGTACAGCCCGGCCAGCCCGCGGTGGATGGTGTACGTGCAGTCGTAGAAGTTCCGGCAGATGTGCTGCCGGTGCTCCTCGGCGAGGTCCGTGGCCACCGTGCCGTCGGCGGGTTCGCCGGCGGCGAGCGCCCCGGCCAGGCGGGCGTCGAGCCCGGTCATCTCCTCCTGGATCCGCTGCCAGTCGGCCTTGGAGTAGCCGCCGGTCCTGCGCTGCGACTCGGCCCAGGCGGCGGTGTCGCCCCAGCGCTGCCCGGCCTCCTGCTCCCAGTCCTCCTGGTAGCCCTCTCCGAAGATCTCGAACTTCTCCTCCGGGGTCAGCTGAATGCCCATTCTCCGTGCCTCCATGGCGTGTTCGACGGCTGCGGCGAGCTCCTGGAGGTGACCGATCCGGTCGGTGAGCAGCCGGTGCTGCCGCCGGAGGTGCTCGGTCGGGCTGACCGAGTCGTCGTCCAGGATCGCCGCGATCTCCTCCAGGGGGAACCCGAGTTCTCGGTAGAAGAGGATCTGCTGCAACCGGTCGAGGTCGGCGTCCACGTACCGGCGGTAGCCGGACCGGGTACGGCCGGCGGGGGACAGCAGGCCGATCTCGTCGTAGTGGTGCAGGGTGCGGACGGTCACCTTGGCGGTCTTCGCCACGGCGCCGACCGAGTAGCCCTCACTGGTCATCGGAGTTCCTCCCTGGTGCTGACCACCACCCTCGGCTCTCACGTCGCGTGAGGGTCAAGCCGTGCGCGGAGCGACCGGTGAGGGCGCGGGACGGCGCGGGACGGCGGTGGAGCGCGGGTGCCGGGCGCGGGTGCGCCCCCTGTTCAGACCCCGGCGCCCGCCGGCTCCCGTTCGCGCCGCCGGCCGCCCCGGCGCCCGGCACCCACGCCGTCGCCCGGTCCGCCTCGGCGGCGCGAACGCTGAGTGGGCCAGAACAGCACGTACACGGCGGAGACCACCACGAAGGCGAGCCGGACGAGGCCGCGGGCCGAGTCGGACGGAAGGAGCAGCGTGCCGCCGTACAGCGCGGCCAGCGCGATCCAGCTCCACCACGGGACGAGCCGCTTCTGCCCGACCGCGTCCCAGAGCAGGGTGCCGAGCAGGATCGAGGCTGTGTAGTAGGTGTAGACGCTCGGGTCGAGCAGGATGCGGGCGTCCGCGCCCAGCAGCACCACGGCCGGCCAGCGGCCGCGCCAGACGGCGAAGCAGCCGAGCCCGATGCCGAGCGCGAACTGGGCCGGGCGGTCCCACCAGGGGGTGGCCGGGTCGGTGACCCCGAACCAGCGCAGCGCGGAGGCGGGCTGGTTCGGGATGGTGAACTTGGCGGCCGCCATGGTGTCCAGGTTGCCCAGGTAGAACGGCAGCCAGGCGATCGCCACCAGGGCGCAGAACCAGAGCGCGGCGCGCAGCCAGGCGGGCCGGGGCAGCGCCAGGATCAGCGGGGCGAAGGCGATCGCCCAGGGCTTGGAGTCCACGGCCAGCGCGAGGAAGACCGCGACCTGGGTGGGCTTGCCGCGGGCCAGGGCGTGCGCGGCGAGGGTGGTGAAGAACAGCGCGAGGACGTCGTCCAGGTGCGCGAAGCGGACCGAGACCTCGACCCACATCGGGATGAACGCCAGCCCGGCGATCAGCAGGCGCTGCTGGAGCCGGCGGTGGTTGATCCCGGTGCCGAGGTAGTACAGGGCGGCCGTGCGGCCGACCACGACCAGCATCACCAGGCCGAGCCCGACGCTCACCGCCTCGGCGATCAGCTCGCCGGTGTGCGGGGCGAACGGGGCGGTGAGCCGGGCCGCCGCCAGGCTGACCGGGCCGATCTGGAGCTCCGGGTGATGGGCGTAGAGCGACAGGCCGCCGTCGGACTGGCCGCTGAAGAGCAGCTGCTCGCCCTGACGCAGGTAGTGCCAGGAGAATCCGCCGCTGGGCTCGACCAGGAAGAACCAGAGCACCGTCCAGCCGGTCAGCAGGACGTGGTGCCTCCGCAGCGGAAGTCCCGCTATTCGCCCGGTCGCCGACTCGTAATCGGTGGTGGCCCGTGCCGTGCGCGCTTCCCGCACCTGTTCTCTCCCCGCCGTTCCGCCCCCTCCGGCCGGACATCCTATGTGACGGAGGCGAACCGCCCGTGCCGCCCGCGGTTCCGTCCGGTGGACGGTGCGGGCGGCACGGGGGGTGCGCTACTGCTCAGCGCGCTTCGGTTCGGCGCGCCTCGGTTCAGCCCTGCGGACCGGCCTTGCGGCGGCGCAGCACCACGAGGGTGCCGACACCGGCCAGCAGGACGGCGCCGCCGGTGGCCGCGATGGCGGTGGTGTGGTCACCGCCACCGGTCGTGGCCAGGGCCTTGTCGCTGCCGTCCGCGGCGGCCTTGGCCTTGTCCACGGCGGCCGGGGTCAGCGGCGGCGGGGTGATGACCGGGGGCTCCACCGGGAAGTCGATCGGGCCGGCGGTGTCGCCGCTGCTCTCGGCCGGGGCCGGGGTGGTGGCGGAGCCGGAGGGCTCACCGGTGGCCGGGGTGGTCGGCTTCTCAGTCGGCTTCTCGGTGGGCTTCTCGGTGGGCTTCTCGGTCGGGGTCTCGGTCGGCTTGCCGGTGGGCGTCTCGGTCGGCTTCTCCGTCGGCGTCGCGGTGGAGGTGGCGGTCGCGGTGGCCGACGGAGAGCTGCTCGCGGTCGGGCTGGGCTTGCCGGTCTGGGTCGGCGTCGGGCTCGGCTTGCCGGTGTTCGTCGCGGTGGGCGTCGGGCTCGGCTTGCCGCCGTGCGCCTTGATGACGAAGCCCACGCCGCCGTCGCAGCTGAGGTGGCCGTTGTCGACCGGCTGGTGGGTGGTGTCGTCGAGCTCGGCGGCGAAGACGACCGGGACGACACCGGCCCGGCCGAGCGGGGCGCCGTCGGCGAAGGAGGCCCGGACCTTGATCGGGACGTTCTTGCCCCGGTTCACCCCGAGCAGGTCGTCGGCGACCGGGTTGCCGGCCGCGTCGAGGGTGCCGAGCATCATCAGGACGGAGTCGTTCTTCTCGCCGCTCTTGTCGGGGGCGACCACCGCGGTCTGCCACTCGCCGCCGGGCAGCCGGTACTGGACCTTGAGGTCCTTCGCCTGGAGCGAGCCCGCCTTGTTCTTGAACTTGAGCAGCGGGATGAAGACGAAGTCGTGCTTCGTCCGGTTGTCGATCTTGAACGTGAACTCGCGGGCGTCGCCGCCGGCGATGAAGGTGCCGGGCACGCCGTTCAGCGAGAGGTCGAGGTTCGCGTGCGACGCCTTGTCGGCCTGCGGCGCGACGGCGGAGGGGGTGCCGGTGGTGCCGACGGCCATGGCGCCCTGGGCGCCGGCCAGCACGAGTGAGGATGCGAGCGCGGCGGCGCCGGCAAGGGCAAGACTGCGACGTATGGACAAGGGAGACCTCACGGAAGTGTCCGGGCGAGGCCCGGGCGCGAGAGGGCGGCCGCAGACGCCGCGTACCCCCCGCGAAGTTGAAAGTGCGACGGAGAGTACCGAACGATCCGACCGGTCCGGAAGGCGGGTGGCACACTGCGGCGAGGATGCCGAAAAGCCCTGTCCGAATCGTCCAACTCTGGCCGATCACAAGGCTTTTGCGTTTTGCCGAAAGATGACCGGCGAGTGACGGGTACACGCCCGTGGGGCGGTGCCGCGCGCCCCCCCGGCGGCGCGCGGCGGATGTACGGTGCCGGGCCTGCCGGGGGCGGCCCGCGGGGTCAGCCCGCGAAGAAGGACTTGGCCGCGACGACCGCCCGCTCGTCGTCCAGCACCTCGCCCGGGCGGGAGCCGTTGCCGAGCAGCACCCCGCCCCAGCGCATCTCCATGTACTCGGCGGTCAGCCGGAGGCTGTCGATCAGCGGCCCGGCCTTGTCGTCGTCGGCGGCGAGGGCGGTGACCCCCCAGAGCGTGCTGCCACCCATCCGGGCGAGGAAGTCCAGCCCGGGCACCCCCATCCACCCCAGCCAGTGGTCGAGGTAGAGCTTGGCGCTGGTCGGCAGCGAGTACCAGTACAGCGGCGCGACGAAGACCAGGTCGGTGGCCGCCAGGGTGGCGTCCAGCAGTGTCCGCCCGTGGCCGGCCGGCTCCGGGTAGCCGCCGTCACCGGTGTGCCGCAGGTCCCGGAAGGGCGGCAGTGGGTGGTCGTCCAGTCGCAGCCAGCGCTGCTCGGCGCCGGCTGGCAGGCTCGACTCGGCGGCCAGCCGGGCGAGTCGGACCGAGTTGCCGTCGGGGCGCGCACTGGCGTCGAGGAACAGGAAACGGCGCGACGCCCGGGCGTCGGTCGACTGATGGATCATCAGAACTCCTTCTTCGTACGTACGGTGCGAGCGCAGGAGTGAGCAGCCGTAGGTCGCCGGGTATTCCGCGCCGGTGCCGACAGCCGGGCCGAGTCGCTCAGGTGCCCGGCAGCCGGATGGTCGGGCAGCCGGGCGACCGGACCGTCAGTCGGGCAGCCCGGCCCGGCGGCGGGCGACGGCGGCGACCGCCGCCCAGTCCTTGTCCCCGTCGCCGTGGGCCAGCGCGTCCAGGAAGGCGTCCCGCAGGATGCTGCCGAACGGCAGCGGGACGTTGCGCGCGGCCCCGGCCTCCAGCGCGAGGCCGACGTCCTTGAGCCCGAGCGGCAGCCGGAACCCGGCCGGCTCGTAGCGGCGCTCTGCCACCATCGAGCCGTAGCCGGTGTGGATCGGCCCCGGGAAGAGCGTGCCGGTGAGCATCTCGACCAGGTCGGTCGGCCGGACGCCGTGCGCCTCGGCCAGGCTGCACGCCTCGGCCATCGACTCGATCGCGCAGGCGATCAGGAAGTTGGTGCTGATCTTGGCCGTGTTGGCCTGCCGGGGGCTCTCGCCGAACTGCCAGGTGCGCTGGCCCATCGCCGCGAACAGCGGCTCGGCCAGGGCCAGCAGCCCGGGCGCGCCCGCGGCCAGGATGTTCAGCTGCCCCGCCGCGGCGACCGGCGGCCGGCCGAGGACGGGCGCGGCGACGTAGCCGACGCCGTGCTCGGCGTGCAGCGCCTCGGCCCGTTCGGCGAGGGCGAGCGAGACGGTGGCCATGTTGACGTGCAGGGCCGCCGTGGCACCGGCCAGCAGGTCCGGGTCGAGCAGCAGCTGCTCCACCGCCGTGTCGTTGGCCAGCATGGAGACCACCGTGTCGGCGGCGAACACCTCGGCGAGCGAGCCGGCCGCCTCGGCGCCCTGGGCCACCATGGCGGCCACCGGCTCGGGCGAGCGGTTCCAGACCCGTACGGCGTGGCCGGCCCGCAGCAGGCTGCCGGCCATGCCCTGCCCCATCGCGCCCAGCCCCACGAAGCCGATCGTCCGCCCGGTCATCCGCGTGTTCCCCTCGCCGCACCCGCTCGTGTACGGCCGACTGTACGTCAGGGGGCCGGCAGGCCGGGCGACAAGCCGGACGACAGGCCCACGGAGGGCCCGCGCCTACGCGCAGGCGCGGGCCGGCATCCGGGTGCGGCCGGCGGCCGCGCCGCGCTCCAGCTCGGCGACCACCCGGCCGCGCAGCAGCTCGTACTGGGCCTGGAGCCGGCCTGGCCGGGCCGGGCGGGCGACCGGGCGGCCGGGGCCGACCAGCTCGTCGGGGCTGAACTGCTCGCGGGTGAGGTCGATCTCGAAGCCGGTGGCGAAGCGGTTCCACCAGTGGAGGTCCGTCCGCACCCCGTCGACGTACACCTCGCCCATCATGAGCTCGCCGCCGAGCAGGTCGTGCAGCACCATCGCCGTCACCCCGCACTGGCCGCGGGCCGGATTGTCGGGACGCCAGTGGGCCAGATCCTCGGGCGCACAGGTGTCGACACCCCAGGAGGAGCGGATCGCACGTTCGATGTCGTTGAGGGTCCACGCCGTCATACCGGGAAGCCTGCCACGCGCCACTGACAGCGGCACCGGCTTTTCGAAGGGTCATCCCGTGTTCTGCGGCGACCCTTCTGGCGTTCACCCGAAGGAGGCAATGACCCGGCCGGCCGGGCCTCCCCGTCCGCGGGGCGGGCCGACCGGCCGGGCCCGCGTCACTTCGCCAGCTCGGCGATGCCCGCCTGCGCGAACTGCTCGTCCAGGTCGCCGCTCGGCGCGCCCGCGACCCCGACGGCCGCGACCGGGGCGCCCTTCGACTGGATCGGGGCGCCGCCGGCCAGGAACAGGGTGCCCGGGATGTCCTTCAGGTTCGGGGCCTGGGCCAGGCGCTTGGCCAGCTCCGAGGTCGGGGCGTTCCAGGACACCGCGGTGAACGCCTTGCGCTCGGCCGAGACCGGGGCCTGCGGGCCGGCGCCGTCGCCCTTCAGCAGCACCCGGGTGACACCGTCACGGTCGACGACCGCGACGGACACGTGCTGGCCGGCCTTGGTGGCGGCGTCCAGGGCGGCCTGGGCGGCGCGGGTGGCGGCGTCGATCGTCAGGCCGCTGCTCGCGGCCAGGTTCTTGTTCTGGGTGTCGGCCTTCGCCGCGGCCGGGACGACCGGGGTCTCGGAGGACTCGGCGCTGGCCGAGACGGCGCCCACGGTGGCGGCGAGCGCGGCGGCGACGACGGTGCCGGTCAGCACCCGGGTGCGCACGGAGGTCTTCTTCATGGTCCAGCTCCTCAGCGGATCTGCGGGGTGGGACGGGGGTTCGGGGGCCGCCGCAGCGTCGGGGGACCGCCCGGCGGCGTGCTTCGATCCTCCGTCCGGGGCCCGGCCCGCGGCATCGGCGGTCCGGCGCGAGCGGCCGGGCATGATGGTGGACGGCGGTGTCAACCGATCGGCTGATGCGGCCCCGGGCCGGACGGGTCACCATCGATGGATCGACGCAGGTCGGCGCAGGTCGACGCGGACCGGGACGGCCGGGACGACCGGTACGGGCCGGCGCCGACCGCGCACGCACCACCCGTCCAGCCAGGAGACACCCGTGCAGCAGCCCCGCCCCGCCGGCCGCCGCGGCGTCCCCGGTGCCGACGTCCCCGGCCCTGGCCCCGGCCCCGACGCCGGCCCCGACGCCGGCGATCCGGACGCGGCCCGGCTGGCCCTGCTGCTGGACTCCGCCTTCCTGCTGCTGCTCGCCGCCTCGCTCAGCCGCTACCTCACCCACCACTCCGGCAGCGCGCAGGCGCCCTGGGTGATCGGGCTGAGCGCCGCCCTCGCGGTCGCCCAGCCGGCCGGCTCCTGGCTGGCCCACCGGCGGCCGCCCGCCCGGGGAAGGCAACGCCGGTGGCCACCGGCCCTGGTGGTGGTGCTCTGGGTGGTGCTGGTGCTGCTCGCGCCGAGCTTCGCCTGGTGCGCCGTCCCGCTGATCTACACCGCGCTGCGGGCCCTGCCGGCGAAGGCGGCCATCCCGCTGGTCGGCGCGCTGACCCTGCTGGTCGTGATCGCCGAGATCCGGCTGCCCGGCGGCGCCGACGCCACCCTCGTGCTGCTGCCGCCCGCGGTGGCCGGGCTCGCCACCGGCGTCTTCCTCTTCATGGCCAGGCAGGCCGCCCGGCAGCGGGCGCTGATCGCGGACCTGGTCCGCACCCGGCGCGAACTCGCCGCCACCGAACGGCGGGAGGGCACCCTGGCCGAGCGCGAGCGGCTGGCGATGGAGATCCACGACACCCTGGCGCAAGGCCTGTCCAGCCAGCAGATGCTGCTCCAGGCCGCCGAGCGCACCTGGGACACCCACCCGGCGACCGCCCGCACCCACGTCCGCACCGCCACCGAGGTGGCCGCCCGGAACCTGGCCGAGGCCCGCCGCTTCGTCCACGACCTCGCCCCGGCGGAGCTCTCCGACGGCCGTGCCCTCGACCAGGCGCTGCGGGCGCTGGCCGAGCGGGAGTCCGCCGAGAGCGGCCTGCCGGTCCGCTTCCACCTGGACGGCACGCCGGTGTCGCTGCCCACCGCCGCGCAGGCCGCGCTGCTGCGGATCGCCCAGGGCGCGCTGGCCAACGTCCGGGAGCACGCCGGGGCTTCGGCCGCCGCCCTCACACTGTCCTTCCTCGGCGACCAGGCGGTGCTGGACATCGCCGACGACGGGCAGGGCTTCGACCAGGACGCGGCCGGCACCGGGGGCGGGCGCGGCTACGGCCTCCCGGCGATGCGGGCCCGGCTGCGGCAGCTGGGTGGCAGGCTGACCGTGGAGAGCACTCCCGGCGAGGGCACCGTGGTCTCCGCCGCGATCCCCCTCGGACACCGGTGAACGCGGAACACGACGAACCCGGAACACCCGTGGTCCGGGGCGGCGATGGGTCCGGAGCGGCAAGGAGCCTGGAGCAGCGATGAGGCTGGAGCGGCCATGAACCTGGAGCACCGAATGCGTCTGGAGCGCCGATGAGCACGACTCCCGTCCGGCCGGTTCCCGTCCGGCTGCTGGTCTGCGACGACCACGCCGTGGTGCGGGCCGGACTGCTGGCGCTGCTGGCGAGCGCCGGCGACATCGAGGTGGTCGGCGAGGCCAGCACCGGGGAGGAGGCCGTCGCGCTGGCCGCCCTGCTGGCACCGCAGGTGGTGCTGATGGACCTCCAACTCGGCGACGGCATCGACGGGGTGGAGGCCACCCGGCGGATCACCGCCGCCCCCGGCGGGCCGCACGTCCTGGTGCTCACCACCTACGACACCGACGCCGACATCACCCGGGCCATCGCCGCGGGCGCCACCGGCTACCTGCTGAAGGCCGAACGGCCGGAGGAGCTGTTCGCCGCCGTGCACGCGGCCGCGCAGGGCCGGACGGTGCTCTCGCCGCCGGTCGCCTCCAGGGTGATGGCGCAGATGCGGACGCCCGCGCCACAGCTCACCGAGCGCGAGCAGGACATCCTCGGACAGCTGGCCCGGGGACTGGGCAACCGGGAGATCGCCAGGGCCCTGTTCATCAGCGAGGCCACCGTGAAGACCCACCTCGGCCGGATCTACGACAAGTTGGGCGTGGACACCAGGGCGGGCGCGGTGGCGGTGGCGAAGGAGCGCCGGCTGCTGCGCTGAGCCCGTCGGAGCGCCTGTCGCCCGGTCCTGCCCGGTCTCGCTCTCTTCGGCCCGTTCCCGCCCGTTCCCGGCCTTTCCCCGTCGCGCCTCCGGCTGCGCTGGGCGCTCGACCGGTGTCACTGCGTGCTGCCATGATGCTCGGAATGTCGGATTCCAGAGTGTCGCCCGCCGCCGTCCGGGCGGGGCGTTCAGCACCCCGATCATCCTGGCGGGGCCACAACTCCCAGGTCCAGGGCCTTTCGGACCAGTCCGAAGCGTTCACCACATTGTGGATGTTTCATGGATTTCACTATTGACAAACCAACCACGCGGTTTGTTAGCGTGAGATCAACGACGTCCCCGGGGGTGGGGGCTCGCCGGGGCCTGTGCGGACCGCTCTCGCCGGAGGGTGTTGCCAGGGGGGAAACGGCGGGTGTGCCGGGGTGTCGGGGGGAGCGGCAGCGCCGACGCCGCGCGACGAGGCGGCGTGGAGCGAGTCCGGGGGGACTCGCTCCACGCCTCCCCCGGTCCCCCTCGCCGGCCCGTCAGCTCGCCCGACCGTCCGCTACAGCAGCGCGCTCCAGTACGAACAGCACACGTACGGCAGCGGCGGCGCGCCGTGGCCGGCGTTCCCGGACAGCACCGGGCCCCGCTCCGAGCGGGCCACCGCGGGCGACCCCGCGGTCAGCCCGGCCTCGCCCGCCTCGCCGAAGCGCAGTGCCAGCCGGTAGCCGTCCGGGGTGGCCGCGGCGACGCCCGGGCGCTCCCGGCTCGCGTTCAGCGAGGTGATCGTCCAGCCGCGCCGACGCCAGTGCCGCTCCACCACGTTCACCAGCACCGCCCGGCGGGGCAGTGAGACGACGGTGAGGACGTCCCGGCCCCGGGTGACGTACCAGAGCGCCTCCGACCCGCGCCCCGGCAGCGGCAGCCGCGCCCCCGCCCGCGGGACCGATCCCTGCCAGACCGGCGCCGGACGGACGGCGTCCAGGGTGTCCTGGAGCAGCGTCTCGCAGCGCTCGGCGGCGTCGAGTTGATCGATCGCCACCCCCGGCTCCGCTCCCGGCCGCCGGACCGGCGCGACCCGCGCGCCCCAGGGGCCGCCGCCCGGGCATCCGACGTTCAGTTCGGCACCACCTGACTGCACAGCGCCCCTCCGCACTCCTCCCGGCGTTCAACCCGGGCAGGCATTCCGTCACTGCTTGGACGGCGGGCGGGCACGGGCAGTTGCGTTCCCCGTTCCTTCCCTCACCGTTCCCACACTTCCGAAGTGAACTGCACGGTGCAGTTGAATCACTGCTCTGCACTGTGTAGTTTACTTTTTGTGCCGCCAGCCGGCCCGGATCCGCCGACCGGCCCTTCCCGCCACGCCTTCTGACCCGCCATCGAGAGGACCCGCCATGCCCGTGATCACCATCGGCACCGCCCGCATCCCCTACCGCGTGGTCGGCGACGGCCCCGACACCCTCGTCCTGGTGCACGGCACCGGCCCCGGCTCCGCCATGTGGGACGGCCTGCTGGACGCCTTCACCGACCGCTACACGGTGCTGCTGCCCGACCTCTCCGGCAGCGAGTCCGCCGAGGACGACGGCGCGCCGCTCACCCTGGAGGCGCTCGCCGCCCAGGTCGCCGCCGTGATCGCGGACGCCGGCCGCGGCCCCGCCGACGTCCTCGGCTTCTCCCTGGGTGCCGTCGTCGCCACCGCGACCGCCGCCCTGCACCCCGGGCGGGTCCGCCGCCTGGTCGCCGCCGCCGGCTGGATCAGCGCGGAACAGGACGAGTACCTGCGGCTCTCCATGGCCACCTGGCTCTCGCTCGCCGGCCACCCCGCCGCGTTCGGCGGCTACGCCACCCTCACCGCCTTCAGCCGCGGCTTCCTCGACCGGATCGGGCGCACCGCCGTCGAGGCCAACACCGCCTACATGCGGCCGACTTCCGGCACCCTGCGGCACATCGCCCTCAACCTCGGCCTGGACCTCTCGCCACTGCTCCCGCGCGTCCAGGCCCCCGCGCTGGTGATCGGCTGCACCCAGGACGCCACCGTCCCGGTGGAGAACGCCCGGCGGCTGCACGACGCCCTGCCGGGCAGCGCCTACGCCGAGTTCGACACCGGCCACATCGTGCTCGCCGAGGAGACCGCGGCGTTCACCGGGACCGTCCGGGACTTCCTCGCCGCCGCCTGACCGCCTGCCGCCTACCGCCCGACCGGCCGCCGTCCGACCGGCCGTTGCCCGACCGCCGGAAGGGCGCGGACGGGGGCGCGGGCGTGGCCCCGAGGAGGGCGCGCACGGCCCGGACGACCGGCGCGTGGAGCACACCGGAGCCCGGGAAACAAGCCTCACACCAGAAAGGCCGATTACCGCGCATAGTGATCGGAATCAAATTGACTGAACGTCAACTTCAAAGGTGAGACTGCCTTGTTGACGACGTTCGCAAGGAGACGACCATGCGCATACTCTTCACCGGCCCCGCCTCGGCCGGTCACCTCTTCCCCATGGTGCCCACCGCCCAGGCGCTGCGCGCCGCCGGGCACGAGGTCCTGTTCGCCAGCGGACAGCCGCTCGACACGATCCGGGCCGCGGGCTTCCCCGTCGTCGAGATCGGCGACGGCCGGGAGCTGCCGGAGATCTTCGAGGAGCAGCTGGGCGGCAAGATCGAGTACATCAACCGGGACAAGACCCAGGACGAGATCTTCGACATGGCGGCCGCGAGCTTCGCGTACGCCTCCCGTCCCGGCGTGGACGGCCTGCTGGCCGCCGCCACCGACTGGGGCGCCGACCTGATCGTCCACGACTCCTTCCACGCCGCTCCCCCGCTGGTCGCCGCCCGGCTCAAGCTCCCGGTGGTGGTGCACAACTTCGGTGCCAGCCCCGGCCTTCCGATGATCGACCGGCTGGCCTCGCACGTACCCGACCTGTACGAGGCCTGGGGCCTGACCGGCCCTGCCGTCACCGCGGCGCTCAACGTCGGCCCGCTCGGCGGCGACCCGGACGGCCTGCCGATGCGCTACGTCCCGTACAACGGCGGCGGCATCGTCCCGGCCGAGTTCCTCCGCGAGGCCGAGCGCCCGCGGGTGGTCGTCACCCTGGGCACCGTGCTCGCCAAGCTCGACGGCGTCCGGTCGGTGGTCCGCCTGGTGGAGGCGGCGGCCGAGGTCGACGCCGACTTCCTGCTCGCGGTCAACGGCGCCGACCTCGCCCCGTTCGGCACGCTGCCCTCGAACGTCCGCGGCCTGCCCTGGGTCCCGCTCAACGAACTGCTCGGCCGCGCCGACGCGCTGATCCACCACGGCGGCTCCGGCACCATGCTGACCGCCCTCCAGGCCGGTCTGCCCCAGCTGCTGCTCCCGCAGGGCGCCGACCACTTCATCAACACGGAGGCCATCACCGCCACCGGCGCCGCCCTGCGCTCCACCTCCGACGCCGTCGACACCACGCTGCTCACCCGCCTGCTCACCGACGCCGCGCTCCGCGACGCCGCCCACCGCCTCCAGGCCGACAACGCCGCCCTGCCCACCCCGTCCGCCCTGGTCACCGCCCTGGAGGAGCTCGCCGCCCGCCGCTGACACCCGGACGCGGCACGGCTGCCGCAGGCCGGGTGGCCTGCGGTGGCCGGCTGTGGGGCGGGCGGTGGCAGGCGTCCCTTTCTTCGACGCATCGGTCTGGTCCAGACTGATCGCGGGCGACGGACGAGGGGGATGCCATGGCGGAGCGGACGTCGGCCCCGGAGCTTCCCCCCGACGGTCCCCCGGGCCGCCCGCCGGGCGATCCCGCGGACGGTCCCACCGGCGATCCGGTCCCGTTCGGCCCCCGGCTGCGGGCGTTCCGCAACCGGGCGGGGCTGAGCCAGGAGACGGCCGCGGCCCGGGCCGGGATCAGCACCAGGGCCCTGCGCGACATCGAACAGGACCGGGTCCGCCGCCCCCGGCCCGGCACCCTCCGACGGCTGGCCGGAGCACTGGACCTGACCGGCGGCGAGCTGGCCGACCTGTCGGACACCGTGCGCACCGGGCCGCCGCGCGGGGCCGGCCGACCGCGTCTGCTGGTCCTCGGTCCGCTCGCCCTCCAGCACGGCGGGACGCCCGTCCCGGTCACCAGTCCGACGCTGCGCCGCCTGCTCGGGCTGCTGGCGCTCAAGCACCCCGCGCCCGCCACCCGGCAGGAGATCACCGACACCCTCTGGCCGGCCGGTCCGCCCGACTCCCACCAGAGCCTGGTCCACACCTACGTCAGCCAGGTCCGCCGACTGCTGGAACCACCCGGACTGCGGACCGGCCCGCCGCCGCCGGCCGTCGTACGGACCCCCACCGGGTACCGGCTGGAGACGCCCCCGAACCAGATCGACCTCGGCCGGTTCGACGACCTGCTGACCCGGGCCCGACGCGCCCACCGCGTACCGGACCCGCAGGCCGCGTACGAATCGCTGACGCGGGCCCTGCTGTGGTGGCGGGGCCCGGTGCTCGCGGACGGGGACCCGGTGCTGCGCCGGCATCCCGCCGCGGTGGCCGCCGACGAGCGGCGGATCGCGGCGGCACTGCTGCACGCCGACACCGCGCTGCTACTGGGCCGCCCCGCGGAGGCCGTCCCGGTGCTGTCGGACCTGGTCAACGCCGAACCACTGCACGAGGGCCTGCACGCCCGGCTGATCCTCACCCTCGCCGGCGGCGGCGAACAGGCCGCCGCCCTCGACGTGTTCGGCCGTCTGCGCGACCGGCTCGACGAGGAACTGGGCATCACCCCCGGCGCGGAGGTCCGCGAGGCCCACCTCCGGGTGCTGCGCCGCCACCTGCCCCTCGGCGGACGGCCCGACCAGCCCGCCCCCACCGCGTCCGCCGTACCCGCCCCGGCCCGACCGCCGGCACCTGCCCCGGCCCAACTGCCCGCCAGGACCGGTTCCCACGTCGGACGGCTGCGGCAGCTGCGGGAACTGGACGCCCTGGTCTCGCCCGACCCGGCGCTGCGCCCTCAGGTGGTGGCGGTGGTCGGCGCGCCCGGGATCGGCAAGACCGCCCTCGCCACCCACTGGGCGCACGCGCGGCGCGAGCACTTCACGGACGGGCAGCTCTTCGTCGACCTGCGCGCCCACTCCCCGCTGCCGGCGCTGCGCCCCGGCGACGTCCTCGCGCAGTTCCTCCGGGCCCTGGGCACCGCGCCCGGCCGACTGCCCGCGGACGAGGGCGAGGCCGCCGCGCTCTACCGCACGCTGCTGGCCGACCGGCGGATGCTGATCGTGCTGGACGACGCGCGCGACGCCGAGCAGGTCAGGCCGCTCATCCCCGGCGCCCAGGGCTGCGCGGTGGTGGTCACCAGCCGCAGCCGGCTCGCCGGGCTGGTCGCGAGCGACGGCGCCCGGCGGACCGCCCTGGACGTCCTCGACCCGGACGAGGCCCGCCTGCTGCTGGGCGGCGTCGTCGGCGAGTGCCGGGCCGCGGCCGAGGAGGAGGCCGCCCGCCGGCTCGTCAGGGCGTGCGGCGGCCTGCCGCTGGCGATCCGGATCGCCGGCGCCAACCTGGTCGCCCGCGACGCCGGAATCGCCGACTACTGCGCCGAGTTGACGGGCGACGACCTGCTCAGCCGGCTGCACGTCGAAGGGGACCGGCGCTCGACGGTGCGGGCTGCCTTCGACCTCTCGTACCGCGCGCTCCCGGCCGACGCCCGGCGGATGTTCCGGCTGCTCGGCCTGATGCCCGGCCCGGACCTCACCGCGGACGGCGCCGCGGCCCTGGCGGGATCGGCCCCCGCCGGATCGGCCGGACTGCTGGCGCGCCTGACGGACGCCCATCTGGTGCAGGAACGCGCGGCGGGCCGCTTCGGGCTGCCCGAGCTGCTGCGCTCCTACGCCCGCGAGCTGGTCGGCACGGAGGAGGCGCACGCCGCCCGGCAGCGGCTCTTCGGCTGGTACCTCCACCGCACCGAAGCGGCCAACCGGCTGCTCTACCCCGCCGGACCGGCGGCGGGGCCGACGGGGCGCACGGGTACGACGGAGCGCGCGGGTACGGCGGCGGGGCGCGCGGGTACGGCGGGAGCCGGAGCGGGAACCGGAGCGGACTTCGCCGCCGTGGCGCTCTTCCACGACCACGCCCGGGCCTCGGCCTGGCTGGACGACGAGCGGGAGAGCCTGTCCGGGGCCGTCCTCCAGGCGTGCGCGGCAGGCCTCACCCCGATCGCCCGGCAGCTGGCGGAAAGCCTGCACGGCTACCTCTCCGCCGGGCGGTACACGGGCGACTGCCTCAAGGTCGCGACCGCCGGCCTGTCCGCCGCCGTCGCCGACGGCGAGCTGCGCGCCCAGGCCGCCGCCCAGCTGCGGCTCGCCGAATGCCACGGGGCACTGGCCGACGGCGCCCGGGCCCTGAACCTGACCGGCCGGGCACTGGAGCTCGCCCGGCAGGCCGACTGGCGCGACGGCCAGGCCCTGGCGCTGCGCCGCATCGGCGCCGCGCACGAGGGCACCGGCGCCGTACGGCTGGCGTACGACCACCTCGCCCAGGCCCTCGGCCTCACCGGGCGAGGCGCCGGGACGGAGAACCCCGACGACCTCACCAGGCTCGGGCTGATCTGCTGGAAGCTCGGGCGGCTGCACGAGGCCACCGGGCACTTCTCGCAGGTGGCCCAGCTCTTCCGCACCCTCGACCAGGCCGACGGGGAGGCGGTCGCGCACACCAACGTGGCGATCGTCCACCGCACGCTGGGCCGCCCCGGGGACGCGATCCGGGTGCTCGGCGAGACCCTGCCGATCCATCTGAGGAGCGGCAACAGGTTCAGCGAGTCGGTGGCGCTGAGCTGCCTCGCCGGCGCGCACACCGACGTCGGCGACCACGCCACGGGCCGGGTGCTGGCCCACACCGCGCTCGCCGCCGCGCAGGCGCTGCGCAACCGGGCCCTGGAGGCCAACGCCCTCCTCGCCCTCGGGGCCGCCCAGGAGCACGCTCCCGATCCGACCGACGCGGCCGACAGCTACCGGGAGGCGATCCGCCTCGCCGAGGCCGCGAACGACCGCTTCCCGCTGGTCGCCGCACTCGTCGGGCTCGCGACGGTCCAGGCGGGCCCGGACCCGCGGGCCGCCCTGCGCACTGCGGAGCGCGCCGTCGCGCTCGCCCGCGAGGCGGAGTTCCGGGTGCTCGAAGGCCGCGCCCTCGACGCCCTGGCCTGCGTCCGGGTACGGCTGGGCGAGGCGCGGACCGCCCTCGAACTCGGGCAGGACGCCCTCGACCTGCACCGCGCCACCGGGCACCGGCCGGGCGAGGCCCGCAGCCGGCTGACGCTCGGCTACGCGCAGTCGGCCCTGGGCGCGCGCGGCGAGGCGACCGGGCACTGGCGCGCGGCGGTGCGGCTCTCCCGGGCGATGGGCCGGAGAGGCATCCGGGTCCGCTGACGGCGGGCCCCGGCCCCCGTTGGCGGCAGGACAGCGGGACCGGCAGTTCCCCCGGTCCTGCCGGTTCCCGTGAGCCGGTCCTCGGCGATCGGCATGACCGCAGGTCAGCGGGGGTGGGCGCGGCCACAGCCGGCCTGCCCCGGGGCCGCCGTCGCTCTGGTCCGGCTGTGGGGGCCCGACCAGCCCGGCTCCGTACGGTGATCGCACCGCCGAGCCCTTCCCCACCGTCCACCGCCCGCCGCCGAGGTGACCCGTTGTCAGCGCCCGAATCCGAGTCCGAACCCGCGTACGCGCAGGTCCTCAAGGACCCCCGCATGAGCCGGTACGACCGCATCCCGCCGCGGCCGCCGCCCGTCCGGTGACCCGCACGATCCCCCACCCCCGCCCCCACCCCCGAAGGGTTGCAGCGTCATGGCCGAATGCCTGGCCGACCACACCGTGACGGCGACGTCCGTACCGATCGAGGACCGTCCCGCCGGAGACCGTCCCACCGAGGACCGTCCCGCCGAGGCACCACCGGCCGACACACCGGCGATCTGGTCCCGCAACTTCCGCTCCTACTTCACCGCCCGCAGCGCCGGCCTGCTCAGCTGGGCGATGCTGCCGGTCGCGGTCTCCGCCGGACTGCTCAGCGGCGGCTACGGCCTGGACACCGCGGGCTACGCGATGGCCTTCCTGGTCGGCCCGTTCGCCGGACTGGTGCTGTTCGGCGGGGTGCTCGCCGACCGCTTCACCGCCCGCCGGATGATGATCGGCGCCGACCTGGCCAACCTCGCCGCCCACGTACTGCTCGCCGTCCTGTTCATCCACGGCATCGACCACCTCTGGCAGCTGTACGCGCTGCTGGTGGTGGCGGGCACCGCCAACGCGATGTTCCAGCCCGGCGCCACCTCGACCGTCCCGCTGGTCGCCCGGGACGTCCAGGGCGCCAACGGGGTGCTGCGCACCGCCGAGGCGCTCACCGGGCTCGGCGGCCCCGCGCTGGCCGGCGCCCTGGTCGGGCTCGGAGCCACCGGCTGGGTGATGGTGATCTCCGCCGTGGCCTACGGGACCAGCGCGGTCTGCCTGTTCACGCTCCGGCTCGGCGCGGTGCCCGCCCCGCCGGCCGGCGAGAGCCTGTGGCGCAACCTGGTGGTCGGCTGGCAGGAGTTCCGTGCCCGCAGCTGGCTCTGGGGCGTGATCGTGATCTGGATGGTCTTCGCGGTGCTCTCCTGGGGGCCTCAGCTGTCGGTGGCCGCCGGCGTGATCGTGCCCGAGCACGGCGCGACCGCCTTCGGCCTGCTCAACTGCGCCCTGGGCGCCGGCACCGTGGCCGGCGGCCTGCTGGCGATCCGCTACAAGCCCGCCCACCCGCTGGCCGCCGGCGCCGTGGCGATGCTGGCCTTCCCGCTCTACCCGCTCGGCATCGTGCTGGACTGGCCGGTCTGGCTGCTCGCCGCCGCCCAGCTCGCGGTCGGCGCCGGGGTCGGCGTCTGGGGCGTCATGTGGGCGACCAGCGTGCAGACCCAGGTGCCGGGCGAGGTGCTCAACCGCGTCCACGCCTACGAGGTCGCCGGCTCCGTCGGGATGTACCCCATCGGCAGCGCCCTGGCCGGCCCGGCCGTCGGCGCCTTCGGCACCGACCGGGTCCTCCTGGTCGGCGTCGCGGTCGCCCTCCTCACCGCCATCGCCCTCCTCGCCACCCGCCCCATCCGCACCCTGCGCCGCGCCCCCGGCGCCACCTGAGGCCCGGTGCGACCTGAGCCCCGGTGCGACGGCCGCGGCCCGGGTCAGGCACCACCGAGGAGGGCGCCCAACTCCCCGACGCCGATGACGTGGGCCCGGGAGGGGAGGACCCGGCGGAGCAGGACCTCGTGGGCTTCGGCGTCCGGGTCCGCGACGCCGTCGGACAGGACGTAGAGCAGGTAGTCGCGGTCGGCCGCGTCGAGGACGGTGGACAGGACGGCACCGCCGGTACTGAGGCCGGCCACGACCAGCGTGGTGATCCCGCGCTCGCGCAGCTGCCGGTCGAGGCCGGTGGTGGACATGCCGCCGTGGCGGGTCTTGCGCACGACGATGTCACCGTCCCTGGGGGCCAGGCGCTCGTGGACGGCGGCGGCGGGGTCCCCGTCACGCATCACCCGGTGCCGGGCCAGCGGGGCGAAGGACCTGTTGGCGGCCGGGACCGCGTCCCAGTCGGCCTCGGTGAAGCCGAGGCGTACGTGGGCGACGGTGCCGCCCAGGGCCCGAACGTCGGCGATGGCGCCTTCCACCCGGCCGAGCAGGGCCTCGCGGTCGGCGGCCTCGGGCAGCGCGGCCAGGATCGCGGGCTGGCAGTCCAGGACGAGGAGCGCGGTGCGCGCGGGGTCGGGTGCGGGGGCGGGTGCGGTGCTCACGTGGTCGTCCTCCGTGCTGGTGGTGTGTCCGCCGCGGCGGCCGGCCGCGTGCCGTCCCGTCCTACGGCGCCCTGCGCGACCGCGCCCCGCCCGACGGCATCCCCTCCGGCCGAATCCCCTCGGGGAAGCAGGAGCGGGGTGGCCAGGATCAGCAGCCCCGCGACCGTGAGGGCGGTGCGCGGGCCGGTGGCGCCGGCGAGCAGGCCGCAGAGCGCGGTGCAGACCGCGATGGACGCCTGCTGGCCGATCGACCAGGCCGACAGGGTGCGGGCGACGAGGTGCTTCGGCGTGCGTTCGAGCCGGTAGGTGGCGAGCACCGGGGTGAACAGGCTCATGTTGATGATGATCGCCAGCTCGACGGCCATCACGGTGACGAGCCCGACCACGCCGGGGCCGACGAAGGCCAGGCCGATCAGCCAGACGGCGCGCAGGGTGCCGACGGTCCGGAAGACCCGGTCCCTGCCGTACCGGGCCACGACCCGCCGGGCCAGCCGGGATCCGATCAGTCCGCCGAGGCAGGGGACGGCGAAGGCGAGGCCGTACTGCCATGGGGCGAAGTCGAGTTGGCGCAGCAGGAGCACGGCGAGCACCGGCTCGGTGGCCATGATCAGACCGGAGACGAGCATGTTGTTGAGGTAGAGCGCCCGCAGGGCGCGGTCGCCCGTGATGTGCCGCCAGCCGTCGAGTACCGCACCCGCCCTGACCGGCTCCTTGCCGGCCGTCGGCGGCGCCTCCTCCCGGCCGCGGATCGCGGTGACGCCCAGCGCGGAGAGCAGGTAGCTGAGCGCGTCGGCCACCACGGTGGCGACCGGCCCGAACACGCCGATCGCCGCCCCGCCCAGCGGCGGCCCGACCGCGATGGAGCTCCAGTTCGTGGACTCGAAGCGCGCGTTGGCCACCAGCAGGTCATCCGGCCGGACGACGGCCTTGAGGTAGGCGCCACTGGCCGCGCCGAACGCGATCTTGGACGCCGCGACCACGATCGAGACCACCAGCAGCTGGACGAGGCCGAGCCGCCCGAAGGCGTAGGCGACCGGGATCGTCGCCATGGCCGCGAACCGGGTCAGGTCCATCGCGATCATCACCGGACGCTTGCGCCGGAACTCCACCCACGGCGCGAGCGGCACCGCGACCAGCGCGCCCACCGCGGGCCCCATCGCGGACAGCGCCGACACCTCGGCGGGGCCGGCGTGCAGCACCAGGACCGCGATCAGCGGCAGCGCCCCGAACCCCAGCCCGGAGCCGTACGCGCTCACCGCGTACGCCGCCCACAGCCAGCCGAACCGCCGGCCCAGCCGTCTCCTGCCCATCATGCCCGTCATGCCCATCACGCCCGATGCGCTCCCCTCGACGTCCGGCCGGACAAACCGGCGTTGACCGGTGGGAGCCAATCGGACGCCACGACAACGGGTCAAACAACCGCTCCACCTGCTCCGCACAACCAGGGGTTGTTCCCTAAGGTGGGTCGGCGTGGACCTCGAAGCAGTGCGCACCTTCGCCGCCATCGCGGAAGCCGGCCAGTTCCAGAAGGCCGCCGTCGACCTGTCCGTCACCCAGCAGGCCGTCTCCAAGCGCGTCGCCGCACTGGAGCGCGACCTCGGCGTGCGGCTGTTCACCCGTACCCCGCGCGGCGCCGAACTCACCATCGACGGACAGGCGTTCCTGCCGCACGCCCGCGAACTCCTGCGGGTCGCCGAGCGCGCGGTCGCGTCCGTACGCAGCGGCCGCCGCCCGCTGCGCGTCGACGTGATCGCCTCGCGCGGCGCGGCCTCGGGCCTGATGCGCGGCTTCCACGACGCGTACCCGGAGATCGACCTCGACGTGCTGATGCTGGTCGAGATCGACACCGCCATCGCCGCCATCCGCTCCGGCACGGTCGACGCCTCCTTCCGCGCCGTCGCCGCGCCCGGCCGGCCGCTGCCCGAGGACATCGCGTCGGTCCGCGTCCTCGACGAACCGCTCCAGCTCCTCACCGGCCCGGCCCACGCGCTGGCGGACGCCAAGTCGGTGACCGTCGCCGAGCTGGCCGGCCACCGGATCTGGATGCCCGGCATCGCCCCCGGCACCGAGTGGGGCGCCTACTACGCCGACCTCGTCGCCGAGTTCGGCCTCACCATCGAGGCGACCGGCCCCAACTTCGGCTCCGACGCACTCCTCGACACCATCGCCGACACCCCGGCCCTGGCCACCTTCATGAGCGAGCGGACCCGCCTCGTCTGGCCCACCGGCCACGGCCTGCGCCGCATCCCGGTCACCGACCCCACGCTCCTCTACCCCCACTCACTGCTCTGGCACCGCGACAACCCCCACCCGGCCCTCCCCACCCTCCGCACCCACCTCACCTCCACCCCCGACACCACCCCCACCCCCGACACCTGGACCCCCACCTGGGCCCTCCCCCACTGACCGGCCCCCGGACAACACAAAAGCCGCAGGTCATGTGACCTGCGGCTTTCGGTATGGAGCGGGCGACGAGAATCGAACTCGCGCTATAAGCTTGGGAAGCTCATGTTCTACCATTAAACTACGCCCGCCTGATGAGCCGTCAGAGACCGCTCGATCCAGTGTCACTGTACCCCATTCGGGACGGTGGATGCACAGGGGGTCGGCGGACGTGGCGGAGCAGGGTGGGGCGGGTGTGGGGGCGTACTGTTTGGGCCGCGTGCGAGTGCTCCGGCGGGTGGGGCCGGAGCGGCGAGCCATGGTGAGGATTGTCCGGAACATCCCCTAACGTGACGCTGCCCCGGGGCTCGGCCGCCGGGTGCGTGAGTACGGGTGAGTACCGGGTTAGGGATGGGAAGGGGATCGATGGAGCAGCGCGCCGTCGTTCGTTGTGCCGAGGGGCACCTGTTCAGCACCACCACGTTCCCGATGCAGAACCTCGGTCCTGGCCGGCTCGGGCCCGGGAGGTTGATCCGCTGTCCGCAGTGCGGGCGGCTGCGGAGTTCGGTACTGGCCGACGTGCGGGAGCTGTCCGGGCCGCAACTGGCGCGGGCGATGCGGTTGGAGGCCGCCGAGTTCCTGGCCTGACGGCCGGCGGGAGGACTGAGCGGCCCCGGACGGATTCGTCCGGGGCCGCGTCGTGCACGTAACCTCGAAGCGTGCTGCTCTCTGACAAGGACATCCGGACCGAAATCGAGCTGGGCCGGGTCGGCATCGCCCCGTTCGACCCGGCGATGATCCAGCCGTCGAGTATCGACGTGCGCCTCGACCGCTTCTTCCGCGTGTTCGAGAACCACAAGTACCCGCACATCGACCCCTCCGAGGAGCAGCCGGACCTGACCCGGCTGGTCGAGCCGGAGGGCGACGAGGCGTTCATCCTGCACCCCGGCGAGTTCGTGCTGGCCTCGACATACGAGGTCATCACTCTGCCCGACGACGTCGCGTCCCGGCTGGAGGGCAAGTCGAGCCTGGGCCGACTGGGCCTGCTGACCCACTCCACGGCCGGCTTCATCGACCCCGGCTTCAGCGGCCACGTGACGCTGGAGCTGTCGAACGTCGCCACGCTGCCGATCAAGCTGTACCCGGGCATGAAGATCGGGCAGCTGTGCCTGTTCCGGCTCTCCTCGCCCTCGGAGCACCCTTACGGCTCGGCGCGCTACGGCTCGCGCTACCAGGGCCAGCGCGGCCCGACGCCGTCCCGCTCGTACCTGAACTTCCACCGCAGCGAGATCTGACCGCAGCCACGCGGACCAGCGGGCACGACGGAGCGCACGCACGACGGGCGGCCGATCCCTCATGTGAGGGATCGGCCGCCCGCGGCGTTCTCAGGCCCGCTCGGGGCTGGTGACGGCGACCAGCTCGGTGCCGTCCTCGGACAGCCGCAGCTCGGTGCGCAGCCCGGTCAGCTCGCCGAGGTGGTGCAGGTGGGTGCCGCCGCAGAAGATCTGCGCGCCGCCCTCGGGCAGTTCGCAGTGCCACTGGCGGCGGGCGGTGAGCTCGGGGCCCGGCACCTCGATGCGGACCGGGGCGTCGGCGGCGACCCAGGCGGCGAGGCGGGCGTTGACGGCCTCGGTGAGGGCGGGCAGCGCGTCGGCCAGGGCCGGGAACTCCTCGGTGGCGTCCACCGTGAAGCCCTTCTTCTTCAGCGACTTGCCGAGCCGGTAGGTGTCGGTGCTGGCCGCGGTGTCCATCACCGAACTCGCCATCGCGAGGCTGTCGAAGTCCGGGTTGCCGAAGGCGTCCGAGCGGCCCGGGTCCTTGCGCCAGCGCGGGGCGAGCGCGGCGTTCAGGGCGAGGGCCAGCAGGTGGCAGCCGCTGTGCGAGGCGCTGAGGGCACCCCGGCGCTCCGCGTCGACGGCCAGTACGGCGGTGCGGCCGACCAGCTCGCCCGGGTCGCCGGAGTCGCCCAGGACGTGCAGGACCAGCCAGGACCACTCCTCGTCGCCGCGCCGGACCGGGATGTCGGCTCCGACCAGCAGTTCCCCGCCCTCCGGGCCGACGGCGCCGGTCAGGCAGTCGACCACGGCCAGCTCGGTGCCGTCCACGGTCAGGGTGCCGTGGTCGGCCGGCTGGTCGGGCCAGGTGTGGTCGAGCGGGTGGAACGGGGTCGCCTCGGTGACGACGGCGTACCGGCCGTCGGCCAGCCGGTGCACCGCGAGCACCGGGGACTCGCCGGTCACCGCCCCGGCCGGGAAGCTGACGTGGGTGGTGGGGAGGGTCATGCCTGGCTCCGGTGAGGGTGGGACGACGAGGGTGGGGCGGGCCCGGCGCTCGACCGCGGCCCGCCCCCATTCTGCCCTTCGCCCGGCGCCGGCCCGCGGGCGCCTCAGCCCAGCGTCGGCAGCTTGATCAGCACCAGCAGCGCGACCAGCTGAACGGCCGAGGCGCCCGCGGCCTTGCCCCAGGGCAGGTCGTGCAGCCGCCGGACCATGCTGGTCAGCAGGTACGCGCAGAGCATCCAGGTGGCCCAGCCGACGACCTGGACGACGACGCTGCCGGAGGGGAGCACCAGGTCGAGCAGCAGCCGGGGCGCGTCGGTGAGCCAGCCGATCAGGGCGGCCAGGCCGACGGTCGCCTTCCACGGGCCGTCGCCGCCCAGCTGACGGGCCAGCGCGTAGGTGACCCCGCCGAAGACCGCGCCGGCCACGGTGAACCCGATGGCGGCGGCGAGGATGCCGGTCAGCGCCACGGTGAAGGTCGAGTTGACGATGTCGTCGTGGGTCAGCCCGATGCCGAGCACCGCGAGCGCGCCGTACAGCAGCGAGACGGTGACGGCGGGCAGCCAGACCTGGTGGTCCCGGGTGCGGTCGAAGATCGCGGTCGGCGTGCGGAACAGGCCGGTGAACAGCTCGCGCCAGTGCGGCCTCGGCCCGGCGACGTGCGGGGCGGACTGGCCGCCGGCCCGGTAGACGGCGACGTTGTCCTCGCCGTATCCCTGGTCCTGGCCGTACCCCTGGTCCTCGCCGTACCCCTGCTCCTGGCCGTACGGCTGCCCGCCCTGCTCCGGCCCGGGCCCGTACGGGTACCCCCCGTCCTGCCCGTACCCCTGCCCGGAGCCGTACGGCTGCTGCCCGTACGGGCCGCCGGCCGCGTACGGGTCGCCGGCCGGGAAGGCCCTGGTGTTGCCGGGCCGGTCCGCCGCGTACGGGTCCTGCCCGTCCCCCGTCCGGTGCCCGGGCCCGCCGGGCGCCCCCTGGTGCGGGCCCGTGAAGTACTCCGGCCCGTCCGTCGCCCCGTGCCCCCCGGGCGCCCCCGGCGGCGGCGGAGCCGACCATCCGCCGTGCGGACGGTCCGCGCCCTGACCGCTGTCGTATCGATTACCAGCCACGGTCCGAAGGTACCCGTCCGGCCCGGCCCGCGTCCGCCCCGGACGGAGCCGGGGCCGGTTTGCAGCGAGGCTGAGACGAACGGGGCCGAAAACCCGTGGGAACGGGCCCGTCAGCGGCTCCCGGAAACCCGGCGGCTCCCGGAAATCCCGGAACCCCGGGGCTCCTCCGGAACCCCGGCGGCGCTACCGCTGCGCGCCGACCGAGGGCCCGTGCACCGCCGCGGCCGCGCTGGTGCCGGCCGGGCAGCCGCCCGGGCCGGCCGAGGTGCGCACCGCGCCGACCGGCAGCAGGGTGCCGCAGGCGATCCGGACGCCGTTCGGCAGCTCGTTGTCCGACTCCACGATCGCGCCGTCGCCGATCACCGCGCCGTCCAGCGCCGAACGGTCGCCGATGGTGGCGAAGGCGCCCACGATCGAGTCCTTGACCAGGCTGTCGGAGCCGATCACCGCGCCCGGCAGGATCACGCTGCCCTCGACGATCGCACCGGCCTCGACCACCGCGTCCTCGGAGATCACGGTGCCGCCGCTGAGCACCGCGCCCGGGTGGACGGTGGCGCCGGGCAGCAGCAGGGCGTCACCGGTCGGGCCGGGGACGGCCGGGGAGTCGACCTTGCCGAGCACCAGGTCGGCCGAGCCGCGGACGAAGGCCGCCGGGGTGCCCAGGTCCAGCCAGTACGAGGTGTCGACGACGCCGCGCAGCAGCGCGCCGGTGGCCAGCAGCTCGGGGAAGGTCTCGCGCTCGACGGACACCTCCCGGCCGGCCGGGATGCGGTCGATCACGGACCGGGTGAAGACGTAGCAGCCGGCGTTGATCTGGTCGGTGACGATCTGCTCCGGGGTCTCCGGCTTCTCCAGGAACTCCAGCACCCGTCCGTTCCCGTCGGTCGGGACGAGGCCGAAGGCCCGCGGGTCCTCGACCCGGGTCAGGTGCAGGGTGACGTCGGCCCCGGCGGCCACGTGGCCGTCGCGCAGGGCGGCGATGTCGAGACCGGAGAGGATGTCCCCGTTGAAGACCAGGACCGGTTCGTCCGGGCCGCAGGTCAGGCCCGAGGCGGCGTTGCGGATCGCCCCGCCGGTGCCCAGCGGCTCGCGCTCGGTCAGGTAGACCAGCTCGATGCCGTACGGGGTGCCGTCCTGGAAGTGGTCCTCGAACACCTCGGCCAGGTACGAGGTCGCCAGCACGACGCGGGTGACGCCGGCGGCGGCCGCGCGGGCCAACTGGTGCGCGATGAACGGGACGCCTGCCACCGGCAGCATCGGCTTGGGGGTGTGGGTGGTCAGCGGACGCAGTCGCGTGCCCTTACCACCGACCAGCATGATCGCCTCGGTCATGGTCTGCGCTGTTCCCCTTGTGGTCTCTGCGGCCCGGCCCTGCGGGCCGATACCTCCGTCGTCGGTCTGGACCCGGCCGTCCGGCCTGCGCGGGTCGCCACCCGCCCGGGCTTCCGTCCGGACGGGTCGACCGGCACCGAGCCGGTCCGGGCCTACTGTATTTGCTTCCGACCGAATGCCCGTCCGGCGCCTGTGCGATTGCCGTCGCTCGCCGTACGCCCGCCGTACCGGCGCAGGCCGTCCGGGTCGTCCGAAAGCCCGGCCCGGCGGGCGCGTTCGCGGCGTCCACCGGGCCGGGCAGTTGTAGCAGAACTGTCGAACAGCGGGCTCCGCGGCGGTCGTTACGCGTCCACCGTCGCGGGCTGCTCCTCGTTCCCGGCCGGCGGCAGGGCCTTCACCGAGTCGAGCAACAGCTGGGCCACGTCGACCACCTTCAGGTGTTCCTTGGCCGCGCCCTCGTTCTTCTTGCCGTTGACCGAGTCGGAGAGCATCACCAGGCAGAACGGGCAGGCGGTGGAGACGATGTCCGGGTCGAGCGACAGCGCCTCGTCCACGCGCTCGGTGTTGATCCGCTTGCCGATGCGCTCCTCCATCCACATCCGGGCACCGCCGGCGCCGCAGCAGAAGCCGCGCTCCTTGTGCCGGTGCATCTCCTGCTGGCGCAGACCGGGGACCTTGTCCATGATCTCGCGCGGCGGGCTGTAGACCTTGTTGTGGCGGCCCAGGTAGCAGGGGTCGTGGTAGGTGATCAGGCCCTCGACCGGGTTGACCGGGACGAGCTTGCCCTCGTCGATGAGGTGCTGGAGCAGCTGGGTGTGGTGGATGACCTCGAAGTGGCCGCCCAGCTGCGGGTACTCGTTGGCGATGGTGTTGAAGCAGTGCGGGCAGGTGGCCACGATCCGCTTGACCGGCGCGTCCTCCAGGGCCGCGTTCAGCGTCTCCACGTTCTGGGCGCCGAGCATCTGGAAGAGGAACTCGTTGCCCAGGCGGCGGGCGGAGTCACCGGTGCAGGACTCCTCCTTGCCGAGGATCGCGAACTTCACGCCCGCGGTGTGCAGCAGCTCGGCGAAGGCCTTGGTGGTCTTCTTGGCGCGGTCCTCCAGGGCGCCGGCGCAGCCGACCCAGTAGAGGTACTCGACCTCGGCGGGGTCGATGTCCTCACCGATCACCGGCACCTCGATGCCGGTCTCCTTCTGGAGCTCCTTGACCCAGGCCAGGCGGGCCTTGGTGGCCATGCCCCACGGGTTGCCCTTGTTCTCCAGGTTCTTGAGCATCGTCCCGGCCTCGGTCGGGAACGAGGACTCGATCATCACCTGGTAGCGGCGCATGTCGACGATGTGGTCGATGTGCTCGATGTCCACCGGGCACTGCTCGACGCAGGCGCCGCAGGTGGTGCAGGACCACAGCACGTCCGGGTCGATGACGCCGCCCTCCTCGGCGGTGCCGATCAGCGGGCGCTCGGCCTCGGCCAGGGCGGCCGCCGGAACGTCCTTGAGCTGCTCGGGGCTCGCCTGCTCCTCCCCTTCGGCGGACTTGCCGCCGCCGGCCAGCAGGTACGGCGCCTTGCCGTAGGCGTGCTCGCGCAGGCTCATGATCAGCAGCTTCGGCGAGAGCGGCTTGCCGGTGTTCCAGGCCGGGCACTGCGACTGGCAGCGGCCGCACTCGGTGCAGGTGGAGAAGTCGAGGATGCCCTTCCAGGAGAAGTGCTCGACCTGGGAGACGCCGAACACGGCGTCCTCGGCCGGGTCCTCGAAGTCGATCGGCTGACCGTTGCTGGTCATCGGACGCAGGGCGCCGAGCGCGGTGCCGCCGTCCTCCTCGCGCTTGAAGTAGATGTTGAAGAAGCCGAGGAAGCGGTGCCAGGCCACGCCCATCGAGGGGTTGAGGCCGATGGTGGTCGCCCACGCGAACGAGATGCAGATCTTCAGCATCGCGAACAGGTAGATCAGGTTCTCCAGCGTGCCGTGCGACAGGCCGCTCAGCGCGGAGACCAGCGGGTACGAGACCAGGTGCTCGGGGCCGTACGAGTCGACGCCGTTGAGGGCGCCCTCCAGGGCGCGCAGCATCAGGATGCACAGGCCGATGCCGAGGATCGTGTACTCGACGTAGAAGGCCTGCCAGGCGATCGAGCCGGCGAACCGGGACTTGCGGCCGGACCTGGACGGCAGGCTCATCAGCCGGATCACGATCAGGACCAGGATCCCGAGCGTGGTCAGGGTGCCGATCAGCTCGACGAAGAGCTGCCAGATCATCCAGTGGCCGATGACCGGCAGCGCGAAGTCCGCGTCGAAGAGCTGGCCGAAGGCGTTGACGATGGTCAGCACCAGGCTGAAGAAGCCGACCGCGACGAACCAGTGGGCGATGCCGACGATCCCCCAGCGGTTCATCCTGGTGTGGCCGAAGAACTCGGTCGCGAGGGTCTTCGCCCGCTGGGCGGGCTGCCCGAAGCGGGTGGCGTCGTCCGCACCCGTGCGGACCACCTTGTAGATGTACAGCGCCGCACGGGCGGCGAGCGCGGTGCCGATCACGAACGTGACCAGCGAGATGACGATCGCTGCTAGCTGCATCGGCTCTCCGTCTCCTGCGGCTTTGCTGTTGAACAGGCCCTGCGGCCCTACGGTCTTCGGGCTGATTGTACTGGTCGGTAACTTGCCGGGCCGACGGCCCGGACATTACCGGTGGACAACGGTTCCCCAGAAGATTCCCAAGCTATGGCGACAGTCACGTGGGCGCACCCCGCCACGGCGTGGCGCAGGTCTCCGGAGCGATTCCGCTCAGCAAAGTTGAGCGCCGGACACTCAGGCCTGTTGACGCCGCCCGCCGGGTCGTGCATCCTTGAGCCTGTAAAGCTCAACTCTTCCGTGGAGGTATTTACGATGGCACGCGCGGTCGGCATCGACCTCGGTACGACGAACTCGGTCGTCAGCGTTCTGGAGGGTGGCGAGCCCACCGTCATCACGAACGCAGAGGGTGCGCGGACCACGCCGTCCGTCGTCGCCTTCGCCAAGAACGGCGAGGTGCTCGTCGGCGAGGTGGCCAAGCGCCAGGCGGTCACCAACGTCGACCGCACCATCCGCTCGGTCAAGCGCCACATGGGCACCGGGTGGAAGATCAACATCGATGGCAAGGACTTCAACCCCCAGCAGATCTCGGCCTTCGTGCTCCAGAAGCTGAAGCGCGACGCCGAGGCGTACCTGGGCGAGACCGTCACCGACGCCGTCATCACCGTCCCGGCGTACTTCAACGACTCGGAGCGCCAGGCGACCAAGGAGGCCGGCGAGATCGCGGGCCTCAACGTCCTGCGCATCGTCAACGAGCCGACCGCGGCCGCCCTCGCGTACGGCCTCGACAAGGACGACCAGACCATCCTGGTCTTCGACCTCGGCGGCGGCACCTTCGACGTCTCCCTGCTGGAGATCGGCGACGGGGTCGTCGAGGTGAAGGCCACCAACGGTGACAACCACCTCGGTGGCGACGACTGGGACCAGCGCGTCGTCGACCACCTGGTCAAGGTCTTCCAGGCCGGCCACGGCGTCGACCTGTCCAAGGACAAGATGGCCCTCCAGCGTCTGCGCGAGGCGTCCGAGAAGGCCAAGATCGAGCTGTCCTCGTCCTCCGAGACCTCGATCAACCTGCCGTACATCACGGCCTCTGCCGAGGGCCCGCTGCACCTGGACGAGAAGCTCACCCGGGCCCAGTTCCAGCAGCTGACCTCGGACCTGCTGGAGCGCTGCAAGGTCCCGTTCCACAACGTGATCAAGGACGCCGGCATCTCGCTCTCCGAGATCGACCACGTCGTCCTGGTCGGTGGCTCGACCCGCATGCCGGCCGTCGCCGAGCTCGTCAAGGAGCTGACCGGCGGTCAGGACGCCAACAAGGGCGTCAACCCGGACGAGGTCGTCGCCATCGGCGCCGCGCTCCAGGCCGGTGTCCTCAAGGGCGAGGTCAAGGACGTCCTCCTGCTGGACGTCACCCCGCTGTCCCTCGGCATCGAGACCAAGGGCGGCATCATGACCAAGCTGATCGAGCGCAACACCACGATCCCGACCAAGCGCTCCGAGATCTTCACCACGGCCGAGGACAACCAGCCGTCCGTGCAGATCCAGGTCTACCAGGGCGAGCGCGAGATCGCGGCGTACAACAAGAAGCTCGGGATGTTCGAGCTGACCGGCCTGCCGCCGGCCCCGCGTGGCCTGCCGCAGATCGAGGTCACCTTCGACATCGACGCCAACGGCATCATGCACGTCGGTGCCAAGGACCTCGGCACCGGCAAGGAGCAGAAGATGACCGTCACCGGCGGCTCCTCGCTGCCGAAGGACGAGGTCGACCGGATGCGCCGCGAGGCCGAGCAGTACGCCGAGGACGACCACAAGCGCCGCGAGTCCGTGGAGACCCGCAACTCCGCCGAGCAGCTCGTCTACTCGACCGAGAAGTTCATCGCCGACAACGCCGACAAGCTGCCGGGCGACGTCAAGGCCGAGGTCGAGACCGCCATCGGCGAGCTCAAGGAGGCCCTGAAGGGCGAGGACATCGCGAAGATCCGCGAAGCCTCGGAGAAGGTCTCCACCACCGCGCAGAAGCTCGGCCAGGCGCTGTACGCCAACGCCGACGCCGCCGGTGCCGCCCCCGCCGGTGACTCCGCCCAGGCCAAGGACGACGACGTCGTCGACGCCGAGATCGTGGACGACGAGAAGCCCAAGGGCGGTGCGGCATGACGGACAAGCCGCAGGGCGGCAAGCCCGGCGACGACTCCGCCGCCGAAGAGGCCGTGATCAAGGCTGCCGAGGAGGCCGCCGCCGGCGGCTCCGGGGAGTCCGGTTCGGATGACCTCGCCGCCGCCAAGCGCGAGCTCTCCGAGCGCACCGGTGACCTCCAGCGCCTCCAGGCCGAGTACCAGAACTACCGCAAGCGGGTCGAGCGCGACCGGCTGACCGTCCGCGAGATCGCCGTCTCCAACATCCTGGAGTCGCTGATCCCGGTCCTGGACGACATCGGCCGCGCCCGTGAGCACGGCGAGGTGACGGGCGGCTTCAAGTCCGTCGCCGAGTCGCTGGAGACGGTCGTCGCCAAGCTGGGCCTCCAGCAGTTCGGCAAGGAGGGCGAGCCCTTCGACCCGACCATGCACGAGGCGCTGATGCACAGCTACTCCTCGGACGTCACCGAGGACACCTGCGTGCAGGTCCTCCAGCCCGGCTACCGCATCGGCGAGCGGATCATCCGCCCGGCGATGGTGGCCGTCGCGGAACCGCAGCCCGGCAGCCAGGCGTCCTCGGACGCCGAGGCCAAGTCCGCCGACCCGGACAAGTCCGACGGTGGCTCGGACAGCTGACAACCTGTGACAGCTGACACCCAGTGCGCTGCGGAGTCGTACGCCGGCAAGGACGGCGGCCGGCTCCGCAGCGCACTGTCGATGGCTCTTCTTTCCGTCGCTGTTGACAGCACAGTGACGATGGACTCGGGAGGTGGCGCAAGCCGTGAGTGGCAAGGACTACGTGGAGAAGGACTACTACAAGGTCCTCGGCGTGCCCAAGGACGCCACCGCCACCGAGATCAAGAAGACCTACCGCAAGCTCGCGCGTGAGTTCCACCCCGACGCCAACAAGGGTGACACCACGGCCGAGGAGCGGTTCAAGGACATCTCCGAGGCGTACGACGTCCTCTCCGACGAGAAGCGCCGCAAGGAGTACGACGAGGCCCGCAGCCTCTTCGCCAACGGCGGCTTCCGGGCCGGCGGCGGCCCCGGCGGCACCGGCAGCTACAGCTTCGACTTCGGCGACCTCTTCAGCGGCCAGCAGGGCGGCGGCGGGGGCGGCGGAGGCGGGCTCGGCGACGTCTTCGGCGGCCTCTTCAACCGCGGCGGCACCCGGCAGGCCCCGCCCAGGCGCGGCGCCGACGTCGAGACCGAGGTGACGCTCTCCTTCGAGGAGGCGGTCGACGGCGCGACCGTCCCGCTGCGGATGACCAGCCAGGCCCCGTGCCGCCACTGCAACGGCAGCGGCGCCAAGTCCGGCACCACCCCGCGGGTCTGCCCGACCTGTGTCGGCGCCGGCACCGTCAGCCGCGGCCAGGGCGCCTTCGCGCTCTCCGAGCCGTGCAAGGACTGCCGCGGCCGGGGCATGATCGTCGACGACCCGTGCCCCGACTGCCACGGCAGCGGCCGGGCCAGCTCGGCCCGCACCATGCAGGTCCGCATCCCGGCCGGCGTCCAGGCCGACCAGCGCATCCGGCTCAAGGGCAAGGGCGCCCAGGGCGAGCGCGGCGGACAGCCCGGCGACCTCTACGTCACCGTGCACGTCGACCCGCACCCGGTCTTCGGGCGCAAGGGCGACAACCTCACGGTCACCGTCCCGGTCACCTTCCCCGAGGCGGCGCTCGGCGCCACCATCGAGGTGCCCACCCTGAACGGCCCCGCAGTGAAGCTCAAGCTCCCCCCGGGCAGCGCCAACGGCCTCACCATGCGCGCCCGCGGCAAGGGTGCCACCCGCAAGGACGGCACCCGCGGCGACCTCCTCGTCACCGTCGAGGTCGTGGTGCCCCAGCAGGTCGCCGGCGACGCGCTGAACGCCCTGGAGCAGTACCGCGAGGCCACCGCCTCCGACGATCCGCGAGCCGCCCTGTTCCGGGCGGCGAAGGGAGCGTGACGACCAGATGTCCCCGATGAACCCGATCGATCCCGACACCCCGATCGGCCCCGGCGTCGGCGAGGGCCTGCCCGGTGCCGGCCCGCGTCGCACCCGCCGGGCCGCGGCCCCGCCGCAGTACGTCCTCACCGAGGACACCCCGGTGTACGTCATCTCCGTGGCCGCCGAACTGTCCGGGCTGCATCCGCAGACCCTGCGCCAGTACGACCGCCTCGGCCTGGTCTGCCCCGACCGCACCGCGGGCCGCGGCCGCCGCTACTCCGCGCGCGACATCCAGCAGCTGCGCGAGGTCCAGCGGCTCTCCCAGGACGAGGGCATCAACCTGGCGGGCATCAAGCGGATCATCGAGCTGGAGAACCAGGTCTCCGCCCTCCAGTCCCGCGTCGCGGAACTGGTCGACTCCCTGGAGGGCGCCGCCAGCGCCCTGCGGCAGCGCGAGGCCGCCGTCCACGCCTCCTACCGCCGTGACCTCGTCCCGTACCAGCCCCCCACCCCGCAGTCCAGCGCCCTCGTCGTCTGGCGCCCCAGGCGCTGACCGGGCCACCCACCGAGCCGCCGGCCCCTCCTCTCGGGGGGTGCCGGCGGCTCGGTGTTGGTGAGAGAGTGTCGATCTGGCGATCGGCCAAGCTCGGGAGAGACCGGCGATCTCATCATCAGCAATGGTCACGCGCCCTAGGATCTGCTGGGACGGGTCACGGCGGGTTGGGTCAACGGCAAGGAGCCGGCATGAGTGGACGAGCTCAATTCGGCCCCATCACGAGTGGGGGGCCGATACTTTCCGCGGAAGCTCGTGCGCTTTTCCTGCACATCATCAGGACCGGCGGGAGTACGTCGAAAGAGGTCGCGGCTCCGGGTGAATCGAGTCCGCTGGACGAATTGATCAGAATAGGCCTTCTGGTCCCTGACCTCGATGCGCCGGACAGCCTGATCGCCATCGACCCGACCCAGCTTTCGGAGAGCCTCAGCAGCACCTGGCAGCGACAGGCACTCGACCTTCTCACCCGGGCCGTCACCCTGCCGACCGAACTGAGCGAACTCGCCCAGGAGTTTCACACGCCCGGACAGGTCGGCGGCTCGATCGAGTATGTCCATGGCAAAGTGCTGATAAATCAGAAGATGCAGCAGTACGCCGATGCGGGCGCCGAGGAGGCGCTGGCACTCCAGCCAGGGGGTCCACGGCCTCCCGAGCTACTGGCCTCGGTGATCGACCGGGACCTCGCCATGCTGGGCAACGGCACGAAGATCCGGACGATCTACCACGCCAGCACGCGATACCACCAGCCCACCCGGGACTACGTCACACGCCTGGCCAAGGCCGGCGGCCAGTACAGAACCCTTGACGAGCCCTATACCCGGCTCATCGTCATAGACCGGAAGATGGCCGTCATCCCGGTCGCGCACGACTTGAACATGGCGGCCTTCATCCACGAACCCGCGGTGGCCACCTACCTCGCCGAGCAGGTCTTCGAGCCGAGCTGGAGCCGCGCCCTCGACTTCGACGGGGACCGCACCGTCCCCCAGCAGGTCGTCTCGCGGCTTCGCCAGACGATCATCGATCTCCTGCTGGCGGGAACCAATCACAGAGTCATCGCGAGACGCCTGGGAATCAGCGAACGCACCCTGGCCCGCCATATCGCCGAGATGCGCGAGGAGCACAATGTGGACTCCTTGTTCCAACTCGGATACGCGCTCGCGCGGGCTGAATCCACAAACGGGAACCATCCGTAGAGACATGCCCGCGCCAGCAGCGCGTCGGATCAGTGGCGGGTAAAAGCGCGCCGGCCGTCCACATGCGAATACGTTTCCCGCGGACGAGGAAGTCCGGGGAAGTTTCGCATCAGTGCCGATCGGCACACGCGGTCAGCCCCAGCTGATGTCGTCGAGGACGGAGACAGCGGCAACGGCCGACGAGTCGGGCGCCGCCTGCCCGTGGTCGACCGCGAGATACCCGCCGAGCAATGCAGCCGCACCGACAACCAGAGGCAGGACCGCGTTACGGACGAAACGGCACAAGTGAGACATGCCCACCCCTTCTGTCATCTGCGTCGAACGCAGCGCCAAGACAAACTTACCGACCACATGTTGCCGCAGGGTGCACGAGCCTGCCAATAGCTGCACGCCTGAGAACGCGTCATCTCCCTGCCAGGCATCCATATGACACCGGGAAGCCCTGGACGGGGCAGGTGCCACAGATGGACGATCAGTTCGCCCCCGATAGTCCAGCACCAGTTGACAATTCTGTTGCTGTACTGTCAATTCTCCCAACAATCGGGGCATCGGACTACTTGAAGCAGCAACCACTCTCCACGCCTGCCGACGCACTTTTCAACCCGGTCGGCCTTTCCCCGGAGTCGACATGACCGAGCCCTACCTGCGTCACCACGACAGCCAGGCCCCTGAGGGTCGGCGTGCACGTGTGTTCCTGGCCGCGCCGCTGATGCGGCTGACCGGGCCGGCCGACAGCGTGGTGACGCTCGCCAGCCGGACGCGGCTGACGACGCTCCGCACCACCCTCCTCCGCAGCGGTGCCGCCGTGTACAGCGCGCACCACAGCGACGCCTGGACCATCTCCGGCCGCGCGCCGGAGCCGCGCGTTCCGTCCGACTTCCGCGCCCTCCAGTCCGCCGACCTGGTGTTCGCCTACGTCGGTGCCCCCCTCTCGGCCGGTGTGAGCCTGGAGCTCGGCTGGGCGTCGGCGCTGCGCAAGCCGATCGTCCTCCTGGTCGACGAGGCCATCACCCACAACCCGCTGATCGCCACCATCGAGCAGGTCGCCCCCGTCCTGCCGCTGGTCTTCGACGACACCTGGTCGCAGGAGGCCCTCAACCACACGGTCGAGACCGCGCTCGACTGGGCCGGCATGGCGCTCTCCCTGCGCGAGGGCTTCTGGACCGCCCCCGGCGAGCAGTTCAGCGTCCCCCGGCAGCAGCCCCCGGTCCCCGGCTACTGGCCGACCGGCGCCGCCACCGGCTGAACGGCGGCTGCCCACCGGGCTCTCCCGCCCGGGCTCCCCGCGGCTGCCGGCCCGGCCGGAACAGCGTCGCCGCGTCGTACGACTCCCGCGGCCGGGCGAACCGGCCCGCCACCGCACGCTCCCCGAGGCACCGGCCGCTCGCGCCGGCACGCCGGGTGAGGCGCTGGACGAAGAGCGGGGTGGCGGAGTGTCAGTCATGGCGCTCGCCCCGCAACTGCCAGCCGAGGTGGAAGAGGGTCCGGGCGCCGTAGCGGTCGCGCAGCCGGGAGATGTGGGCCGCGACGGTACGTTCGCTCACGCCCAGCCGGGTCGCGACGGCACGCTGGGTGAGACCGCGGGCGAGCAGCCGGCCGATCCGGACGGTGGTGGCGGGCGGCGGGTCGAGGTGACGGCCGACGGGTGCGGCGCGGGCCCAGTCGCGTTCGAACTGGGCGACCAGGTAGGCCACGGTGGTGGGGTCGGTGAGGAAGGCGGCACGGCTGCGGTCCTCGGCGGCGGGGATGACCGCCACCGCACGGTCGAAGACCAGCACCCGCTCGTACGGTTCGGCGAGGACCCGGACCTGGGCGCCCTGCCCGGCGCGCAGCGCGATCTGGCTCTGCACGGTGGGATCCGCGACGGTGGCCGGCTGGTAGACGGTGCGCAGCGAACAGCCCCGGCGGAGCAGCGAGAGGTCCTGGGCGAGGGCCATCCTGAGGGCTTCGAGCGGACGCGGGCCGGGCTGGGCGGCCAGGACCTCCTCCCGGCACTCCGAGACGAGTTCGGTGACCCGTCGGCGGACGTCGGCGGCGTCGTCGACGGTGTCGGCCGGACCGGTAGTGCCGGCCGTACCGGCGGTGCCGGGGTCGACGGCCGGCGCACACCGGTCCGGGCGGCGGGCCGTGTCGTAGGCGCGGGCGAGCGGCCCGAGGGTGCCGGGGAGCCGCTCGGCGTGCAGCAGCAGGCGGACGGCGCGGGAGCGCAGTTCGAAGCCGATGCGGTCGACCTGGGCCCGCGGGTTGGCGGCGGTCCAGCCGGTGGCGGTGGGGGCGAGCAGGCCGCGCGCGACGAGGGCGGCCAGGGTGGGACGGTCGGCGGGGGCGAGGTCCTCGGGGCGCAGCCGCCCTCCGCCGCGGACCGCGGCGAGGTAGAGGGCCCGTTCGGCCTGGCCCGGCTCATCGGTCATCGCGGGCGCCCCGCATCAGCCAGCCGAGCTGGAAGAGGGTCTGGGCGCCGTAGCGGTCGCGCAGCCGGGAGATGTGGCCGGCGACGGTGCGTTCGCTCAGGCCGAGCCTGGTGGCGACGGCGCGCTGGGTGAGACCGCGGGCGAGGAGCCGGCCGACCCGGTCGGGGATGGTCCTGGCGGGTCCCTGGCCGGGGGCGGCGGTCTCGGTGGTCTCGGCGCGCGCCCAGTCGCGTTCGAAGGTGCCGACCAGGTAGGTGATGGTGGCCGGGTCGCTGATGAAGGCGGCGGTGCTGTTGTCGTCGTTGGCGGAGATCACGGCGACGGACCGGTCGAAGACGATCAGCCGCTGGAAGGGCTCGTCGAGCACGCGGATGAGCGAGCCGTGCCGGGTGACCTCCTCGGCGTAGGCGCGGGCGGGCGGGTCGGCGAGGGCGACCGGCTGGTAGACGGTGCGCAGCGAGCAGCCGCGCCTGAGCAGTTGGACGTCCTGGCGGAGCGCGACCTGGAGGGTGTCGGCGGGACGGTGTCCCGGCTGCGCGGTGAGGACCTCGGAGCGGCAGTCGGAGACGAGCTGGGAGATCCGCTGGCGGATGTGGACGTGCCCCTCGACGTGGACGGCGCCGCCGGCCGGGCCGGACGGGCGGGGCATCGCGTCGTAGGCGCGGGTCAGACCGTCCAGGGCGCCGGGGAGGTTCTCCGCGCGGACCAGCAGGCGGGTGGCCTCGCTGCGCAGTTCGGCGCCGAGGCGGTCGCTGACCGAGCGCGGGCTGACCGCGGTGTAGCAGCGGTCCATCGGGTTGACCATCAACAGGCCGATGTCGATGAGCTGTTGCAGCGCACCCTGGTCGATGTCGGTGACCTCGCCGGCCGGGACGCGGCCGCCCTCGGCGATGACGGCCAGGTAGAGCTGCCGGGCGGCCTCGTCAGGCTCCTCGCCCACGTGCCCCGCCTGGTCCGGTGTGACCGCCGGTTCCGCCGTCACGTCGTGCCCTCCCTGCCGGACGCCTCTCCCCTGGTGTTGCCCCGTGTTCCCCGCCGCGCGGGCCGTGGTCCCGGTGGGCCGGCCGGGCCCACGGATCCGGATGCCGGTACGGCGTGGTCCCGGGCGTGGCGGTCACGGTACCGGGTGGGACGGCGGACCCCCGGCCCGGGTGCCGTCGCACGCCGGGTCCCCGGGGGCCGCCATCGGTACGCCAATGCCAAGGCGCTCCCGTCGAGGCGGAGCAGCAACGCCTCGACGGGTCCGGCAGCGGGGGCCATCACCACACATGGCCCCCAGCCGGTGCTCTTCGTTCCCCCGTTCCCGCCGGCGCCGACTGTGGCGCCCGCGGTCTTCTCGAAGAGCAAGTCGCCACCATCGGGCTGCGGTTGCCCGGACGACTTGGCGTGTCTCCACCCTCACAGCGTGACGTCCGGTGAACAAGTGCCGCCCGAGTGCATGTTCGCGCAATTGCAGCAATCTGCATCCCGGTGCTGGTGGGGAGGGCCGGGCGGCGGGTCGGATTCCGGTGAAGTCCGAGGCGGGGAAGGGGTGTCGGCGGTGTCCGGCGCCACCGTCGATTGGCCGTGCACGGTCATAGCGGACGTGCGCATTCCTGCACCGCCGGCATGCTCCTGAGCTGCCCGTCCGCCCCCGGTGACCAGCCCCGACGCGTTCCGGTACCCGCCGGCCCGCGCCGAGCCCGCGACCGGCCGTGCGCTCAGCGGGCCAGCAACCGCCCCCGCGCCAGCCCGGCCGCGGTACCGCCCGCCGCGAGCACCCAGGCGAGCGCCAGCAGCAGGTACAGCCCGACGGCCAGCCCGCTGAAGCCCCCGAAGCCGGTGTGCCGGGCGAGCGCGGAGGCGCCGGTGACGCAGGTGCCGACCGGGAAGGTGTACGCCCACCAGGTCATCGCGAACGGCATCCCGGCCCGGCGGGCGCGCAGGTTGGCGGTCAGCGCGACGGCCAGCCAGAGCATCGCGACGCCGATCACCGCCACGCCGTACAGCTCGGCCAGGTCGGTCATGGCGGGCGCCAGCGCGGGCAGCACCGGGCGGGCGGCGTCGGCGAGCTGGTGGACCGCGGTGACGGACTGGCCGAGCGGGCCGAGCACCAGGAACAGCGTGGGGGTGAGCGCCAGGGCGGGCAGCCTGCTGTGGAACAGCCCGGTGAAGACCACCGGCAGCAGCACCAGGGTGGCGAGCAGGCCGATCCCGAACAGCGCCCAGCAGCCGTACAGCATGGCCTGCTGCGCCGTCCCGGCCGGCAGGTGCGGGACCAGCGCCGGGCCGCAGGCGGAGGCGACCAGCGGGGCGACCACCGGCAGCAGCCAGGTCGGGTTGGCCTCCAGGGCGGAGACCCGGTGCCGGGTGATCATCAGGTACGGGATACCACCCGCCACGGCCAGCGCGTACAGGGTGCCGAGGCTCCACAGCACGGCGTCCAGGGCGACCGCGGGGCCGGTGCCGATGACCCGGGAGCCGAGCAGCAGGGTGCCCAGACCGACCGCCAGCAGCGCCATCGGCGGGCAGCCGTAGAAGACCGCGGTGGCCGGGTTGTCCAGCAGCTGGGCGCGGGCCGCCTCGCGGTGCCGGGTGAGGTGGACCAGCCGGGCGGCGGCCAGCACCAGCAGGGCGGCCAGGCCGAGCGCCCACATCACCTCGCCGAAGCCGGTCAGCCCGGGCAGCCGCACCGGCAGCACGGCGGCGCCGTTCGCCAGGATCGCGGTGCCCATCACTGCGGCGTACCAGTTGGGGCCGAGCTGGGCGAGGTCGAACCTGGAGCGGACGGCGGGACGGGCGAGGGGGCCGATACCGGCCAGAGTGGACATGCTCCCACCGTCGCCCGGGGGCCCGGCCGCCGGTAGCGCCCCGACCTCTATGGGGGCATAGCCTGAATCTATGGCCCTCTCCCCGCACGTCCCCGAACTCGGCGCCCTGGAACTGCTGCTCGCGGTGGCCCGGCTGGGCAGCGTCGGACGGGCGGCGGCCGAGCTGGGCGTCAGCCAGCCGACCGCCAGCGCCCGGATCAAGGGCATGGAGCGGCAGATCGGCGTCCCGCTGCTGGACCGCTCGCCCCGGGGCAGCACGCCGACCGAGGCGGGCCGGCTGGTGGTCGAGTGGGCCCGGCAGGTGGTGGAGGCGGCGCAGGCGATGGACGCCGGGATCGACGCGCTGCGCGAGCGGCGGGACGCCAAGCTGCGGGTGGTGGCCAGCCTGACCGTCGCCGAGTACCTGATGCCCGGCTGGCTGCTGGGCCTGTCCGAGGCCAGCCCGGGGACGGCGGTGACGCTGCGGACGGCGAACTCGGCGGACGTCGCCGGACACGTCCTGGCCGGGGACGCCGACCTCGGCTTCGTCGAGGGCCCCTCCACCCCGCCCGGACTGTCCGGCGCGGTGGTGGCGGCGGACCGGCTGGTGGTCGTGGTGGCGCCCGGCCACCCCTGGGCCCGGCGCCGGACCCCGCTGACCGGGGCCGAGCTGGCGGCCACCCCGCTGGTGCTGCGCGAGCCCGGCTCGGGCACCCGGGAGGTGCTGGAGACGGCCCTGCGGCCGTACGGGGGCGCGGCGCGGCCCTGGATGGAGCTGGCCTCGTCCACCGCGCTGAAGGGGGCCGCGATGACCGGGGCGGGGCCGGTCTGCCTGAGCGAGCTGGCGGTGGTGGAGGAGCTGGCCACCCGGCGGCTGGTCGAGGTGCCGCTGGCCCGGGAGCTGGACCTGCGGCGGCCGCTGCGCGCGGTGTGGCCGGCCGGGCAGCGGCCCGGCGGCCCCGCCAGGGCGCTGCTGGGGCTGACCCGGGGGTCCGCCGAACGTTCACCGAGAAGGTGAGCCGGAAAAGAGTTGAGCGGAGTAGACTCAACTTAGTGCATGCTGCTCGTGGCAGTGCGCTCCGGGTGTGCCATCTGCCCGGCAGTGCGGCACGCAGCAGTAGCGGTAGTACGAGCAGTAGCAGCAGCAGTAGTGCAGGACGACGAGGGAGGACCCCCCAGCAGTGGACGCCAGCAAGTTCACCACCAAGACGCAGGACGCCCTGGCCGCCGCCATCCGGCAGGCGGGCACGGCCGGCAACCCGGACGTCAGGCCGGTGCACATCCTGATCGCCCTGCTGGAGCAGCCCGAGGGCATCGCCAGGCCCCTGCTGGAGGCGGTCGGGGCGGACCTCTCCCGCGTCGACGCCGAGGCGCGCCGCCAGGCGGCCGCGCTGCCCAGCGCGATGGGTTCGACGGTCGCCGCGCCGCAGCTCGCCAGGGACACCATCGCGGTGCTCACCGAGGCCGGCCGGCGCGCGGACGACCTGGACGACCAGTACGTCTCCACCGAGCACCTGATGGTCGGCCTGGCCGCCGAGGGCGGGGCGGTGGCCGAGCTGCTGGCGCAGCAGGGCGCGACGGCGAAGGCGCTGCTCGCCGCGTTCAAGGACGTCCGGGGCAGCGGCCGGGTCACCTCGCCGGACCCGGAGGGCACCTACAAGGCGCTGGAGAAGTACGGCACCGACCTCACCCAGGCCGCCAGGGACGGCAAGCTCGACCCGGTGATCGGCCGCGACCACGAGATCCGCCGGGTGGTCCAGGTGCTCTCCCGCCGGACCAAGAACAACCCGGTGCTGATCGGCGAGCCGGGCGTCGGCAAGACCGCCGTGGTCGAGGGCCTGGCCCAGCGCATCGTGGCCGGCGACGTGCCGGAGTCGCTGCGCGGCAAGCGGCTGGTCTCGCTGGACCTCAGCGCGATGGTCGCGGGCGCCAAGTTCCGCGGCGAGTTCGAGGAGCGGCTGAAGGCCGTCCTGAACGACATCAAGTCCTCCGACGGCCAGGTCGTCACCTTCATCGACGAGCTGCACACCATGGTCGGCGCGGGCGCCGGCGGCGACTCCGCGATGGACGCGGGCAACATGCTCAAGCCGATGCTGGCCCGCGGCGAGCTGCGGATGGTCGGCGCCACCACGCTGGACGAGTACCGCGAGCGGATCGAGAAGGACCCGGCCCTGGAGCGCCGCTTCCAGCAGGTGCTGGTCGGCGAGCCCAGCGTGGAGGACTCGATCGCCATCCTGCGCGGCCTCAAGGGCCGGTACGAGGCGCACCACAAGGTGCAGATCTCGGACGCCGCCCTGGTCGCCGCGGCCACCCTGTCCAACCGCTACATCACCTCCCGCTTCCTGCCCGACAAGGCGATCGACCTGGTCGACGAGGCGGCCTCCCGGCTGCGGATGGAGATCGACTCCTCCCCGGTCGAGATCGACGAACTCCAGCGCTCCGTGGACCGGTTGCGGATGGAGGAGCTGGCCCTGGAGAAGGAGTCGGACCCGGCCTCGGTGGACCGGCTGGCCCGGCTGCGGCGCGACCTCGCCGACAAGAGCGAGCAGTTGAGCGTGCTGACGGCGCGCTGGGAGCAGGAGAAGAAGAGCCTCAACCGGGTCGGCGAGCTCAAGGAGCGGCTGGACGACCTGCACGGCGCGCTCGAACGCGCCCAGCGCGACGGGGACTTCGAGCGGGCGTCCAAGCTGATGTACGCCGAGGTCCCGGCCGCCGAGAAGGAGCTCACCGACGCCCAGGAGCGGGCCGCCGGCCAGGACGCCTCCGCCTCGATGGTCAAGGAGGAGGTCGGCCCGGACGACGTGGCCGACGTGGTCGCCTCCTGGACGGGCATCCCGGCGGGCCGGCTGCTGGAGGGCGAGAGCGCCAAGCTCCTGCGCATGGAGGACGAGCTGGGCCGGCGCCTGATCGGCCAGCAGGAGGCCGTGCAGGCCGTCTCGGACGCGGTGCGGCGCACCCGCTCCGGCATCGCCGACCCGGACCGCCCGACCGGCTCCTTCCTCTTCCTCGGCCCGACCGGTGTCGGCAAGACCGAACTCGCCAAGGCCCTGGCCGACTTCCTGTTCGACGACCAGCGGGCGATGGTCAGGATCGACATGAGCGAGTACGGCGAGAAGCACTCGGTCTCCCGCCTGGTCGGCGCCCCGCCCGGGTACATCGGCTACGAGGAGGGCGGCCAGCTCACCGAGGCGGTCCGCCGCCGCCCGTACAGCGTGGTGCTGCTGGACGAGGTGGAGAAGGCGCACCCGGAGGTCTTCGACGTCCTGCTCCAGGTGCTGGACGACGGGCGGCTCACCGACGGCCAGGGCCGCACGGTGGACTTCCGCAACGCGATCCTGATCCTCACCTCCAACCTGGGCTCGCACGCGTTTGTCGAACCGAGCCTGGTGGACCCGGCCACCCCGGAGGCGGAGAAGCGGGAGCTGGTGCTGGGCGCCGTCCGGTCGGCGTTCAAGCCGGAGTTCCTCAACCGGCTGGACGACATCGTGGTCTTCGAGCCGCTGGGCACCGCCGAGCTGAGCCGGATCGTCGACCTCCAGGTGGCCCGCCTGGGCGAGCGGCTGCGCGAGCGGCGGCTCACCCTGGACGTCTCCGCGGCCGCCCGCGACTGGCTGGCGCTCACCGGCTACGACCCGGCGTACGGCGCCCGCCCGCTGCGCCGGCTGGTGCAGTCCGCGATCGGCGACCAGCTGGCCAGGGCGATCCTGTCCGGCACGGTGCACGACGGGGACACCGTCCTGGTCGAACGGGACGAGGAGGAGGACCGCCTCACCGTCCGCAGCCGGGGGCCGCTGGAGAAGTGACGCCGCCGGGCGTCCGGCACCCGGGCCGCTCCCTCCGCTCCGGCGGCGGGGGCGGCCCGTTCCGCGCCCCTGTTCACCACTCAGCTCCATCGAGCCTCAACTCGCCCGGAGCGATCCGGCGTTGCACGCGCCCAGGCCCCGCGGGCGCGCCCACCGCCTCTGGCCGGCCCGCCCGGCCGAACCGTGCGCCGGGCGCGTGACGCGGCTCCCGCACGCCCCTCGGCACAGCCGGCGCCCGCACCCCGCGCACCCTCGGTGACCACCGTCCGCCGCACCGCCGCCGGGGCCTGCGACGACACCGGGGAGAACGCCGGACGAAGATCGGCACCGCCCTCGGACGCCCCTGTGAGCGGAGCCCCGAATGAGGCAGGATGGGAGGTGGAAAGGGCGGCCTCTCATTGCCGGCCACCACGTGCACTGAGGAAGAGGACCCCCATGAGCATCGACCCGTCGTCCATCCCGTCCTTCGGCGCGCCCCAGGGCGGCCAGCCCGGCGGCCAGGGCGGGGGGCCGGCCGGCCCGCCGCCGATCATCGTCCCGGACCAGGGCCTGGTCACCCAGCTGCTGGACCAGATGCAGCTCAAGCACGTCGTGGACGAGGAGGGCGACCTCACCGCCCCCTGGGAGGGCTTCCGCGTCTACTACATGTTCCGCGGCGAGCAGAAGGAGCTCTTCGCGGTGCGCGCCTTCTACGACCGCGCGTACCCGCTGGAGAAGAAGGGCGAGATCCTCGACCTGATCGACGAGTGGAACCGCGAGACCCTCTGGCCGAAGGTCTACACCCACACCCACGAGGACGGCGTGGTCCGCCTGATCGGCGAGGCCCAGATGATCGTCGGCACCGGCGTCAACCTGGACTACTTCGTCACCACCACCGCCAACTGGACCCAGGCCGCGGTCGGCTTCGAGCAGTGGATCGTCGAGCGCCTCGGCCTCCAGAACGAGATCGAGGGCGAGGACGGCGAGGCCCCCGAGGGCACCGACGAGGCCTGATCCCGCCCCGGCACTCCGGTACGGCCCGCCACCGCCCGGTGGCGGGCCGTCCTTGTCCCGGACTCCCGGCTGTCCCAGGATGGGCCTGACGACAAGCCGTGAGGAGTCACCGATGGGTACCAGGCCGCTGCTGAACCGCCGACTGGCCGGGATGGGCACGACGATCTTCGCCGAGATGTCCGCCCTGGCCACGGCCACCGGATCGATCAACCTCGGCCAGGGATTCCCCGACACCGACGGGCCCGAGGAGGTCCGCGAGGCGGCCGTACGGGCGCTGCGCGAGGGCCACGGCAACCAGTACCCGCCAGGGCCCGGCGTCCCCGAGCTGCGGGCCGCGATCGCCGAGCACCAGCAGCGCTTCCACGGCCTGTCCTACGACCCGGACACCGAGGTGCTGGTCACCGCCGGCGCCACCGAGGCCATCGCGGCCACCCTGCTGGCCCTGCTGGAGCCCGGCGACGAGGTGATCGCGTTCGAGCCGTTCTACGACTCGTACGCCGCCTGCATCGCGATGGCCGGCGCGACCCGTGTCCCGCTGACCCTGCGGGCCCCGTCCTTCCGCCCCGACCTCGACGAACTGCGCACCCTGATCACCCCGCGCACCCGGCTGCTGCTGATCAACACCCCGCACAACCCGACCGGCACCGTGCTGACCGCCGAGGAGCTGCGCGGCATCGCGGAACTCGCCGTCGAGCACGACCTGTTGGTGGTCACCGACGAGGTCTACGAGCACCTGGTCTTCGGTGCCGCCCACCACCCGGTCGCCGCCCTGCCCGGCATGCGCGAACGTACGGTCTCGATCTCCTCGGCCGGCAAGACCTTCTCCTTCACCGGCTGGAAGGTCGGCTGGGTCACCGCGAGCCCGGCGCTGGTCGCGGCCGTGCGCACGGCGAAGCAGTACCTCACCTACGTCAGCGCCGGCCCCTTCCAGTACGCCGTCGCCGAGGCCCTGCGGCTGCCCGACACGTACTTCGACACCCTGCGCGCCGACCTGCTGCGCAAGCGCGACCTGCTGGTCGACGGCCTCACCGCGGCCGGCTTCCGGGCCTTCACCCCCGAGGGCACCTACTTCGTCACCACCGACATCACCCCGCTCGGCGAGAAGGACGGCATCGAGTTCTGCCGTTCCCTGCCCGGCCGTTGCGGCGTCGTCGCCATCCCGAACGCGGTGTTCTACGACGACGTGGACGCGGGCCGTAGCCTGGTCCGCTTCACTTTCTGCAAAAAGGACGAGGTCCTCCAGGAGGCCGTCGCCCGCCTGCGGCGCCTGTGAGGGGCTGCACGCCCCCTTTCACACCCTTCGAACAGACGGGCCTGTGACCCGACACCAGTTCTGATTGATCATCAACTTCCTTGATCCGTAAGCGTATTCACTACTCTGGAGGAGTTCCGACCGGTCCGTGAGGCACTCCCCCGCCGCCCTCCACGCCCCGTGCGCGGAGGGCGGCGGAGTGTGATGCACCCGAACAGTGCACACCCGGCGCGCACGGCGCACAATCCGGTGATAGGGGCGCGCGCTGTGCAGTCTCGTACACGGGCTCGATCAGACCCGGGAAGCAGGTGTGCCCGAAACGGTGAATGCTTGACAAAGTTGGGTAAATCACCGGCGGACCCGGCGTATTCGTGCTTCTCTGCTGCTGAATCTCCAGCCGGAATCCTTCCTTCCACGGTCGGCCGCGCCCAGGGCCGCACAGCCACGAACAGCCTCGCCATCGCCTAGGCCTACTCGGTGCTGCTCGGCGGGCGCGCACGGAGCTGAAACGCGGAGCCGAGCATGCTCACCACACTGCAAACCTCCTACACGGACACCCGGGCCGGTGACCTCGCCTGGTGCCTCGGCGGCGACCCGCTGCCCGCTCTCGCCGTCCGCGACCTGAGACTCGGCGGAGGCGGCCGCCCGGGCCCGTCCGGCACCCTCCAGCTGCGCCTGCTGGGCGCCTCCCACCAGGTGGTGATCGACGCGGGCCCCGGCCGGTGTCTGGAGACCGTCGCCTGCCTGCCCGGCCGCCGCACCCCGCTGCCGGCCAGGGTGGCCAAGCAGGTCGGCGGCTGGGAGTACGAGTTCGCCGCCCGGATCGAGGTGCTGCCGCCGCACGACTTCGCGGCCCGCGCCCAGGAACTGCTGGCCCTGGTCGAGGGGCACCCGCGGGGCCTGGCCGGGGTCTTCCCCGGCGACCCGAGCGCCTTCACCGCGCTGGTGACCCAGGGCCGCGAGGACCGGCTACTCTGGCGGACCTGGCACGCCTACCCGCAGGAGGGGCAGCTGGTGTGCACCCGCTCCTCGCTGGTGGTGTCCGGGGCATGACCCTCCGAAGCCCGGACCGGGACCCCGATCCGGCCGTAGGCCGCCCGGGTGCGGGCCTACGAATCGTACGCAGGAACGGTTCGTCAATCCGACGTTGCTCACTGTCCGTCGAATGGGCGCAGCCATCCATCCCGCACGTCCCCTAGCGTTTGTTCGTGATCAACCATCCGGCCGGTCCGCCCGCACGTCCGCGAGTGGACCTCGACGACGGCACCCCGCCCCGGCCCGGGCGAGGCCTCGCCCCGCTCCCGCCCACCCGCCGTCGGTCCCGGCTGCGCTCCAGCCCCCGGCTCGCCCGCCTGACCGTCCTGCTGGCCGCGTTCGTCTGCGCGGCCTGCGGACTGGTCTACGAGCTCGAACTCGTGGCGCTCGGCGACTACCTGCTCGGGGACACCGTCACCCAGACCTCCGTCGTGCTCTCCGTCATGGTGTTCGCGATGGGCCTCGGCTCGCTGCTCGCCAAACGGTTCACCAGCAGGCCCGCCACCGCCTTCGCCCTGGTCGAGTGCGCACTCGCCCTCACCGGCGGGCTCTCCGTCCTCGCGCTCTACTCCTGCTGGGCCTGGATCGGCCGCTACCAGGCCGCCATGGTCGGCCTCACCTGCCTGATCGGCATCCTGATCGGCGCCGAGATCCCGCTGCTGATGACCCTCATCCAGCGCATCCGCCGCGAGGACGCCGGACGGGCCGTCGCCGACCTGTTCGCCGCCGACTACGTCGGCGCGCTGATCGGCGGCCTCGCCTTCCCGTTCCTGATCCTGCCCACCCTCGGCCCCGGCGACGGCGCGCTGCTCACCGGTGCCGTCAACGCCGTCGCCGGGGCGGCCGTGGTGCTCTGGCTGTTCCGCGAGGAGCCGGCCCCCCGGATACGACGGCTGCTCTGGGGCTGCTGCCTGCTCGTCCTCGCCCTGCTCGCCGCGGCCGCGGCCGGCTCCGACGCGATCGAGCGCACCGCCCGGCACGCCCTGTACGGCGACCAGGTCCGCTACGCGACCCGCAGCCGGCACCAGGAGATCGTGCTCACCGGCCCCGCCGAGGGCCCGCTCCGGCTCTACCTGGACGGCCGGCTCGCGGTCTGCGGGCCCGACGAGTACCGGGGCAGCGAGGGCCTGGTGCACCCCGCCATGGCGGCCGGCCCCGACACCCGGGTCCTGCTGCTGGGCGGCGGCGACGGGCTCGCCCTGCGGGAGGTGCTGCGGCACCGGGGCGTCCGCTCCGTGCGACTGGTCGACGCCGACCCCGCCCTCCCCCGGCTCGCCCGCACCGACCCCGCGCTCTCCGCGCTCGGCGGCCGCTCGCTGGACGACCCCAGGGTCGGCACCACCGCGGCCGACCCGATGGCCTGGCTGCGCGGCGCCGGCGCCTCCGGCGGGGACGGACCGTACGACGTGGTGCTCGCCGACCTCCCGGCACCGGCCGACGGCGGGCCGGTCAAGTTCCACTCCCAGGAGTTCTACGGCCTCGCCACCCGGCTGCTCTCCCCCGGCGGCCGGATCGCCGTCCGCGCCGGGAGCGACCTGGACGGCCTCTGGCAGATCGACTCGGGCCTGCGGACCGCGGGCCTGCAGACCGCCCCGTACGCCGTCCCCGGCAGCGCCACCGCCGCCTGCCGGCCCGGCCCGCAGGACGGCGCCCAGAACTTCCTGCTCGCCGCCGCCACCCGGCCGCCGCTCACCCTCGCTCCCGACGCCCCGCCGCCCCGCGCCCTCACCCCCGACACCCTCCGCGGCTCCACCACCCGCCTCTCCGCGCTCCGCCCCGCCCGCCCCCCGGCCGCCCTCACCCTCCTCGGGCCCCGCTGACACCGCGGCCCGGGCGGGCCCGCTCCCGGGGCCGACGGCGATGGTGCGACGACCAAGGGAACAGGTGGGGTGGGAAAAGTCGGATGGTGGTGGGTAGGGACCGGGCGGGGACCAGTCGGTAGGCTCCGTGACATGGAGCATGAGGTTGTCGTCCCGATGTCCGCCGAGCCGGTGCGCCAGGCCCTGCAGGATCCGGCGCTGCTGGCCCGGAGCGTGCCCGGGCTGAGCACCGAGCCGGCCGCGGTCGGCGCCGGTGCGGCCGAGGAGATCAGCGGCCGGCTGAAGCTGCGGGTCGGCGGCTCCACGATCACGTACAAGGGCGTGCTGTCGCTGATCGAGGGCCGGGAGGGCGTGCTGACCGTGCTCGCCGAGGGCGAGGAGGTCCGGGGCAGCGGTGAGGTGACCGCCACCGTACGGGTCAGCGTCGCGGACGGTGCCGAGGACGGCACCGCGACGATCCGCTTCACCGGCGACCTGAGCGGCACCGGCCGGCTGACCGAGTTCGACGAGGAGACCCTCGACGCCACCGGCCGCCGCCTGCTGGACCGGTTCGCCGCAGCGCTGGCCGCCCCGGAGGGCGAGCAGCCGCAGGATCAGGACGAGGACACGGACACGGCCGCGGCCGACGCCGGAGTGGTCTTCATCGAGGATCGCCAGGACCGGCCCGGCGACGACCTGGACGACGACCTCTCCGACCTGATCGCCTTCTCCGACGCCGACGCCGAGCGCTTCGGCCTGCCCACCGGCTCGGCCGACGACGACGAGGACGACGTCGACAGCGAGGACCTGGACGGCCCTGCCGAGCAGGACGCCGTCGCCGAGGAGATCCCCGCCGAGCCGCTCTTCGCGTACGAGGAGGAACCGGTGCTCACCGGCCCGGTGCGCCGCAGCATCGTCGGCCGGTCCGCCGAGGAGGTGGACCACGCCCCGCCGCGCGGCCCGTACGCCCCGGCGCTGCCCGCCCGCAGTGCGCGGGCCCGGGCGGCGTCCCGCTGGGGCGGCGAGGTCGGCGGGATCGTGGTGCCCGGCACCGGCGGCCGCAGCGCGGTGCCGTGGGTGATCGGCGGCTCGGTGGCGCTGCTGGGCGGGGCCGTGGTGCTGGTCAGGGCGCTGCGCCGGCGCTGAGCCCGGAGCGCCGGGCCCATGCCCAGGGCCTAGACTGAACGCTCATGAGCAACGACCGCGACGCCCTGCTGGCGCAGATCAAGGACAAGGCCGTCGTGCACGGCAAGGTCACCCTCTCCTCCGGCAAGGAGGCCGACTACTACGTCGACCTGCGCCGGATCACGCTGGACGGCGTGGCCGCCCCGCTGGTCGGCCGGGTGATGCTGGACGCGACCTCGCACCTGGAGTACGACGCCGTCGGCGGTCTGACCCTGGGTGCCGACCCGGTGGCCGCCTCGATGCTGCACGCCGCCGCCGCGCGCGGGCAGCAGCTGGACGCCTTCGTGGTCCGCAAGGCCGGCAAGGCCCACGGCCTCCAGCGCCGGATCGAGGGCCCGGAGGTCAAGGGCCGCCGGGTGCTGGCGGTCGAGGACACCTCCACCACCGGCGGCTCGGTGCTGACCGCCGTGGAGGCGCTGCGCGAGGCGGGTGCCGAGGTGGTCGGCGTCGCGGTGATCGTGGAGCGCGGCGGCGCGGCCGCCATCGAGGCGCAGGGACTGGAGTACGTGACCGCGTACACCCTGGACGACCTGGGTCTCTGACCTCCACGGGCACGACGAACGGCTGAGGGCCGGTTCTGTTTCACGTGAAACAGAACCGGCCCTCAGCCGTGTGCGGGACGCCGTACGACAGGACGCCGGGCGCAGGACGCCGGGCGCTCAGCCCCGCCGGTGCCGGCCGTTGCCGGCCTGGACCGCGCTCTCGCCGCCGTCGTCCTCGGCGCCGCCGCCCGCCCGCTTCTTCTTCCGCTCGCGCACGACCTCGATCAGGATCGGCGAGACCGACAGCAGCACGATCAGCAGCACCGCGGGGATCAGGTACTTGTCGATCACCGGGGCGAGCGCGTCACCGAAGAAGTAGCCGGTCAGCAGCATGGACTCGGTCCACAGCACGCCGCCGATCACGTTCCAGACGAAGAAGGTCCGCGCGGGCATCTCCAGGGTGCCCGCGACCGGGTTCAGGAACGTGCGGACGATCGGCATGAAGCGGGCCAGCACCACGGCCTTGCCGGAGCCGAACTTGTTGAAGTACTCCTCCGCCTTCACCACGTACTCGCGGCGGAAGATCTTCGAGTCGGGCTTGTCGAACATCTTCGGCCCGACCTTGACGCCGATCAGGTGCCCGAGCTGGGCTCCGGCGATCGCCGCGATCGGGCAGCCGATCAGCAGGACGGCGATCGGCAGCTTGGCGCCGTCGCCGAGCACCGAGGAGGCGGCGTTCGAGGCGGCGACACCCGCGAGGATCAGCAGCGAGTCACCCGGGAAGAAGAAGCCGACCAGCAGGCCGGTCTCCGCGAAGATGATCGCGATCAGCCCGATGGCGCCGAGGGACGAGATCAGGGATTTGGCGTCGAGCAGGTTGACGGCCAGCTGGTTGTAGTCCACGGGCGCAGGATAGCGGGCGCGCCTTGCGAACGAGCGGGCGTCCCCGTCCCGTCGGGCCCGGCCGAGACCGCCCGGGGCCCGCCGTGCGGACCGCCGCGGGCCCGCAGCGCGCGGCGTTCCGCATGGCGGGCTCCTGCTGACCCGCGAGCACGAGTCTGGGAAGATGGCGAAGGCGTCCGGTCCGCGGTGGCACACCACCCTCATGGCCGTACCGCGCAGGTCGCCGCGAACCTTGGTGCCGGAGAGCCACACCGCAACGCCGCGCGTCGGCGGTCCGGCACGGAGTCGTCACGAAGGCGTACACAGCGTCGGACAGCACCGTCCGTACGCCGCAACCCGACAGGAGCGGATCGCATGCCCATCGCAACTCCCGAGGTCTACAACGAGATGCTCGACCGGGCCAAGGCGGGCAAGTTCGCCTACCCGGCCATCAACGTCACGTCGTCGCAGACCCTGCACGCCGCGCTGCGCGGTTTCGCCGAGGCCGAGAGCGACGGCATCATCCAGATCTCGACGGGTGGCGCGGAGTTCCTGGGCGGCCAGCACAGCAAGGACATGGTGACCGGCGCCGTCGCGCTCGCCGAGTTCGCGCACATCGTCGCCGCCAAGTACGACATCACCGTCGCGCTGCACACCGACCACTGCCCGAAGGACAAGCTGGACGGCTACGTCCGTCCGCTGCTGGCGGTCTCCGCCGAGCGCGTGGCCAGGGGCGAGAACCCGCTGTTCCAGTCGCACATGTGGGACGGCTCGGCCGAGACCCTCGCCGACAACCTGGCCATCGCCCAGGAGCTGCTGGCCCAGGCCGCCGCCGCCAAGATCATCCTTGAGGTCGAGATCACCCCGACCGGGGGCGAGGAGGACGGCGTCACCCACGAGATCAACGACGAGCTGTACACCACCGTCAACGACGTCGTGCGCACCGCCGAGGCGCTGGGCCTGGGCGAGAAGGGCCGCTACCTGCTGGCCGCGTCCTTCGGCAACGTCCACGGCGTGTACAAGCCGGGCAACGTCGTGCTGAAGCCGGAGCTGCTGCGCGAGCTCCAGGACGCGATCGGCAAGCAGTACGGCAAGACCGACCCGTTCGACTTCGTCTTCCACGGTGGCTCGGGCTCCAGCACCGAGGAGATCGCCACCGCGCTGGAGAACGGCGTCGTGAAGATGAACCTGGACACCGACACCCAGTACGCCTTCACCCGCCCGGTGGCCGGCCACATGTTCGCCAACTACGACGGCGTGCTGAAGGTCGACGGCGAGGTCGGCAAGAAGAACACCTACGACCCGCGCACCTGGGGCAAGCTGGCCGAGGCCGGCATGGCCGCCCGCGTGCGCGAGGCCGCCGAGCAGCTGCGTTCGGCGGGCAAGCGCCTGAAGTGAGCCCGGTCGCCGTCACCACCTGACGGCGCGCGACGGCCAGGCAGAACAAGGGGTGCCCCCGGCGGAGGACCGCCGGGGGCACCCGTGCGTCGGGTTGCCGTCCGCTCGGACTACTGCTTGAGCTCCGCGTACGCCTCCGCGCTGCTGTCCTTCAGGAACTGCCAGCAGCGGGCCTCCTCCTCGGTCTCCTTGATCGCGCCGGCCGCCCGCGCGAGCGCGGCCAGGCAGCGCAGGAAGCCGCGGTTGCCGCGGTGCTCCCACGGCACCGGGCCGTGGCCCTTCCAGCCGTTGCGCCGCAGCGCGTCCAGACCGCGGTGGTAGCCGGTGCGGGCGTAGGCGTACGACTCGACGTAGCGGCCGGCCGCGTAGGCGTCGTCGGCGAGCATCGCCCAGGCCAGGCAGAAGACCGGGAACTCGGCCGCCACCTGGGTCGGGGAGGCCGACTCCTCCGCCAGCATGCGGTAGGGCCGCTCCTCCTCCGGGAGGAGGGTCGGTTCGGGACCGTCGAGAAGGTTCCTGTGAATCGCCATGCCCTGAAGTCTGCCACCCGAGACGCAGGGGTCAACCGCCGTCCCGTGACGGCCGCCGCTCCGGGCGGCCACGCCGCGGCCGGGGTGTGTGGACATTCACCCGTTCGCCGTGCCACTGTGAAGATCATGTCCGCAGCCAGATCCGACGGCAGGCGGGTCGCGCCGCCCCGGAAGGGCGGTCGCCGACGCCGCAGGACGCCTCGGAGAGCCGGCCCTGGCATGCTCATGGCACTGGCAGCCGCCCTGCTGGTGCTGGGCGCCACGGCGGTCGTGCTGACCCGATCCACGGGAACCCCGGCCGCCGCCCCGGCCACCCAGGCGAGGATCGCCCCGCCCGCCGAGCAGGCCCCCCCGGCGGCACCGGCAGACGCCCTGACCCCGCCGCCGGCACCCGCCCCCGGCCGCGAGCCGCTGCTGAAGGTGACCGGCCTGACCCGGCACTTCCCGATCCGCAGCGGGCTGCTGCGCCGCCAGACCGGCGCGGTGCGGGCCGTCGACGGCATCGACTT
>NZ_MSJQ01000300.1 GCF_014596515.1 Streptomyces sp. CBMA156
CCGCGGTGCGCAGCGGCCGGGCGTCGGCGGCCAGCGCGAGCAGTCCGCCGGACGGGCCGGGCAGCGGGTAGGCCCACCAGAGCACGTCGCGCTGGTGCTCCTCGCGGTCGGTGACGGTCAGCCGCCCGATCCAGGGGCGGCCGTCGGCGGTCCGCTCGGCGAGGGTGTCGAAGGCGTCGCAGTGGCGGCGGACGGAACACCGGTCGAGCACCCGGGACTCCACGGCGGGCAGCAGGCCGGCGGCCGGCCGGTCGTGGGCGACCTCGGCGCGGTGGCCGAACAGTTCCTCGGCGGCCCGGCCCCACTGGGCGATCCGGCCGGACCGGTCGACCAGGACGGGGGCGAGCCGGACCAGGGCGGCCACGCCCGCCGGGTGGTCGCCCGGCGTGGTTCCGTCGCCCGCCTGCCGCGGTGTGGGATTGGACTCGGCCACCATGGATCCGCTCTGCTCCCGCCTGGCCGCCGCGCCCGGGGGCGGCCGTCTCTCCGGAGGAAGGCACGCTGTGTGGGTACCAGCGAAGCACGGACCGGGCCGGACCCGACACCGAAACGGGGAGATTCCTCAGGATCGGTTGCGTGTCACGCGCCGCGCGCCGGTCCGCACCCCCGGTTCATCCGGACGGGGCCGGTGGCCACGGCGGTAGGGTGGCAGGCCGGACCGCCCGTACGGGTGGTCCCGCAGGACGCAGCCGGCCGGACGAGACAGAGGCGAGAAGTGAGCGCGCAGAGCCCCGCCCGCTGGACCGACCCGGAGCAGCAGCAGCTGGAGGAGCGGGTCGCCGCCGCCGAGCTGGCCTGGCTCAGCATGGACGTGGACGTGCAGACGCTGCGGGTCGAGATCGACAACTTCGCGCTGATCCACCATCAGCTGCTCGGCCCGCTCTACGCCCGGCTGGACGAGCTGGACGCGCTGGTCGCCGAGGCCGTCGCGGCCCGCACCGGCCTGCCGGAGGACCTGCGCCGGGCCGCCGACGCGCGCCGGCAGGTCGAGGAACTGCCGGACCTGGACGCGCTGTTCGACTCGGTGCGCGAGCAGTCCGGCCGGGACGGGGAGGCGGCCCCGCCGTCGCCCGCCGCGCCGGAGCGGGTGCGGCCGGGCAAGGAGGCCCAGCGGATCTACCGCGAGCTGGTTCGCCGTGCCCACCCGGACCTGACCACGGAACCCGCCGAGCAGCAGCGCCGGGCCGCCTTCCTGGCCCGGGTCAACGAGGCCTACGCGTACGGGGACGCCGTCGCGCTGGAGGGCCTGGCCGCCGAGTGGTCCACCGCGCCGGAGGCCGCGCCCGCCGCCGACGCCCCCGACCGGTCGGACTGGCTGCGCCGCCGGCTGGACTGGCTGACCGCCAAGATCGGCGAGACCGCCACCGAGCAGGTCCGGCTGGAGCAGACCCCGATGGGCCAGCTGCTCGCCCTCGCCCCGCAGGACCCGGACCGGCTGCTGGAGCAGCTCGCCGAGGAGCTGCTGGCCAAGGCGGCCGAGCGGCAGGCCGAGCTGGAGCGGCTGCTCGGCGACGTCCCGGCTCCGGCGGACGGCCGGGCCACCGGGGCCCGCGGCCGGGCGCCGGTGGGCGACAATGACACGCATCCGACCGTCCCCCAGCCTTCGGCTGGGAGGCACCCCCATCAGGAGAGCCACACGATGTTCCCGCAGATCCCCTCCGCCGACGCCGCCGCCGTGCCCGCCGACGCCGCCCTGCTGGACGTGCGCGAGCAGGACGAGTGGGACGCCGGCCACGTGGACGGCGCGCTGCACATCCCGATCGGCGAGGTCATCGCCCGCCTCGGCGAGCTGCCGGAGGAGAAGCTGTACGTGCTCTGCCGGGTCGGCGGCCGCTCGGCGCAGGTCGTCCAGTACCTGGTGCAGCAGGGCCGGGACGCGGTGAACGTGGACGGCGGGATGCACGCCTGGCAGGGTGCGGGCCGTCCGATGGTGAGCAGCACCGGCCAGGAGGCCTTCGTCCTCTGAGGACCGGCCCGGCGCCCGTTGCCCGGTAGGGCAGGATGGGCGCGCGCGAGCGCGTCGGCAGCGGGCCGGCGGCGCCCGCGGACCGGGCGGGGGAGGGCATGACGGAGACGGCGGACCGGCCGGCCGGCGGCCGGGTCTGGTCGCGGCCCGCGCAGTTGGTCCTCGGCCTCGCCGGGGCGCTGCTGGCCGGCGGCACCGGTCTGTTCCTCGCCGCGGTGTTCCTGCACGTCGCGCCCGCCAACACGGTGTCCCGGCAGTACCGGGACGAGGTCGACGGCGTGGTGTACCCGGAGTTCGAGCAGAACTGGAAGCTGTTCGCGCCCAACCCGCTCCAGCAGAACGTGGGCGTGGACGCCCGGGTCCGCACCGTCGCGCCCGGCGGGGCGACCCGCACCCACGACTGGATCGGGCTGACCGCCCGGGACATCGCCGCGATACGGGGCAACCCGGCGCCCAGTCACGTCGAGCAGAACCTGCTGCGGCGGGCCTGGGACTTCTACGACGGCTCGCACAACCCGCAGGACGAGACGCCGAACTCCCCGCGCGGCAAGCTCGCCGAGCAGTACCTCAAGCGGATCGCGCTCCAGCGGATCGGCCGGGAGGCGGACGGCGACCGGGTCCTGGAGATCCAGTTCCGGTCGACCGCGGCCACCGTCCCGCCGCCGTCCTGGAGCGGCGAGACCGCGCCGCCGGCGCCCCGGGTGCGGGAACTGCCGTGGTGGCCGGTGGCGGACGAGGACTACCGGGGGCTGCTCGGATGAACGACGAGGCGGCGGTGCGGGCCGCGCTGACGGACGTGGCGGGGCCGTCGGGCGGCGTGCCGCGGCAGGCGGGTGCCGGGGTGCCGGTGACGGCGCGCCGGGCGGGGGCGCCGCTCGGCCGGGCGATGGAGGCCTTCACCGGACGGGCGCTCGGCCGGCACCAGGCGGCCGTGGTGCGGATCGGCTTCGGGCTGGTCTGGCTGGCCCACCTGCTGCGTGAGTGGCCCAACCGGCGGGTGCTGTACGGCGACCGCTCCCCCTGGTCGATGGATCTCGCCGAGCGGCTGCTGAGCGACAGCGGGGCGTTCACCGTGCTGCCCTGGTTCGGCGGGCGGCCCTGGTTCGAACTGGTCTACCTGCTGGCGGTGCTGGCGGCCCTCGCGGTGCTGCTGGGCTGGCGGACCAGGGCGGCCACGGTGCTGTTCCTGGTCACCGTGCTGTCGCTGCAGAACCGCGACGTCTTCCTCGGCGACGGCGGCGACAACGTGGTCCACCTGATGGCGGTCTACCTGGTCTTCACCCGCTGCGCCGAGGTCTGGTCGCTGGATGCCCGCCGAGCCTCCGGTCGGGCGGCGGCCCCGGCCGGACCGCGGCCCGGGCGGACCGGGGTGGTGCTCTGGGTGGTGCTCGGGGCCGTCCTGGCGGTCTGCCAGTTCGGCGGCTTCGCCGGGGGCAGCCTGACCTGGACCGACCGGACCTTCCCGTACGTCGGCTGGTCGCCGCTGTTCTGGGGGCTCTGGGCGGTGGCCGGGCTCTGGTGGACGCTCGGCCGGCTCCGGCCGGACGGCGAGGTGCGGGCGGTGCTCGACGCGCTGGCGAACATGGTGCACAACTGCGCGATGCTGGTGATCGCCGCCGAGGTGGTGCTGATCTACGCCACGGCGGGCTGGTACAAGGTGCAGGGCTCGCGCTGGCAGGACGGCACCGCGCTGTACTACCCGCTGCACCTGGACTACTTCGCCCCCTGGCCGGGACTGTCCGCGCTGGTCGGTTCGGCGCTGCTGCCGGTCTTCCTGATCTCGTACGGGACCGTGATCCTCCAGGTGGCCTTCCCGTTCACGCTGCTCAACCGGCGGGTCAAGAACGTGCTGGTGGCCGTCATGATGCTGGAGCACGCGGGGATCGCGGTGGTGCTCGGGCTGCCGGTGTTCTCGCTGGCGATGATCGCGGCGGACGCGGTGTTCCTGCCGACCGGGGCGCTGCTGTGGGCGGCGGCGCGGCTGAGCGGGATCCGGCGGCGGTCGGCGGCCTGGGGCCCCTAGGATGTCGCTATGTCCTGGTTCGCCGCACTTCGTGACACCGCGCGGACCGGGCTCACCCTGGACCGGGCGCTCACCGACCCCAAGCGGGCGGTGCGCGGGGCGGTCGCGGTGGCGCTGGTGCTCTTCCCGACCCTCGCCCTCGGCGGGGCCGCGCTCGCCACCTCGGCCGCGATGGGCGCCTTCATCGCCGGCTCGGCCACCTTCCAGCGGAGCTTCAGGCCCCGGGCCAGCCTGGCCGTCGCGGCCGGGGCCGGACTCGGCATCAGCACCTTCCTCGGCTACGTGGCCGCCGGGGTCCCCGGACTGTTCCCGGTGCTGCTCGCGGTCTGGGCCTTCGGGGCCGGACTGTCCTGGGCGATCGGGCCCACCGCCGGAGTGGTCGCCACCAACACCGTCTCGGTGATGCTGATCGTCGTACAGCTCCCGGTCAGCACGGCCACCGCGCTCGGCCATGGGCTGGTCGCCGCCCTCGGCGGGGTCGCCCAGGCCGTCGTCATCACCGTCTGGCCGATCGGGAGTTGGACCGCCCAGCGGGAGGCCCTCGCCGACACCTACGCCGAACTCGCAGACTACGCACGGCGGTTGCGGCAGGACCCGACCGCGCACGTGGACCCGGAGCCGTTCATGACGGCCCGCCACGCGGCCGCCCTCACACCCTGGCAGGACCGGCACCGGCCGCCCGAGCTGCGCGGCCTGCGCGGCATCGCCGAGCGGATCAGGCCCACCCTCGCCGCGCTCGCCGACCCCAAGGTGGGCGCCCCCGAGGAAGGCCCCGGGCGGGACCGGGCCCGGGAGGTGCTGGCGGCCTCCGCCGAGGTCATGGACGCCCTCGCCCGGGCGGTCCGCACCGGCGACCCGGTCCGGCTCCCCCGCTCCGCGCCCTCGCTCACCCTGGTCGGCTCCGACGACGGGCCGCGGCTCCAGGGGGCGGCCAGGCGTTCCGCCCGGCGGCTCGGCGGGCTGCTGCGGAAGGCCGCGGACACCCTGGACCGCAACGACGAGGACACCATCACCACGCCCGTGGTCGGAGCCGGCGGATCGCTGCGCAAGCCGACCATCGCCCGGATGCTGCCGGTCGCGGCGCGGGCCGTCCGGCGGCAGCTGCGGCCGCGCTCGGCGATCTTCCAGCACGCCGTCCGGCTCACCGGCGTGGTCACCGCCGCCTACCTGCTGGCCAGGCTCGTCGGGTTCCACCACGGGTACTGGGCGCCGATGACCGCCGCGATGGTGATGCGGCCGGACTTCGCCCAGACCTACAGCCGGGGCGTGGCCCGGCTGGCGGGGACGGTGGTCGGGGTCGCCGTCTCGACGCTGGTGGTGCAGCTGGCCCATCCCGGGGAGTGGGTGCTGGCCGCGCTGGCGGTGCTCTGCATCGGCGGGTCGTACCTGGCCTTCCGCACCGGGTACGCGCTGACCACCGTCGGGATCTCCACGTACGTGGTGTTCCTGCTCGGGTTGCAGGAGGGGAACCCGCTGGTGACGGCGTTCGAGCGGGTCGGGCTCACGCTGCTCGGCGGGTCGATCGCGCTCGTCACGTACGCGCTGTTCCCGACCTGGCAGACCGCCAGGCTGGGCGAACGGCTCGCCGAGTGGCTGGCGGCGGCCGGGCGGTACGCGGGGGCGGTGATCGCCTGCTACGAGAAGCCGGCGGCGCCGCGCGGACGGGCGGTGCGGAGCGCGCTGCTGGACTCGCGGGAGGCGCGGTCGGAGCTGCTCCAGGCGATGCAGCGGGCCGATGCGGAGCCGGGGCGGCACGAGTCGGGGCTGGCCGGGGTGAGCCGGCGGCAGATCGACCGGGCCAGGGCGGCGGTCGGGGCCCTCGGGCGGGCGGCGGTGCTGCTGGAGGCCCATCTGCCGGCGGGGGACGCGGAACCGGTGCCGGGGACGGGGGAGTACGCGGAGGAGCTGCGGCTGGCGACGGCGCTGGCGGCGGCGGCGCTGCTGACGGGGCAGCCGGTGGAGTTCGGGGCGGTGCGGGATGCGCAGGCGCGGCTGGAGGGGGAGTTGGCGGGGGCGCCGGCGGGGGTGCAGCGGGATGTGGTGCGGGCGGGGGTTCGGTTGGTGGGGCAGGCTCTGCGGGATCTGGAGCGGGCTTTGCGGGGGAGCTCGGTGGGGGAGGGCTTTCGGGAGGGTGGGGTGGCGGGGGCGGCTCCGGGGGTGGCCGCTCCGGGGGCTGGGTGATTTTCGGACTGCCCTGCTCGTGGGTGCGACGCACGACAGGGGTGGCAGTCTGAAAATCACCCGTCACGCCCCTCTCCGGGCCACCCCCTGCGCCGCCCCCGCCCGCAGCGCGTCCCTCTCGCCGGGAGGGGGGAAGGGCGGGTGGGTGGGGGCAGGGGGTCGGTGGGTGGGTGCGGGTGGGGGCTCGCCTTGGTGGGTGGGGGCAGGGGCGGGTGGTGAGGGGGCCGGTCGGCGTGGTGGCGCTCATGGGGGAGGGTGGATAGGTGGAGAGATTTTCTCCGGTTGGTGCGGCGCTAGCATGGGGGAGAGATTTTCTCCGGTTAGGGAGTGGTGGATGAGGGCCGACGCGGAACGCAGCCGGCGCAGGATTCTGGACGCCGCCTGCGAGGTGTTCCTGGAACGGGGGCCGGACGCCCCGCTGGACGCGGTGGTGCGGCGGGCCGGGGTCGGTCCGGGCACCCTCTACCGGCGCTTTCCCGACCGGGAGGCGCTGGTCCGCGCGCTGGTCATCGACCTGTTGGGGCGGCTCGCCGGGGCGGCCGGGGAGGCGCGGGGTGCCGAGCCGGATCCGTACCTGGCGCTGCGCCGTTTCGTGCACGCCGCCGCCGATCTGCGGATGGGGGCGGCGATCGTGGTGCTGCTGGAGCGCCTGGTGGTGGACGAGGAGCTGGTCGCCGTCCGCCGGGGCGCGGTGACCGCTGTGGAGGGGCTGCTGGTGGCCGCGCGGGAGGCCGGGCGGCTGCGTCCCGACGTCGGGATGGGGGACCTGGTGCTGCTCTGCGTCCGGGTGACCCGTCCGCTGCCGGGTGCGTTGGCGGCCCTGGACGCGGACGGCTCGCTGGTCCACCGGCACCTGGACCTCGCGCTGGCCGGTCTCGCCGCGGCCCCGGACGGCCCGCCGGGCCGGGCGCTCGGCTTCGACGAGGTGATCGCCGCCGCCGGACGTCCCGGTGAACCGGTGCCGGAGGCCGCGGAAGAGCCGGCGAAGCGGCCGGCGGGTGAAGTGGAGACGGGTGCGTGAGCGGCATGGACGACGAGCTGGTGCGGGTGTGGCGGGCGGCTGAGCGGGAGCCGGGGGCGGTGCTGCTGGACGGCTTCCACGCGCTGAAGCACGCGCTGCGGTTCGGGGGGGACGTGCGGCGGGTGCTGACCGCGGACCGGGGGGCCCTGCTGGGGTTGGCGGGTGAGCTGGCGCCGGATGTCGTTCCGGCGCTGGACGGGCTCGCGGTGGAGCTGCCGGAGGGGGTGCTGCGGACGCTGGCGCCCCGGTTGCATCCGACCGGGGTGATCGCGCTGGCCGGACGGCCCTCCCCCGAGGCGAACCGGGCGGTGCTGGAGCGGCGGCCGCGGCGGGCGCCGGTGGTGCTGCTGGAGAATCCGCGCAACCTGGGGAACGTGGGGGCGGTGATCCGGCTGGCGGCGGGGTTCGGTGCCGCCGGGGTGGTGACCACGGGGGACCTGGACCCGTGGCACCCGACGGTGCTGCGGGGCAGCGCGGGGCTGCACTTCGCGACCGCGGTCGAGCGGCTGGGTCTCGCCGAGCTGCCCGGCGGGCCGTTGTACGTGTTGGATCCGGAGGGTGCGGACATCCGGGAGGTGCCGTTCCCGGACGACGCGCTGCTGGCCTTCGGCACCGAGCGGCACGGTGTCTCGGACGAGCTCAGGGCGCGGGCCGACCGGTTGGTGGCGGTGCCGATGCAGCCGGGGGTGTCCAGCTTCAACCTGGCGACCAGTGTGGCGATGGGCCTCTTCCACTGGATGTCGGGGAAGCGCTGAGGCGCGGTGCCCTGGTGGGCACCGCGCCTCGGCGGGGTGTCAGGAGAAGAGCCGGCGCCAGGTGTCGGGGCCCGGGTAGCCGTCGGCCTCGCCGCCGCGCCAGCCCTGGGCCTGCTGGAAGGCCTGGACGGCCCTGCGGTCGCTCTCGGTCCAGCGCGCGCCGGGGCCGACGCTGTACGAGCCGCCGAAGCCCTTGCGGACCAGCTGTTCGCCGAGCTGCCGGACATGGTCGTTGTTCTGGCCGGGGCCGAAGTACTGAGTGCCGGGGAAGGCGGGGGCCCCGGTGACGGGCGGCGGCGGCAGCGGGGTGCCGCCCCCGCCCCCGCCGTCGATGTTGCGGCCCTTGCCGTTGACCAGGTAGTCCCAGGTGTCCTTGCCGGGGATGCCGTCGGCCTCGCTGCCGCGCCAGCCCTGGGCCTGCTGGAAGGCCTGGGTGGCCTTGCGGTCGCTCTCGGTCCAGCGCGGGCCGGGGCCCGAGGTGTAGTACGCGGCGCCGCCGCGCTGCACCAGCATCTGGCCGAGCTTGGTGACGTTCGCGTTGTTGGCGCCGGGGCCGAAGCTGCCGGCGCCGGGGAAGGCGGTCGAGGAACTGCCGCCGCCGTTGCCGCCGGTGGACAGGCCGGTGTAGCGGTACGGGACGTAGGAGCCGGAGTTGTTCCAGTACGCGTACGGGGTGGAGCGCTTCTTGGTGGAGGGGCCGGTCTGCTCGTAGGCGATGTACTTGGTCCGGGAGGAGTCGGCCCAGCCGCCGAAGATCGTCACGTGCGAACCGGACTGCGGGCTGGCCGAGTTGTTGTAGATGAGGATGTCGCCGGGCTGGAGGTCGTTCTTGGCGATCCGCTCGGCGAAGTTCGGCAGGGTCCAGGTGGTCTGGCTGCTGTTCAGGCCCCAGGCCATCGAGACGAAGCCGGAGCAGTCCTGGCGGTAGCCGTCCGACCAGTAGCGGCTCATGCTGTACGGCACGCCCTGGTCGACCCAGGTCTGGGCGCGCTGGATGATCTGGGCCCGGGTGAGCGGCGCCGCGGCGGTGCGCGGGGCGGCGAAGGTGCGGGCGCCCGGTGCCTGGCCGTAGAGCCCGCTGACCTCGCCCTGGGGGGTCGGGGCGGACTGGGCGGCGCTGTTCCCGCCCGGCGTGGGGCTGGGGGCGGCGGTGGCGGAACCGGCGGCGGCCGTCCCGCCGCCGATCGCGGTGCCCACGGCGGCCATCAGGACGGCGGCCCGGCGGCGGACGCTGCGGGCGGCGGCGTGGCCGCCCTCGTGGACCGGCGCGGCGTGCAGCCGTGCGCGGCGGCGGGCACTGCAGCCCCCGCATATGCAGTCCTCCGCCGGTTCGACCTCGTCGAACTCCATGAGCGGGGACAGGGGGTCGGTAAGGGTCATGCTCCGCCTCTTTCCTGCGGTCTTTCCTGGTCGTCGCCTGACGACGGGACAGGAAGGGCCTTCCCGGGACTATTCCGCGTGTTATCCGGACCAAAGTCCCAAAGCGGGCGGGGTCCCGTCACGGTGGGTTAGGCCGAACGGGTGAGACCCGTTCGGCTTCCGGGCGTGGCGGGGGTCGGCGGGAGCGGTTAGGGTCCGAACGGACCTGAGGCGCGGTCAGTGCGGAATGGCGGTCGAGTACTCGGGTTCCGTCCAGGTCAGCGGGGTGGCGTCGGCCAGCTCGACCACGCCGGTGACGGCCAGTTCGACCATCCGCTCGGCGCCGGGGACGCCCCGCCGGGCCTCCTCGGGCCAGTCGGTGCGGGCCTCTCCGGTGACCAGCAGTGCCCCGCCGGTCTCCCAGTCGGGCAGCAGCAGGCCGGCCCGCGGGTCCAGCTCCAGGTTCCCGAGCGTCAGGAACATGCTGTTGCCCGGGTACTCGGGCCAGCGCAGCCGGTCCGGGGCCACCGGCGCCAGGAAGCCCGGGTACCCGCCGCGGTGCGAGGCGTCCACGCTGCCGTCCGGCCCGGTGCTGGCGACGAAGAAGGTGTCCGCGGTGGCCACCGTCAGACGCTGGGCGGTGGTCAGCGCCCGGCCGGTGGCGACCGCGCGGGGCGGTCCCGCGGCCGGGCGGTCCGCCGGGGTGCGGCGCTGGATGTACTTCGGGCAGTTGGCGACCACCTCGTCGGCGTGCACCAGCA
>NZ_MSJQ01000301.1 GCF_014596515.1 Streptomyces sp. CBMA156
GGGAGTTGGGGGGCTTGGTCCGGTGGAACCGGTGGGGGCCTTCGGTGGTTCGGCGTAGGAAGTCGGCGGTGTCGACTTCCTACGCCGGGGGGTGATGTTGCTCGCTTCTTCGGGGCCCCCCCCCCCCCCCCCCCCCCCCCCCCCCCCCCCCCCCCCCCCCCCCCCCCCCCCCCCCCCCCCCCCCCCCCCCCCCCCCCCCCCCCCCCCCCCCCCCCCCCCCGCCCGCCCGCCCCCCCCCCCCGGGACACCGCCGTCGGCCGGGAGCAGCCCCGTTCCACCCCCGGCCCCGATTCTCCCGGCCGCCCCGCCGACCGCCGGAACCCCGCCGAGCCGGGCCAGCAGACCCGCCCTCACCAACGAGGACGTGCCCGCCCCGGACGGCCCGGAGAGCACCACCAGCCGTCGTTCGGCCAGCAGGGCGACCAGCCGGTCCAGCAGCGCCTCACGGCCGAAGAACCGCTCGGCGTCGGCCGCCTCGAACGCCGCCGCGCCGGGGTAAGGGGCCCGCCCGACGTCCTGGGCGCGCCGCCGGGCGGCGGTGTCGGCGGCCAGTTCGGCGGCGAGCAACTGCCAGCGGTGGCGCCACTCCCGCACGTCCCCGCCGCAGGCCTGCACGTAGGCGAGGGTGACGGCGAGGCTGGGCAGCCGCCGGCCGCCCGCGGCCACCGACAGGCTGGCTGCCGAACAGTGGGCCCTGATCGCGAGTTGACGGTACGGCGGATGCCCGGCGCTCTCCCGCAGGGCCCGAAGATCACCCGCGAAGCGCAGCAGTGGCCCGTCCCCTGGGTCCAACGGGCTTTCCCGACGCGGCATTACGGCCCCCTTCTCCATTGAAGCGGTGTCCTGGAATCCCTGGAATCCCTGGTTTCCCACGCGTCACACGCCCCGCGCGTGTCTCGTGCCGATCCCCCCCGGTGATTCATCATGCGCAGCACCGTTGGCGTCAAACATTGGTACGGACGGGTCGGTTGTTCCGAGTTGATGTTCAATGTCCAGCCGCACGGCGCCGAACAAAGCCGGTGGGATAGAACCGGGACCCGCAGCCCTCGCTGACTTCGGAGACATCCATGAAGTTCACGCGGTACTGCCGTTCCCTCCTGTCCACACCCGCGATGGCGGTGGAACGGTACGGCAAGAGCCATCAGTCCGGGGCCGACATCGCCATGGTCGATCTGGAGGATTCGGTCCCACCCGCCCGGAAGGAGGAGGCCCGGCGGCTCGCCGAGGAGTTCTTCGCCCTCCCGTCCGCCAAGCTCGCGCGCAGCGCGGTGCGCATCAACACCCTCTCCGGTCCGGACGGCCTGCGCGACCTGATCGCCGTCACCCGGTACCGCGTCAAACCGGACCTGGTGCTGATCCCGATGGCGGAGTCGCCCCGGGACATCGAGATCGCCGCCGGCGCGCTCGCCGCGGACTGCCCGCAGACGGAGTTCCTGGCCGTCGTGGAGACCCCACTGGGCATCGAGCACGCGCCCGCCATCGCGGCCGCCGGGCACCGGCTGCGCGGGCTGGTCTTCGGCTCGGCCGACTACGCCTTCGCGGTCGGCGCCCGGCTTTCCTGGGAGGCCCTGGCCCACGCCCGCGCCCGGGTGGTCAACAGCGCCCGCGCCGCGGGGGTGGAGGCGATGGACGCGCCGTTCTTCGAGGTCGCCGACCTCGCCGGGCTGCGCCACGAGGCCGGGCTCGCCCGGGACTTCGGGTTCAGCGGCAAGATCGCCGTCCATCCGCGCCAACTCGCGCTGATCAACGAGGTGTTCAGCCCGGACGAGGAGCTGCTGGCGCGCGCCCGCCGGGTGGTCGCCGCGGGTCTGGCGAACGGCCGCTCGGTCACCGTGGTGGACGGGGTGATGGTCGGCATGCCGTTCTTCGAGGCCTCGCAGCGCCTGATCGAGCAGTTCGACCCGCCCCGGCCGAACGAGGCCTCCCGGCCTGACGAACCCTCCCGGCCGGACGGTTCCGCCCACTCACCGGACCACTCTCAGGACCACCCACCCGACCATCCGCAGAACCCCCCGCAGGGCCACGCGCCCGCCGACGCCCCGACCCACCTGACGGAGAAGTGACGATGACCGAAGAATCCATCCTCGGCCCGCGCCGGTACCGCAACGCCGAGGCCATGCTGGCCACCGCCGACCCGGTCTGGCAGGCCGCCGCCGCCAACGGCCTGATCGGCATCACGGTGGACTCCGAGTCCAACAACCGGCTGATCGTCCGCGAGACCGGCCACGAGTTCGCCAACATGGTCTCCTGCGCGTACCTGGGCCTGAACAACCACCCCTCGGTCGCGGCCGCCACGGTGGACGCGCTGACCGAGTCCCGCAGCACCTGGCTGGTCACCTCCACCACCCGGATCCGGCACAACCTGCTGGTGCGCCTGGAGGAGGAGCTGGGCGAGCTGTTCGGCGCCCACATCCTGCCGGGCGCCTCCTGCACCTCGCTCACCGCCGGCATCCTGCCGCTGGTCGCCTCCGGCCACCTGGACGGCGTCTGCCAGGGCGGCGGCGGGCCCCGGGTGATGGTCTTCGACCGCTTCTGCCACTTCTGCATGGCCTACGTGAAGCCGATCTGCGCGGACGAGTCGCTGGTGCTGACCTGTCCGCACAACGACCTCAACTACCTGGAGGACATCTGCCGCAAGTACCCGCGGGTCGCCTACGTGGCCGACGGCGCGTACTCCATGGGCGGCGCCGCGGCCCTCGACGGCCTGCTCGAACTCCAGGACCGCTACGGGCTGTTCCTCTACATCGACGACTCCCACTCGCTGTCCATCATGGGCGAGCGCGGCGAGGGCTTCGTCCGCTCCCGGCTGGAGATGAACCCGCTGACGGTCATCGTCACGAGCCTCGGCAAGGGCTTCGGCACCGGCGGCGGCGTCGCGATGCTCGGCAACCGTGAGCAGTTCGAGTTCCTGCACCGGCACGCCGGCCCGGTCGGCTGGTCGCAGAACATCGCGCTGCCGCTGGTCGGCGCCTCGCTGGGCAGTGCCGCCATCCACCGCTCCCCCGAACTGGCCGACCTCCAGGCCAGGTTGAAGCGCAACATCGACCTCTTCGACGAGCTGCTGCCGACCACCTTCGCGGGCAACGGCCTGCCGGTGCGCCGGATCGACGTCGGAGACGCCGAGCGGGCGGTCAAGCTGTCCGCCCAGCTCTTCGAGCGCGGCTTCTACAGCTCGGCGGTGTTCTTCCCGATCGTGCCCAAGGGCGAGGCCGGACTCCGGCTGATGATGCGCGCCGACATGGACGAGCGGCTGATCCGCGAGTTCGCCGGCCACGTCGGGGAACTCACCGCCGATCTCCAGGACGTGCCGGACTCCAAGGCCTGAGGGGAAGCCGCCATGGACGCGACCGAGCCCACCGGCTACCGGCGGATCGGCGAGCGCCGCTACCGCGAGGTGGTCGGGCGCTACTACGAGGAGTTCGAGGTCGGCGAGGTGGTGGAGCACCGCCCCGGGCGGACCGTCACCGAGCTCGACAACGTGCTGATGAGCATGCTGAGCATGAACGACGCCCCGCTGCACATCGACGCCGCCTACAGCGCGCACACCCCCTGGGGGAAGCCGATCGTCTCCAGCCTGGTGACGCTCAGCATCGTCGGCGGGATGACCGCCCGCTCGACGAGCGGGCGCACCATCGCCAACCTGGGCTGGGAGAACATCCGGATGACCCACCCGGTGTTCACCGGCGACACCCTCTACGCGGAGACCGAGACCCTCGCCACCCGGCTGTCCAAAAGCCGCCCCGGGCAGGGCATCGTGAGCTGCCGCACCACCGGGACGAAGTCCACCGGCGAGGTCGTGGTGGTGTTCGACCGCAGCTTCCTCGTCCCGCTGCGCGGCCACGGCCTGGACGAGGCCGCCGGGTACTGACCCGGCACCGGACCCGGTGCGGGTGCGGGTGCGGGGAGGCGGCCGGCCGCCTCCCCGCACACCGCTCAGCCCTCCCGGCGGACGTCCACCAGCACCTTGCCCATCGTCTCCCGCGCGGCCATCGCCCGGTGCGCGGCGGCCACCCCGGACAGCGGCACGGTCCGGTCGATCCGCGCCACCAGGCGCCCGTCCGCGGCGAGCCGGAACAGCTGGCCGGCGATGCCCGTGAACAGCGCCCGGTCCGCCAGCGCGTGCTTGAGCCAGAAGACCGCCAGCCCCGCCGAACCCTCCGCCAGCTCGCCCACCGTGAAGCCGTCCTCCACGCCGCCCCGCGCCCCGACCGACACCAGCCGCCCGAAGGGTGCCAGCCCGGCCAACCCGGCGCGCAGCACCTTCCCGCCGACCGAGTCGAGGAACAGGTCCAGCCCGCCCGACTCCGCGAGCCGCCCGGCCAGGTCCGGGTCCTCGGGGTCGAGCACGGTGTCGGCGCCCAGCGAGCGCGCGAACTCCCGCTTCTGCGGGGTGGAGGCCAGGGCGACGATCCGCCCCGCCCCCAGCTCCCTGGCCAGCTGCACCGCCAGGTGCCCGACGCCGCCCGCGGCCGCGGTCACCCCGACGGCCTCGCCCGGCCGCAGCCGCCCCGCGAGGGTCAGCGCGCCGTAGGCCGTGGCCCCCTGTTCCAGCAGCGCGAGCGCCTGCTCGTCGCCGACACCGTCCGGCACCTCCACCGTGTGCGCCGCCTCGGGCGCGGCCACCTCGGCGTACCCGCCACCGGTGCGCAGCAGCGCGACGACCCTCCGGCCGTCCCCGCGGCGCCGCCCGACCACGTCGACGCCGAGCACCGCCGGCAGCGGGAAGCGGAGGTACTCGCCGGTGCGGCACTCCAGGTCGGCGTAGTTGAGCCCGGCGAGGGTGACGTCGACCAGCACCCGGCCCGGGCCCGCCGCCGGTTCCGGCACCGTCGCGAGGCGGAGTTCCTCCGGCCCGCCGTAACGGTCGATCACCACCGCGCGCATCCCGGCCCCGTCCCCCGTCACGTCCCCGTCCACGTCCACGTCCGCATCCATGTCCTTGTCCGCCTCCACCGTCCCCTCCGGCCTCATCCGGCGAACAGCGCGAGCAGCGCGCTCTCCAGGGCGCGGACGGCCTCCGGGCTCCCGGCGACCACGCAGTACATCACCGAGCCGTCGACGGGCCCGTAGTCGCTGCTGAACAGCACACCGGTACCGGTCGCCGGGTCGAAGGCCAGCCCGGCCTCACCGATCGCCGCCACGCCCTGGGCGAAGGAGGGCACCCTGAGGCCCTCCAGCTCCAGGAGGTAGCGGGAGCCGCGGTGCTCCTCGCGCAGCAGGCGGCCGAGGTAGACGTCGAGCAGGTGGCTGGAGCCGGTGAGCCGGCCGTTGGTCTCGTGGAAGTAGATCTCGCCCTTGGGCGTCAGCACGGCGTCCGCGCTGACCGTGCCCCGGTAGCCGATCACCCGCAGCACCTCGCACAACCGGGCGCCCTGGTCGACGAGTTCGGCCAGGACGCCGGCGTCCGGGGTGACCGGCGGGGTGATCTCCCCGACCACCACCGGCCGCATGACCATCTCGCCGCAGCCGGAGAGCACCACGGCCGTGTCGTCGACGGCGAACTGGGCGTACAGCGGCACGGAGTCGCCGAAGTACCGCTCCACCACCACCCGCTGGCAGCGCCCGCCGGTCAGCCAGGTCCACCGCTCGGCCACGTACGCGGCCACCGCCGCCCGGTCCGCCAGCGGCACCACCCGCTCGGCGCCGACCGCCTCCACCCGCTCGTCCCTGGCGAGGATCTCGTTGCCGAGGCCGCCGGCCTGGTACTCGACCTTCACCATCACACTGTGCCCCTGCGCCAGCAGGTGCTCGATCGCCGCCTCGACCTCCGGTGGCGAGCCGGCCACCCTGCCGGGCGGGATCTGCACCCCGGCGCCCGCGGCCAGCGCCCGGAACCCCGCCTTGCTGTTCACCAGGGCGTTGCCGCCCTGCGCGGCGAAGGGCAGGCCCGGCATGGCGCGCGCCACGCCGAGGGCCGCCGCCAGCTCGGCCACCGCGCCGTTCGGCGAGATGGCCAGCACCTCGTCGACGGTCCGCCCGTCCAGCACCCGGCGCAGCTCCGCCAGGAAGCCCGGGTCGGCCAGGCGGTCGGTGGTGAGCACCTGGTCGCCCTGCGCCCCCGGTGGCGGCACCACGAACGCCAGGCTGTCGGCCCGCACCCCGGTCAGCCCGGTGACGTACGCCAGGTACGCCGGATCGGGGCCCCAGGGCAGCACCAGGACGTCACCGTCCTCGGCCCACCAGAGCATCCGCTGCGCCCCGCACCCGGCGGCCAGCTGCTCCGGCGGCGTCATCCCGGTGAGGTCCCCGACCATCTCCTCGGTGCGGTTGTTCGCGATGCAGAGCGTCGTCATCTGGTGAGCCCTCCCGGCGTCCGGCGCTGTCACGGCCCTGGCCCCGACGCACGACACGGGTGTGGCGTGCGCTACAGGTGTAGCGCACCGGGGTTGTTCCGGCTCGGCCCTCGGTCATTGAACAAAACGCCGAACAACCGCCGCACCCCTCCGCCCGGCCGGCCTGCCTCAGCTCCCGGCCGGCCTCAGCTCCCGGCCGCCCGGACCGCGTACACGTACCGGCTGCCCGCGTACTCGCTGAGGTTCCAGATCACCGACTCGGCGTACTTCCAGTCCGTCGTCGCCGAGCTGTGGAAGCTCAGGTCCTCGCAGCCCTTGGCGAGGCGCAGCACGGTGGAGGGCGTGTCGGTGCCGGAGGTGACGGCGTGCAGGGTGCCGTTGCCGCCGCCGTTGCTGGTGGAGAGGTAGTGCCTGGACTGCTGGGCGACGGTGCCCTGGATCTTGCCCTGCCTGACCGTGACCGCCTCCGAGGCGGTGGTGGAGCCGAGCTTGCGGTTCGTGTAGTCGAGGTTCCAGCGGACGATCTTCGGCGTGGTGATCTTCGTGCCGTCGCCGTTCCAGCCGGTCCCCGTGTAGTCGACGGCCGGGTTGTCCAGGTCGACGGCGTACTCACTGACGGTCAGGCTGTCCGGCGTGCTCGCGCGGTCCAGGCCGAGGCAGGAGAAGCGCAGCAGCGTCCCGGTGTTGTCGTACGCGCCGCTCTGCGGCAGCACGTACCGGTAGTCGTACGCGTAGTGGCGGCCGTCGGAGGCGTCCAGGCCGCAGACGTCGGACTTGCCGGTCGCCACCTCGAAGACGGTGTCCAGGTCGAAGACCCGCAGGCCCTTCGTGGTGTCCACCATGTAGAGCAGGTTGCCGTACCAGAGGATCCCGCCGGCGTGGCGCTGCACGGGGGCGTACGAGTAGGCGCCGCCCGCCGTCCTCATCGGCTCCACCAGCAGCACGTGGCGGTACCTGGGCGCGGCGGGGTCGCTGTGGTCGACGAAGGAGACCCGGACACCCTTGTTGACCGGGAAGTCCGGGACTCCGTCGCCGTCCGGGTCGGTGTCGAAGTACCAGGAGACCAGGACGACCCGCTTGCCGCCCCACACCCCCGAACCCAGCGCGTCCGCACTGGTGGTGACGCCCTGCGGGACCCACTCGGCGACGCCCTGGTCCCCGGGGTTCCACGCGAACCCGTCGGCGAAGGCCCCGACGCCGCTCGGCGCGCCGGTCAGGTGCACCGCGTCCCGGTTGGCGCTCGCCAGCACGTCGGCCACGGTCGCCTTCGGCAGCACCCCCGCCAGCCCCGCCGCCTGGGCGGCGTACGTCCCCGACCCGTTGCCCAGCCGCTCCGTCAGCGTGAACCGGCCCGGCGTCAGCACCGCCGCCTCGGCCGCCGCCGGCGCCACGAGGCCCCCGCCCACGGCCGCCAGTGGAGCGGCGGCCATGCCTTTGATGATCGTCCTGCGCGAGATCGTCATGGGCCCAGCATGGGGGCGCACCCTCCGCCTCCGGAACCCCGCCTCTCCCGGTTGCCGGCCGACCCGCCAGTCCGGTTCCCCCGGCAGGAGACCCGGTGGGTGCCCGTCACGGGCGTCAGCAGGGAGTACGGCGAGGTGGTGGCGGTGATGAACGTCCGGTTGTTCTTCGGGCCATCGCCCGTGCCCCGGACACGGCCGCGCCCCGGTGCACCGTGGTGCACCGGGGCGCGGGAACCCGATGGGGAGGACTCGGCAGGAGGACTCAGCGGGAGATCAACGGGAGATCAGCCGTGAGGCCTGCCGGATGTCAACGGCCCTGGAGGCGCTTGACGTTGTCGCCGAAGCTCCAGCCCTTCGAGCCGTCCCAGTTGATCGACCAGGTCATGAGGCCCTTCAGCTGGCCGTTGAAGGCGTTCCACGACTGGCTCACCAGGCCCGGGTCCATGTAGCCGCCACCCGCGCCGGGCTGGGCCGGCAGGCCGGGCACCTGCTTGTCGTAGGGCACCTTGATGGTGGTGCCCTGGATGGTCAGACCGTTGTTCAGGCACTCGGTCTGCTTGGTGAAGCCCTGGACGGTGCCGGCCTGGTACGAGTCGCCTGAGCAGCCGTACATGCTCCCGTTGTAGTACTGCATGTTCAGCCACCACAGCCGGCCGTTGTCCGCGTACTTCTTGATGATCGGCAGGTAGGAACCCCAGATCGACCCGTAGTTGACGCTGCCGCCGGTGACGTACGCGGTCTCGGGGGCCATGGTCAGGCCGAAGCCCGCGGGCATCTGGGCGAGCACGCCGTCGATGATGCGGATGAGGTTGGACTGGGAGGCGGACAGCGTGTTGATGTTGCCGCTGCCGGACAGGCCGGTCTCGATGTCGATGTCGATCCCGTCGAAGTTGTACTTCTTGAGGATCGGGACGACGGTCGCCACGAAGCGGTCGGCGACGGTGCTGGAGCTCAGGTCGATGCCGGCGGCGGCACCGCCGATCGACATCAGGATCGTCGCCCCGGCGGCCTTGGCCTGGCACATCTCGGCGGGGGTGGAGACCTTGACGTTGCTGTCCATGCCGTCCTGCCACAGGACGGTGCCGTCCGAGAGGATCACCGGGAAGGCGGCGTTGATGACGTTGTAGCCGTGCGCGGCCATCCGGCTGTCCGTGATGGGCGTCCAGCCCATGCCCGGGTGGACCCCGTTCAGGGCGCCGTCCCAGTTCTCCCAGTACCCCTGGATGACCTTGCCCGAGGGCTTGGGCTTGGTGGGGCAGGTGTCACCCGGCGGGGTGGTCGGCGGAGTCGTGGGCGGCGTCGTCGGAGGCGTGGTGGGCGGCGTCGTCGGCGGGGTGGTGGGCGGCGTGGTCGGCGGGGTGGTCGGCGGGGTGGTGGGCGGCGTGGTGGTGCCGCCCGGGCCGGCGAGCGACACGTCGTCCGCGTAGAACGCGGGCTGCCCGTACCAGCCGTGCAGGAAGACGGTCACCGAGGTGGTGGTCGCCCCGGTGGTGAAGCCGACGCTGAGCTGGCCGTACGACGGGCTGCTCGCCGTCCAGGTGGAGGCGTTGACGCCGGTGCCGGTGGCGCCCAGGTAGATGTAGCTGCCCTGGACGTAGGCGCTCAGCGTGTACTGGGAGTTGGGCTGCACGCTGATGGTCTGGCTGCACTGGGCGGTGTCCTGGCCGGTCGGCGTGGCCTGGAGCGCGGAGGATCCTGAGTGGACCGGACTGGTGACGGCCGCGCCGGAACCGCCGGAGCAGGTCCAGCCGGAGAGTCCGCTCTCGAATCCGGGGTTGGCCACCAGGTTCGGGGTGGCGGCGCCCGCCGTGGCGGCGCCGGACACGGCGAGACCAGCACCGATGACGGCGATGGCGCTCGCTGCGGCGAGGGAACTCCTCAGGAGGGTCCGCCCGTTGCCGGCGCTGCCGGCCCGGCTCACCCGCGAGGCCCGTTGCAGACCGGACGCCCGGAGCGGCTCACTGCCGGCCTGGCCGCCTTCGAGGCGACCGGGTTCCGGACAAGGGCGGAACTCGCCCGACTGACGTGGGGTACGCGACCTCCGACGGAACATGCTGTGCTTCCTTCCCGCCGAGCGTCATGGGCATGACCGACGCGTGGGGGCGTGACGCCCGGCTCTGGGTGAGGTGGAACATGTGGGGGCTGTGCCGGACCGGATCGTAGGAAGGATGACAAGCGGCGTCAATAGGTCTGGACCAATTAGGTCTGGACCAATTTCGGCAGCCCCTCCCTAAGCAGGGCCCGAGCCGTCGGGGCCGGACAGCCGGGAGGGCCCCGGCGCGACCGCCGGAGCCCTCCGCTCCATGCCTTCGGAACGTCAGCTCACCGCGAGTTCGCCGGAGAGCCGGCCGTGCAGCTCGGCACTGGGATCGTTGAGGCCGGTGATCTCGACGGTCTTGCCGCGCTGGGCGTACCTGGCCGAGACGGCGTCGAGGGCGGCGACGGAGGAGGCGTCCCAGACGTGGGTCCCGCCGAGGTCGATGACGACCCTCTCCGGGTCGTTCGCGTAGTCGAACCGGCCGACGAGCTCGTTGGCGGAGGCGAAGAACAGCTCCCCGGTCACGGTGTAGACGACCCGGCCGCCGTCGGGGTCGGCGACGGCGGTGACATCGGCGAGGCGGGCGACGCGCCTGGCGAAGACGACCATCGCGGTGACCGAACCGACGACGACGCCGACCGCGAGGTTGTGGGTGGCGACCACACAGGCGACGGTGATCACCATGACCGCGATCTCACCGGCCGGCATCCGCCTCAGGGTCGCGGGGGCGATCGAGTGCCAGTCGAAGGTCGCGAAGCAGACCATGACCATGACGGCGACCAGGGCCGCCATCGGGATGTCGGAGACCACCGGGCCGAAGACGATGCACAGCACCATCAGGAAGGCCCCGGCGAGGAAGGTGGACAGCCGGGTGCGGGCGCCCGACACCTTGACGTTGATCATGGTCTGGCCGATCATCGCGCAGCCGCCCATGCCGCCGAACAGCCCGGTGACGATGTTGGCGACGCCCTGGCCGACGGACTCCCGGGTCTTGTCCGACCGGGTGTCGGTGATCTCGTCGACGAGCTTGGCGGTCATCAGCGACTCCATCAGGCCCACCAGCGCCATGGCCAGCGCGTAGGGCGCGACGGTGACCAGGGTGTCGAGCGTGAACGGCACGTCCGGCAGGCCGGGCACCGGCAGCGAGGACGGCAGCGCACCCTTGTCGCCGACCGTGGGCACCGCGATTCCGGCGCCGACCGTGACGGCGGTGAGGATCACGATGGACACCAGCGGCGCCGGCACCGCCGTGGTTATCCTCGGGAAGAACACCATCAGCGCGAGGCCTCCGGCGAGGAGCGGGTAGACCGGCCACGGGACGTGCGACATCTCCGGCACCTGCGCCAGGAAGACCAGGATCGCCAGGGAGTTGACGAACCCCACCATCACCGAGCGCCGCACGAAGCGCATCAGCTTCGCCACCCCGAGCACGCCGAGCAGGATCTGGAAGACCCCCGCGAGGATCACCGCCGCGACCAGGTAGCCGAACCCGTGCTCACGGTTGAGCGGCCCGATCACCAGGGCCACGGCGCCGGTGGCGGCCGAGATCATCGCCCGGCGGCCGCCGACGACCGCGATCGTCACGGCCATGGTGAACGAGGCGAACAGCCCGATCGCGGGTTCGACCCCGGCGATGACCGAGAACGAGATCGCCTCGGGGATCAGCGCCAGCGCGACCACCAGGCCGGCCAGCACCTCCGTCCGCCAGACCTTCGGGTCCGACCACCAGTCGGGCTTGAGGCCGGCCAGGCGCGCGGCCGGGGAGACAGCCGGAGGGACAACGGGAGCGGGCAAGGAAGGAACCTGTCGTACTCGGGCACGCCCCGGCTGCCGCCCGGACGTACGGAAGGAGGCACGGGGCACGGACGGCACCCAGCGCGAAGGCCCCGTGGCGTACGGGGACCGGAAGCGGCGCGTGACGGAACCCCGGCCCGCACGGTGTGCGCGGCCTCGGCTCGCGTCCGGGAGTCCGGGCGTCACGGCGGGCAGGCGGCGGCGGGCCTCATCGGCTCGCGCACGCTTCTCCCCCGGAACGGGATCCTCGCCGGGAGTACCGTCAGCCCCGGCACGGCGGCGGGCAGCACCCGACCGCCCGCACCGGCGGAGACTCTACCCTAACGTTAGGGTAGAGATCGGGCGGTGCCGCCCGCCCGGGCACGGGCACCGTGGGGACCGGGAAGGACTGACGAGGCAGAACGTGAACGGCGAGCACATGCAGATCGGCGAGGTCGCCGCCAGGACCGAGTTGTCCCTGCGCACCATCCGGCACTACGAGGAGACCGGCCTCGTCACACCCTCGGCCCGCTCCCAGGGCGGCTTCCGCCTCTACACCGAGACCGACGTCGCCCGCCTCATGGTCATCCGCCGCATGAAACCCCTCGGCTTCACCCTCGACCAGATGCGCGACCTCCTCGACGCCACCGACCGGCTCGACTCCGCCGGCGACCTGGACCCCGACGAGCGCGACGCCCTCCTCGGACGCGTCCGGAGCTACGAGCACACCGCCACCGAACAGATCGACAAGCTCCGCACCCAGCTCTCCCGCGCCGAGGACTTCGCCGCCACCCTGCGCGCCCGCGTGCGGCGGACCACCACGCCCGGCACCGGTTCCTGAACCCCGCCCGCTCCGGCGCGAAACCGACCCGGCGCCCCGCCGTCACTCCACCCGGGCGACTCCACCCGGGTGGTGGCTTGCCCGTGCGGCGGAACGCACACAGACTGCCACCGGAATTCCCCCTCTCCCCCTCTGGAGGAACGAGATGGCCGACAACCGACGCGGATCGGACGCACTGCTCGAAGCCTGGCGCAAGGCGGGTGAGCCGATCAGCGAGGAGTTCCTGACCGGCCTCGCCGAGATCACCTCCGGACTCGTCGTGGAGAAGATCCTCATCAAGGGAATCCCGCGCCCCGACCTGCTCCAGGCCTCCTTCCGCGCCGAGGGCACGGGCCCGCAGGCCGGGGCGGTCGTCGACCAGGTGGTGGAGCTGATCCGCAGCAGCCACACCATCGGCGGACCGTCCGTCACCGTCTTCCCGCGCGGCATTCCGCCGGTGTACGACCACCAGGTCATCGAGGTCTCCGTCGGGGTCGCGAACTCCGCCCGCTGAGACCACGGACGAGCCCCCACTCATGACCCTCACCGGCCGGCGAGCCGTCCTCCAGGTCCACCCGACCCGGCGGTGCAACCTGCGCTGCCTCCACTGCTACTCGTCCTCGGGGCCGGACGTCGACGAGACCACGGCCCTGCCCGTCCTGGGCAGGGCCGTCGCCGACGCCGCCGCCCTCGGCTACGACGTCCTCGGAGTGTCGGGCGGCGAGCCGTTGCTCTACCGCCCGCTCACGGAGCTGCTGCGCACCGCCCGCACCCACGGCATGCGGACGACCGTCACCACCAACGGCATGCTGCTCACCGAACGCCGGCTGGGCGAACTGACGGGCCTGGTCGACGTGTTGGCCATCTCGCTGGACGGCACCCCGGACAGCCACGTACGGATGCGGCAGGACGCCCGCAGCTTCTCGGCCATGGAGCGCCGCCTCCCCCTGGTCCGTGCCTCCGGCATCCCCTTCGGCTTCATCTTCACCCTGACCCAGTTCAACGTGCACGAGCTTGCCTGGGTGGCCGACTTCGCCGTCGCCGCGGGGGCGAGCCTGCTCCAGATCCACCCGCTCGAACCGGAGGGCAACGCCGCCGGCCGCCTCCCCGGAGCGGTGCCCGACGTGACCGAGATGCTCTTCTCCGTCCTGGAGGCCGCACGGCTGCGGTCGTCCACGGACCTGACCGTCCAGCTCGACCTCGTGGACCGCCACAGCATCGTCGCCCAGGCCGACCGGTTCCTCCCCGACGACGAGAGGCCCCGGGGGCTCGCCCCCTGGCTCTCCCCGCTGGTCATCGAGACGGACGGCACGGTCGTGCCCCTCACCTACGGATTCGACCGCCGCTTCGCCCTGGGCAGCCTCGACGAGGCCCCGCTGTCCGAGCTGGCCCGCCACTGGGACCCGTCACCCTTCCGGTCCCTGTGCCGTTCCGTGCACGCCGATCTGGCGCGCGAGGACGCGCCCGCCCTCGTGAACTGGTACGACGAAGTCACCAGGGCCGCCCGCACCTGCCAGCCGGCCTGAGCTCGGCGCTTGACCTCGCAGGTCACTCGACCCGCTGAGATTCTCGGGAACCAGCAGTACGTGAGGGGCCGTTCTTCACGCTTCGAGATGTCGAGTAACGAAGCACGAGAGAACGGCCGCTGCGTATGAGTCCCCCTCCGACAGGCCCACACGCGAGGCGTTGGAGGTCTTGCCCACTTTCGGGTCGGGCGGACGGCACCCTGACCGCCCGGTTCACCGCCGACGCTCCGGACTTGTACCGGGTCACCCTCGACACCGGTACCCATCCGCCGATCTCCGTCGGCCCCGCCTACGCGGGGATGGCTCACGCATGCCCCGGCCGTCGCCGACCCGGCACTGCGCGCGAGGCTGACGGCGAGCCTGTCCTGGACCGTCACGCACTGAAACGGCCCGGGGCCGAGGTGGGCGTCCCTCCTCGGCCCCGGGTCCGTCATGTCACCAGGTGCCGGTGATGGGGGTGTCGCCGGGGTTGCCGAACGAGACCTGGTAGGCCAGGGCACTGGAGTCATGGGCCGCGCCCAGGAACTCCGCCGTCGCGGACCGGTACACGCCGACCTCGTCCCGGCCGTCACCGTCCCAGTCACCCACGATCGGGTTCTCGTAGTGGTTGCCGAATGGAACCGCATGGTCCACCGAGGCGCCCGCACCCGAGTCCGTCAGGTAGAACATCCCCTCGGCCGGCCGGTACACCCCGATCGTGTCCCTGCCGTCACCGTTCCAGTCACCCACCACCGGAACATCCCCCGCCGACCCCATCTGCTGCGTCCGCACGACATTCACGTTGTCGTCCGTCCACACGAAATCCTGCGTCGACGGACGATAGATCCCGATGGTGTCCCTGCCGTCACCATTCCAGTCACCCACCAGCGGCACGTCACCCGGGTTCCCGAAACCCGCACTCACCGCGACGCTCGCATTGTCGTTCGACAGATAGAACCACCCCTCCGACGGCCGGTACACCCCGAAGGTGTCCTTGCCGTCACCGTTCCAGTCACCCACCAACGGCACATCACCCGGGTTCCCGAACATCGTCGAACCCGCCACACCCCCACCGTGGTCCGCCACCGCGAACAACGCCTCCGCCGACCGGTACACACCCACATTCGTCGGCCGTGCCGCGACTCCACCGTTGAGCTGCACGTCCAGGTAGTCCTGGTCGATCTGGAGCGTGTAGCCGCCCCACGTCTCGGTGGTGTTGCCCCGGTACTGGTGGACGCGCCGGTGGTTCGCCCAGGTTCCGGCCGGGATGACCGGCTCGTCGGTGTTGGCGGCACCGTTCCAGCGCGCGGTGAACAGGACCTCCGGGAGGGCGTAGCCGTTCGACCGGTTGTTCACGATGTCAGCGATGCCGGAGTTCGAGGAGCTGTAGACGCCGGAGTTGTAGCCGCGCTCGTGCAGCCGCGTCGTCCACGCGGACAGGAACGAGAGGACCCTGCCCGAGTAGGCGGAGCCGTAGTCCTCCATGTCGTTGTAGATCAGAGACCCCTGGCCGAAGCCGAGTTGAGCGGCCTGGTTGGCCGCATCGTCCGCGGCCGCACGCCCCTGGGCGGCGGCGTTGGCGGGATCGATCTGGTGGGCGTAGAGCCCGACGTAGATCGGCAGGAACCTCCAGCCGTTGCCGGCCTGCCGCTGCACCCAGGACGCGGTGAGGTTGGACTGGCCGCAGGCACGGTTGCTGCCGCCGATGTAGACGCCGACCGCCCCGTAGGGCGAGTTCGCCTTCCAGGAGTCCATCAGCCCGTTGCTCGGCGCCGTGCAGGCGTCGAATCCCTTGCCGATGTGGTTGGTGAGGTCTGCCGAGCCGTTCACGGTGAGGCCGGCGGTCGCTCGGGCGGGGGCCTCGTTCACGGCGGCCTTGCGCGAAGTGGCGTGCGGCAGGCCGGCGCGGTCGAGGACCGACCGCACCAGACCGAGGTCGTCTGCGTAGGTGGCCGTGACCTTGAGGCCCGGCACCCGGCTGACGATCTCCTTGCCGACCTCGGACAGTTCGGTTCCGTGGCCGGCGACGGTGCCGTCCGGCTGGATGAGCAGCGCCTCCGTGCGGCCCACCAGGCCGGTCGGGCAGGCCTGGTCCTCACCGGGAGTGCCGAGGTAGACGGCGTGCTGGTCGAAGCGGACGCAGGCGGTCGGGTCGGCCGCCAGGTCGACGACGGGCCAGTTCTTCGGGACGTCGAACCGATGGCCCTGGTAGCTCACGGACTTGAGGTCCGAAGCGGAGGGAGCGGCCTGGGCCGCGGTGCTCAGGGCACCGCTGAGCAGGGCCCCGACCGCGACGGCAGCGGCGAGTGCGCTCCGTCGTGCGGATCGCTCGGCTGATGGCATGGGAGTGGATCTCCTTGAGAGTTGGGTCGTGCACGGGCAGGCCCTGCGTCCCGGGTCCGGCGTCCGGTGAAGGTGCTGCCGGGGCGTCGTCCCGGAGACGGGCCGTGTCGGTGCTGGATCAGAAGAAGGCGCTCTTGACGGTCGAACGGGCCGTGCGCAGACACGTCGGCGACGCAGGCCGGCGGAGGGGGCCGGCCTGCGCGCCCACGGAATCGATCAGTTCCGCGTGCTACCAGGTGCCGGTGATGGGGGTGTCGCCGGGGTTGCCGAACGAGACCTGGTAGGCGAGGGTGCTGGAGTCGTGGGCCGCGCCCAGGAACTCCGCCGTCGCGGACCGGTACACACCGACCTCGTCCCGGCCGTCACCGTCCCAGTCACCCACGATCGGGTTCTCGTAGTGGTTGCCGAACGGAACCGCATGGTCCACCGAGGCACCCGCACCCGAGTCCGTCAGGTAGAACATCCCCTCGGCCGGCCGGTACACCCCGATCGTGTCCCTGCCGTCACCGTTCCAGTCACCCACCACCGGAACATCCCCCGCCGACCCCATCTGCTGCGTCCGCACGACATTCACGTTGTCGTCCGTCCACACGAAATCCTGCGTCGACGGACGATAGATCCCGATGGTGTCCCTGCCGTCACCATTCCAGTCACCCACCAACGGCACATCACCCGGGTTCCCGAAACCCGCACTCACCGCGACACTCGCATTGTCGTTCGACAGATAGAACCACCCCTCCGACGGCCGGTACACACCGAACGTGTCCTTGCCGTCACCGTTCCAGTCACCCACCAACGGCACATCACCCGGGTTCCCGAACATCGTCGAACCCGCCACACCCCCACCGTGGTCCGCCACCGCGAACAACGCCTCCGCCGACCGGTACACACCCACATTCGTCGGCCGCTTGGCGGGGCCGCAGTTCTTGCTGGTGAAGTCCTGCGTGGCGCCGTTGAAGGCGACTCCGTCGAAGGTGGCCTGCTGGCCGACGCCGTTCAGGGTCTCCTCGAAATGGAGGTGGGGGCCGGTCGAGTTGCCGGTGCTACCCACGCGTCCGACGATCTGACCGGCCTTCACGTAGGTGCCGGCCGACACGTCGAGGGCGGAGAGGTGGGCGTAGTGGGTGGTCCAGCCGCCGCCGTGGTTGATCCGTACGTGGGTGCCGGCCCAGGAGCTGCCCGCCTCGGCGACCTCGACGGTTCCGTCGGCGCTGGCTGCCACGGGGAGGCCGAAGTCGTCGCCCGGGTAGTGGTTGAGGTCGACCGAGCCGTTCGGGTTGTGGCCCGCGTAGGTGCTCGCGGTCCACTTCTCCCCGCACGGGACCGGAAGCTGGAAGTTCGGCCGTCCGACCGCATGGGCGGACGGAACGGACAACAGGGACAGGGCGACGGTGGCTATCGCGGCCGCGCCGGTCAAACGTGCCTTCAGCATCTGATGTACTCCTCGGAGCGTGTCTGCTGTCGCACTTGCTGTGTCCCTCGGCACGGGGACCGGGCAGCGCAGGGTCCACGACCGGACGGACGCTCCGCCCCGCGCACGCATCCCCCGACCCCCCCGGACCGGTGCAGCGGAACCTCACAACATGGTGCTGGTGATGTCCCGTGAAATTCGGCGGTACTGACTGCCGCGCCTCGACATTAGATCAACCACCCCCCTTTTCCAAGGGTCTTCCAAAAGGCCCTCAAAGCCGGGAGTCGGGACCGGACGAGGGGGAACTAATTCGGAGATCTGGGCATGACTGGCCATCGGTTCCGAACCCGCAAAAATGGGGCCCGATCCGCCATCCGCACCGAAACCATCCGGACGGGTCCATGCTTCGCAGAACGGACCCAAAGCAGACGAACCCGCTTCGCGGGCGAGCTCCGGCCGAGGCGCCGGCCCGGGTCGCAGACACGGCCACCCATGGCCCATTGAGTGAACAAGCTTGCCACTCAAAGCAATTGACCAGCCATTTCTTGCCGGGACGGGCACCAGCGGCACGCATCGAGAGTCGCCTCCCCTCGGAGGTCGTCGACCGGCGAGCCACCCCCGGCCCCGCCGGGCCTGGCGCCCGCACCCCCTCGACGGGTACGGGCTCCGCGCCAATTGCGGGCCATCCCCCAAAAGAAAGAGCCGAGTTCACTCTGTGCACAGAAATCGCGAGAGCCGGGTTCATCCTGTGCACAGAATTGGTGCCGCCCTTGGAGTTCAACTTCCGGAAACCGGCGGGTGGTGACAGGAATCCTGCGGTCCATCGATTTCCTGACAAGTCAGGCCCGCTGGGTCGGGGGACCGGCCCGCCCGCATCGACTCGGTGCGGGCGGCGGCACTCGGCGCGGACGGCCCCCGCACCGTCGTGCGCGTCCACAACTGCCGCCCGGACAAAGAACGGTGCCGGCCTCCCCATCAGCGCGGGGAGACCGGCACCGTGGGCCGGGGAGGTCACGGCAGTGGGATCCGTACCACCTGGGGGTCGTGGTCGCTGAGTTGGGCGGCGAACTCGCTGCTGATGTGGACGATGTCGTAGGCGTACGACGTGGCCGCCAGCGAGCGGGAGATCAGGATGTGGTCCAGCACCTGCGAGTTGCCCTCGTACACGTAGGTGTAGCGCTCGGGCAGCGGCAGGGTGCGCGGCAGGTCGGTGAGCGAGCCGCCGGCCGTGAGGCTGTCGATGGTCTGAGAGAACTCGAAGTCGTTGAGGTCGCCGAGCACGATGACCGAGGCGTTCGGGTCCACGGCCAGGGTCCGGTCGGTGAAGCCCTTCACCACGGTTTCCGCGTCTGCTCCGCCCTCGCGGAGGTGACCCAGGTGCCCTTCCGGCCCGCGTGACCGGCCCCGGCCCCGGCCGTCGGCCGTCCGAGGACGCGAACACCGTTCACCGGTGTTCGCGGTGCCTTTCGCGCCCCCGCCGTGCCCCGATTCGGCACCGGACCTGCGGGAACCGCCCAACCGTGCCCGCCCCAAGGCCTATGATGCGACCGATCCGGTTCTGCACTCGCTGTCGCGCCGGGTCGGGTTCGTCCCGAACAAGGCGGCTGGGGGCCGATGTTGGACACGTGGGATGTGCTGGAGCCGGCTGTCGCGCGGGTCTGGCCGAAGGCGCCCGACAACCTGTCAGAAGCCGAGTTCGAGCGGCTGGAGGCCGAGGTCCTCGTGGCGCTGCGCGCCCTGGAGACCGCGCGCGGCCGTGCGCCGTCGCCGGGCCCGGACGCGGCCGACGCCGTCGAGGAGGCCGCCCACGCGGTGGCCGCCGCCTTCGAGGCGTACCCGCCGCTGGACGACCTCCTCGTCGCCGAGTTCGACGCGCTCACCGACGGCCGGGAGCGCTTCGGTCCGGACGCTCCCCCGCCCTCCTGGGGCACGACGACGCGCTCCCTGCTCGTCCCCGTCCTCTACGCCACCGACCGCGCGCCGGCCACCGGGGCCGGGGCGGCGTACGGCGGCGAGCGCGGCCCGCTCTCCTACGGAGAGGCCCTGGTGAACGTCCCCGACGACCACCGCGTCGGCGCCGTCGAGAAGCCGCGCTGGTGGCGGCTGCGATTCCGCACCAGCCCGGACCGGGACACCCACCTCGGCGAAGTCACCCCGCTCACCGCCGCCGGGTTCGCCGAGCGGGCCCGCGGCCGCCACCTCCCCGGCAACGGCGAAACCCCCCGATCGGCACTGGTGTTCGTCCACGGCTACAACGTCTCCTTCGCCGACGCCGCCGTCCGGGCCGCCCAGATCGCCTACGACCTCAACTTCACCGGCCTGCCCATGCTGTACAGCTGGCCGTCCAAGGCCGCCGTCACCGACTACCCGGCCGACGGCAACGCCGCCCGCCGGGCCGTCCCGCACTTCCAGGAGTTCCTGCGCCACGTGCTGACGGACACCGGTGTCGACGAGGTGCACCTCGTCGCCCACAGCATGGGCAACCGGCTGGTCACCGACGCCCTGGCCGACCTGGACACCACCGCCCTCCCCGAGGGTGCGGGCCGGCTCGGGCAGGTCGTCTTCACCGCGCCCGACGTCGACGCCGAGGTGTTCCGCCAGCTCCTGCCGAGGATCGTCCACCAGGCGCGCGGCTGCACCCTCTACGCCTCCGCCAACGACCGCGCGCTCGCCGTCTCCAGCCACCTGGCCGAGTACCCCCGGGCGGGCCAGGCCGGACCGGGCGTGGTGGTCGCGCCCGGCCTGGACACCGTCGACGTCTCCGAGCTCGACACCGGCCTGATGGGCCACTCCTACGTGAACGACCACCGCTCCGTGCTCTCCGACCTGTACGGGCTGCTGCGCCACGGCCACCGGCCGTCCGAGCGCTACGGGCTGGTCCGGGTCCCGCACCAGGACGGCGCGTACTGGGCCTTCCAGCCGTAACCCCCACCCTCTCCGACAAGCGAACACACAGGGCATGGCGACGACGACCCCCTCCCAGCGAACGACCCACTTCCTGGACAGCTTCCCCTTCCGGTGGGACCACCCCGGTGCCGGCGAACTCCGCGACCTGCTCGCCTCCGTCCACTTCCGGGTCAGCCCGGTGCTGGAGCTGGCCCAGCAGACCGGCATCCGCCCGGCCGACGTCAACTGGGACCAGCCGATGACCCAGGTCTGGTTCGACCTCATCGGCGTCGCCCGGAAGCAGGAGAAGCTCCGTCCCCTGCTCGACCGGATCGCCGACGGCCCCGACCAGGCCCTCGCCGCCCGCCTGCGCGAACTGCTCGCCGCCCACCCCGTGCTCCCCGCCCCCGCGACGGAGCTCCCGGCAGGGACCTGGGCCGCCTTCCGGGATCCGGACGAACAGGAACGGCAGATCTTCGGCGCCGCCGAGTACCTGGACGTCGCCTTCCTGCGCCGCGGCGCCGAACTCGCCACCGCCGTCTGCCGCCTGCTGGTCACCCACGCCGACGGCACGGCCTGCTACGGCACCGCCTTCCGGATCGGCCCCGACCTCCTGCTGACCAACCACCACGTCCTGTACGCCGACGGCCGTGCCGCCGTGGCGGTCGAGGCCTGGTTCGGCTACGAGCAGGACCTCGACGGACGGGCGCTCACCTACCGCACCGTCCGGTGCGACACCGCCACGGCCGTCGGCCGGCCCGAGGGCGACTGGGCCGTGATCCGCGCCGCCGGACCGCTGCCCGAGGACGCCCTGGTGGTCCCGCTGCCCGAGCGGGTCACCGTCGCCGAGGGCGACCGGGTCTGCATCATCCAGCACCCGCACGGTCTGGTGAAGAAGCTCGCCGTCCGCCACAACGTCGTCCGGCACGTGGACGAGCAGGTGGTGCAGTACTGGACGGACACCGATCACGGCTCCTCCGGCGCCCCCGTCTTCGACGAGCGCTGGCGGCTGGTCGCCCTGCACCGCGGCTACGACCGCGTCGGCGGGCGGCTCACCGCGTCGGAGTTCCGCAACGAGGGCCTGCGGGTCGAGCGGGTGGCCGAGGCCCTGGCCGCCGCCGGGGTGGAGTGAGCCGGTGGCACTGCTGGACCTGCGCGCGTTCCCCCACGACGACCCCAGGGGCAAGGCCCTGCTCGACGCCCTCATGGAGGTCTACTCCCTACAGCCACCGGCCCGGCAGATCGCCGCCCGCGCGGGCATCAAGGAGGCGGAGATCGACTGGGCGAGGCCGATGCTCGACGTCTGGCCGGACGTCGTCGACACGGCCGCGACGACCGGACTCCTGCGCAGGCTCGTCGAGGTCGCCGCCGAGGACTCCAACTCCCGGGCCGCCGCTGGGGTGTTCGCCGAATTGCTGGACGAACAGGATGTCGCACGATCCGTCGACCCGTTCGATCACGGACTGGTCAACGACGGGTGGAGCGCCTTCTTCGACCGCAAGCCCCTCCGTTCCCGGCTCCGGGACATGGTGCTCGACCGCGGCCATCGCGTGCTCACCATCGAAGGCGATCCGCGGAGCGGACGGACCCACACCTGGTTCCTCATCCAGCACGTGCTGACGAGCCGGGGCATCAACCCCTGCCGGTTCAGCATCAACGAGTACACCGAGCCGGTCCGCGTCTCCGACCTGGCCGACTTCCTCAACGACGAGTTCCGGGAGTGGAGCGTGCAGATCGACCACCACTCCTCCGAGGACCAGCAGGCCGACCGGCTGGTCAGACAGCTCAGGGGACGGATGCGCGAGGAGCGGGGGTGCGTCCCGGCCCGGCCCCGGCACTGGCTCGTCTTCGACGACTCGGAGTCCCTCCGCTTCACCGAACCCGCCCTGCGCGCGGTCGTCCGGCTGATCAGGGCCGTGGTCGAGGGGGAGATGGCGGACCGGCTGCGGATCGTGCTGCTCGCCTACGACGGCTGGCTGCCGCCGGAGCTCGAATGGCACGCCGCCCGGGAGCAGCTGGGCCCGATCGGGGTCCAGGACCTGCGCGACTTCTTCCGTACGGTCGCCGCGGAAGCCGGCCGCCCGATCGACGCCGAGACCGCCAACGGTCTCGCCGTCAAGGTGCTGAGCGAGACCGGCCACGAGGCCTGCCTCCCCGACGGCCCGCTCCCCCTGACCAGCGAGATCCAGCGCACGGCTGTCGGCCTCGGCCGGAGCCTCTACCAGGGATGTTGACGACGGTGACCGAGACCGGAACGCTGCCGCCCCACGCCGACTACCGCGAACGGACCGTCCTGCTGGGTGCGTTCACCGCCGAAGGGCTGGCGGAGGCCTCCCCGGACCCGGCCGACGGCGCCACCTCCGACGCGTCCCTGCGGCGCTTCCTCGTCCACGACTGCGAACGGGTCACCACTCGGGAGGGACGCCGCTGGCGGCTCACCTCCGAGGTCCGCACCGCCACCATCGAGACCCTGGGCCGCCCGGACCGCCTGCGGGCCGCCCTCACCACCGCACCCCGCACGGGCCCCGACCCGGCGCGCGACTGGGCCGAGCGGTTCCTCGGCTCGGCGAACCCTCCGCTGGACCGGCAGGGCTTCGACGAGCTGTTCGCCGCCCTCACCGTGGTCGGCTGGTTCCGCGACGCCCCCCGGGCCCGGGCCGCTCTCGACGGCCACGGGCTGACGCTCCCGTCCTCCGACGAGGTGCAGCAGCACCTCAAGCGGGCCCGGCTGCTGCAACCGCTCCAGGCACTCGCCGACGAGACGTTCACCGGGCGGGAGGACGAACTCCGGGCACTGGCCGGCTACGTGGACGGCAAGGACGGCTACTCTCCCTGGCTCCTCGTGCACGGACCGGGCGGGGTCGGCAAGTCCACGCTGCTGTCGCGCTTCCTCCTGGAGCGTGCCGGACCTGCCCCCGCCGCCCACCTCTACCTGACCTTCGAGCGCCCGGAGCTGGCACCGGAACGCCCGCTGACCGTCCTCATCGAGGCCGTCCGCCAAGTCGCCCTGCTGGCACCGCGGATGCGCGACCGGGCGGACGCCCTGGGACACTCGCTCCGCCGCGCCGTCGCCGCCGACCTCAGAGCGGAGCGGGACCGCAGTTCCTCGTCCGGGCACCGGAGCTCGCGGAACCACGACACCGATCTGCTGCTCCACAGGTTCGGCTCCCTCCTGGCCACCGTCGGGGCCGACCACGACGGCCGGATGCCGCTGCTCGTCCTGGACACCTTCGAACGGGTCCAACGGCGCGGCCGCTTCGCCCAGGACCGCCTGCTGCACACCCTGGACAGCCTGCGGTGGACCTGCCCGAACCTGCGCGTCATCGCCGCCGGCCGCGCGCCGGCCGACGACCCCCGCCTCCGCTCCGTCCCCCTCGAAGGGTTCGACCCGCCGACGGCCCGCCACTTCCTGCGCCGGCAGGTCACCACCCTCGCGCGGGCCACCGACGAGGAACTGGACCTGGTCACCGACACCGTCGGCCGGAGCCCGCTCAACCTCAAACTGGCCGCCGCCCTGCTCCGCCGGGAGGCCGACGCCCTGCGGGACCCGGCCCTGCACGAGCGGCTCCGGGAGAAGCTGGAGGCCGAGACCGTCCAGGGCGTGCTGTACCGGCGCATCCTCGACCACCTGGACGACCCGGACCTGCGCCGCATCGCCAGCCCCGGCCTGATCGTCCGGAAGGTCACCCCGGACGTCATCCGCACGGTCCTGGCCGAGCCGTGCGGCCTCGGCGCGGTGGACGAGGACCGCGCGCTGCTCCTCTTCCAGGACTTCCGGCGCGAGGCCTCCCTCGTCGACGAGGTGCCGGGGCGGCTCGCGGTCGTCCACCGGGCGGACGTCCGCGCCGTCATGCTGCCACTGCTCCGGCGGGACCGCCCCGAGGTCGTGGAGCTGATCCACCGCCGGGCGGTCGCCCACTACGAGAACGACGGCGACCGGGTCGAGGAGCTGTACCACCGGCTGGCGCTGGGCCAGCCGACCGAGACCCTCGACCACCGCTGGGACAAGGAGGCGGGCCGGTTGCTGGAGCCGGCCCACGACGAGCTGCCGCCCTGCTCGCAGGTGTACCTCGCCGAGCAGTTGGGCAACATCGCCCCTGCGGAGCTCCGGGCGCAGGCCGACGACGAGACCTGGGCCCGGCAGGCGCTGCGGGCCGCCCATCAGCTCCTGGTCGACGACCGTCCGGACGAGGTGCTGACGCTCTTCCAGGAGCGTCCTCGGCGTGTGGGCGGGGACATCCCCCTCACCGTCGTCCTGATCAACTCACTGGCCGCTCTGCGCCGCTGGGATGAAGTGGACGCCTTGGCCAACGACGTCCTGGCCGGCGAGCCCGACCCGGCCGCCGCCGCGAGCATGCTTGTGCTGCGAGCCCAAACCGCCCTGATCCAGGGCGACTTCGGCCGGGCCCACGATCTGCTCTACCAGGCGCGAGTCGCGACAGAGGCCCTTCAGGACACGGTGCTCACTCTCAGCATCAATGTGAACATCCTGCGTCTGCACAGGACCGGCGGCTCCTTCGACTCGATCGACGCCCGTCGGCTTCGCGACCGCACGCTCACCATCATGAGCAACCTGGACCCCCAGGACATCGCCCGGAACCCCGAACTCATCCGGCTCATCGCCGCCGAACTCGGCGAGGAGGCACCCGAGTTCGTGGCACTCACCGCCCGGCAGTCCGGCGTCGACCTCTCCGGCGGAGGTGATTCCGCCCTGCACAACGCCCTCACCTCGGAGGAGTTGCGGGACTTCACCCGGGCCACCGGCATCAGCGTGCCGCCTCCCACACCGGGCACCGGCCCCGCACTCACCAGCGTCGACTTCGGCGACGCCGTCAACACCTACCTCGGCCAGGAGGGCGAGCACCCCGCGGCCTGGAGCCGAGCGGTGGTCCAGAACCTCCGGCACGAGGTCGACCTCGCCACACCCGCCCCCACCCCCCGGGACACCACCCACGACGCCATCGTCTTCCTCCCCGGCTTCATGGGCAGTTCGCTCCTGGACACCGAGACCGGCCGGCACGTGTGGGGCAGTCTCCGGGGCACCGGCCTCCTCCGGCTCCCCGCGCTCCGTATCACCCCCGCCGAACGGGCGGGCCGGACCGACCGGCTGCGCCCCGACGGCCTGCTGAGCGCCCCGGCGTGGCTGGCGACGCTCGGCGGTCTGGAGACCTACCAGCCCCTGCTCGACGCGCTGCGCGCCACCGTCCCCCACCAGGACGCCGTCCTGCCGTTCCCCTACGACTGGCGGCTCTCCGCCGAGGTGAACGCGCGCCTGCTGGCCGAGGCCGCCCACCGCCACTTGGAGGACTGGCGCGCGAACCCGCGCCGCAGTCGGCCAGGAACACCCGACGAGCAACCCCGGCTGGTCTTCGTCGCCCACTCCACCGGCGGCCTCGTCGCCCGGGCGGCGCTGGCCGCCGACTCCCGACTGGCCGCGCTCACCCGCGACCTGGTCACCATCGGCACGCCCTTCCACGGCACCCCCGCGGTCGCCGAACTGTTCAGCGGCCGCCGCCGGATCCTGCCGCTCTCGCCGGCCGGACTGGCCGCCACCCTGCCGGGCGTGTACGACCTGCTGCCCGACTACCCCTGCGTCGAGACGGACGGCGGACTGCGCCGGCTGCGCCTCGACGACGTCGGCCGCGCCGGCGGCGATCCGGACCTCGCCGCCATCGCCCTGGCGGCACGGCGGACGGAGGCCCGCGCGCCGTTCCTCCCCCGCACCCGCGCTGTGGTCGGCATCGGGCAGCCGACCGTGCAGAGCCTACGAGTCACCGAGGACGGCATCGCGGCGGAGCTGACGGCACCGCGCACCGACGACGACGGCCGCCCGTACCGGAGCGGGTCCGGCGAGATCGTCCGCTGGGACCGCGGCGGGGACGGCCTCGTCCCCCGCGATGCCGCCGCGCCCTCCGCCTCGAACGCCGTGCTGTTCGTGTCCGGCCGGCACGGCACCCTCTGCTCCGACCCGCAGGTCCTGGAGCTGGTCCGGGCCGTCCTCACCGACCGGAGGCCGGCCGCCCACCGGCCCCGCCCGATGACGGACGCCCTCCAGCGCCCGGGCCTCGGTCTCTCCCTCCCCGACACGGCCGTCGCGGGGCAGCCCTGGGCCCTGATGGTGCACGGCGCGACGGCGGACAGTGCCACCTGCCGGATCACCGACGAGGCCACCGGAGCAGCCGTCGCCACGCCCCCGCTGCTGCTCAGCGACGCGACGCTGGTCGCCGCCGTCACCCTCCGCCGCCCTGGCCTCTACCGGGTGACCGTCACCTCCGGCCCCGAACGGGTCAGTGACCTCCTCCTCGCCACCGGCCCCGACTGACCCCACCGGCGCGAATGCCGGAAGGGCGGCCGGAGACGAGTGCTCCGGCCGCCCTTCCGGGCACTCGTCCGGCTCCGGTTCCGGGCGGAACCGGACGAGTGGTTCGAGAGCCGCCCCGGGTCGGACGGCGCGGCCGCGTCGGCCGTCGTCCCTACCGGCACGGGCGCCGGGCAGGGCGGGCGCTCACCCGCTCGGCTCCGTCCGCTGGCGGGAGGTGATCCAGCCGTCGTGGATGTCCCAGGTGCCGCCGTCCGCGGTGGCGCCGCGCAGGCCGTCCAGGGTTCCGGGGCCGGCCAGTGCGGGCAGGCGGGGGTCGTCGAGGGCGGCGAAGGCGACGGTGCGGGCCGGGTCGAAGTCGGTGGAGTGGCGCAGGCGGCGGGCGAGTTGGGCGAAGCCGAGGACGGCGGCCGCGATCACCCAGGCATCGGGGATCTGGGCGGTCAGGCGCCGTGCGGGGCGCAGCCAGGACGCCGCGTCCTCCGGCCAGTCCACCTGTCCGAGGACCGCGCCGCCGCGGGCCTGCCACGCCTCGGCGAACGCGCGGGCGGTGGCGCGGGAGACGTCGTCGCGGCCGTGGCCGATCACGACGGTTTCGACGCGGGGCCGGCCGGAGGTCAACAGCCCTATGACCGCGGCGAGTTCGGCGTCGGTGTGCGGCCGGGGCGCGGCCGGGCCGCCGAATCGGCCGGTCTGGTCGGCGGTGCTGATCCTCGGGGAGCGGGAGGGGTTCGCCGGGGCGCTGTGGTGGTGGGTCATGGCGAGGATTCCTGGTCCTGGGTGCTCACGAGGCGTCGTGGAAGACGAGGCCGAGGGTGTGCCTCCGGCCGGTGCGGACGGTGCTCACCCCGTGCCGCATCGGTGCGACCGACCAGCCCCGCTTGCTCGCGACGGGCCGGTCCCGCGTGGTGAAGACCAGGCCGTGGCCCTGCGGGAGGACGGTGGCCGAGCCGCGGGACTGGGCGCGGGCGCGCTGCTCGGTCATGAGGAACTCGCCACCGGTGAAGTCGGTGCCGGGAACGTCCAGGCCGATGACGACCTGGAGGGGGAAGAGCATGTCCCCGAACACGTCGCGGTGCAGGGCGTTCCAGTCGCCGGGGCCGTAGCGCAGCAGGATCTGCGCGGACCTGGCCTGGCCCGCGGCGTGGCACGCCGCCGTCCATGCGTCCAGGTCATCGGGCCAGGGCGCGGGCTTCCGGAGCTTCTCGGCCCAGGCCCGCGCGACGGGCAGCAGCCGGGGGTAGAAGGCCGCACGCAGGTCCCGGACCGGGGCGGGCAGGTCGTGGGTGAAGTAGCGGTACTGGCCGGAGCCGAAGCGGTGGCGGGCCATGTCCACCGTCGTGCGGAAGCGGTCGGGCTCGTCGTAGAGGGCGGTGATCGCCCGGCACTCGGCGGGCGTGAGGAGCGGGCCGGTGAGGGCGTGGCCGTACTCGTCGAGTTCGCCGGCCAGGGCCGGCCAGTCGGTGCCATCGAGCCGGTCGGCCACCGGACCGGCGGTCAGGGTGGCGTCGGTCATGAGTTCTTCCTCGCTGCGGGCAGGGACGTACGAGCGGTCTCGGGCGACGATCCCACCTCGGCGCGGCGGGACGGGGCGGGACGCACCCTGGGTCCCAGGATCGCCACCGCCCGGCGAGGGCGCTGGCGGCATTCGGACACCGCGTTCCGGGCACCCCGCGCCCCCTGGCCACCGGTCCCGCTGCTGTACCGTCCCCCCGTGATCGGCTCCCCGGTGGTGCTCCTCGCGACCTTCAACGTCCTGCACGGGCGGCAGCTCCCGTCCGACGGACGTCCGACGGCGCCCGCCTCCGGCACCGTCGCCGTGCACCCGCTCGTCGACGCCGTCGCGTCCCTGGACGCCGACGTGGTGGCCCTCCAGGAGCTCGACCGCTTCCAGAAGCGGTCCGGCCGGGTGGACCAGGCACGGGCGCTCGCCGAGGCGACCGGCGCCGCGGACTGGCGCTACGCCCCGGAGTTCCACGCCCGTTCCCTGCCGGGCCGGGCCTGGGTCCGCGACCGGTCCGAACCGGGGCTGCGGGTGTACGGTCCGCCGGGCGCCGGGCACGACGGGGAGGTGCCCTCGCACGGCGTCGCGCTGCTGTCCGGGCTGCCGGTCCTGGGCTGGCGGGCCCGGCGGTTCGGCCGGAGTTCCACGCCCGTTCCCTGCCGGGCCGGGCCTGGGTCCGCGACCGGTCCGAACCGGGGCTGCGGGTGTACGGTCCGCCGGGCGCCGGGCACGACGGGGAGGTGCCCTCGCACGGCGTCGCGCTGCTGTCCGGGCTGCCGGTCCTGGGCTGGCGGGCCCGGCGGTTCGGCGCGCCGC